>JAGRLC010000057.1:0-31316 GCA_020441995.1 Rhodobiaceae bacterium
GCCTACAAGTTCTCGCGCAAGCCCGACGGCGACATCCTTTCGATGGAGACGATCCGGCGCATCAACGAGAAGCTGCCGAACACGCACCTCGTCATGCACGGTTCGTCCTCGGTCCCGCAGGAACTGCAGGATCTGATCAATGCCCACGGCGGCGCCATGCCCCAGACATACGGTGTGCCGGTCGAGGAGATCGAACGCGGCATCGGCATGGGGGTGCGCAAGGTCAATATCGACACCGACTGCCGCATGGCCATGACCGGGCAGTTCCGCAAGGTCGCTTCGGAAAAGCCGGCCGAGTTCGATCCGCGCAAGTTCATGGTTCCGGCGATGCAGGAACTCGAAACCTTATGCCGCGACCGCTTCGAACGCTTCGGAACCGCCGGACAGGCCCACAAGATCAGGCCCGTCTCCATGGACGAGATGGCCGCACGCTACGCAGCGGGGACGTTGGACCCGCAGATCGCCGCGGCGCAAGCCGCCTGACGCAGCAAGGGAGATCAAGATCATGAACGACATGTCCGGTCCCACGGAAATAAAGGACCAGAAAAAGCGCTACGCCGCCGGCGTCCTGAAGTATGCCCAGATGGGCTACTGGGACGGCGATTACGAGCCCAAGGACACCGACCTTCTTGCGCTCTTCCGCATCACGCCGCAGGAAGGCGTCGATCCGATCGAGGCTGCCGCGGCCGTTGCCGGCGAAAGCTCCACCGCGACATGGACGGTGGTGTGGACCGACCGGCTGACCGCCTGCGACCAGTACCGGGCGAAAGCCTACAGGGTCGACCCCGTCCCCGGACAGGAAGGCCAGTACTTCGCCTATGTCGCCTACGACCTGATCCTGTTCGAGGAAGGTTCAATCGCCAACCTGACAGCCTCGATCATCGGCAATGTCTTCTCGTTCAAGCCGCTGAAGGCGGCGCGGCTCGAGGACATGCGCTTCCCGGTTGCCTACTGCAAGACGTTCAAGGGACCGCCCACCGGCCTGGTGGTCGAGCGCGAACGCCTCGACAAGTTCGGCAAGCCGTTGCTGGGCGCGACGACGAAGCCCAAGCTCGGCCTTTCGGGCAAGAACTATGGCCGCGTTGTATACGAGGGCCTGAAGGGCGGTCTCGATTTCATGAAGGATGACGAGAACATCAACTCGCAGCCNNACTGGCGCGACCGCTTCCTCTACTGCATGGAGGCGGTGAACAAGGCGTCCGCCGAGACCGGCGAGATCAAGGGCCACTACCTCAACATCACCGCCGGCACGATGGAGGAGATGTACCGCCGCGCCGAGCTCGCCAAGGAACTCGGTTCGGTGATCGTGATGGTCGATCTCATCGTCGGCTGGACCGCGATACAGTCGATCTCGGAATGGTGCCGGCAAAACGACATGATCCTGCACATGCACCGCGCCGGCCACGGCACCTACACGCGGCAGAAATCGCACGGCATCAGCTTCCGCGTCATCGCCAAGTGGCTGCGCCTTGCCGGTGTCGATCACCTGCATTGCGGCACCGCCGTCGGCAAGCTCGAAGGCGATCCGATGACCGTGCAGGGCTACTACAATGTCTGCCGCGAAACGCGTAACGAGGTCGACCTCCCGCGCGGGATTTTCTTCGAGCAGGACTGGGGCGACATCAGGAAGGTCATGCCGGTTGCGTCCGGCGGTATCCACGCCGGCCAGATGCACCAGCTGCTCGACCTGTTCGGCGACGATGTCGTGTTGCAGTTCGGCGGCGGCACCATCGGTCACCCGATGGGTATCCAGGCGGGCGCCACCGCAAACCGTGTTGCCCTTGAAGCCATGGTGCTCGCGCGCAACGAGGGCCGCGACATCACGGTCGAGGGACCGGAAATCCTGCGCGCGGCCGCCAAATGGTGCAAGCCGCTGGAAGCCGCGCTCGAGACCTGGGGCAACATCACCTTCAACTACACCTCGACCGACACGTCGGACTTCGTTCCCACGCCGACCGCGGCCATGTGAGGAGACCCATAGCCATGCGTATCACCCAAGGATGCTTTTCCTTCCTGCCCGACCTGACCGATGAGCAGATCACGGCCCAGATCGAATACATTCTCGGCCGCGAGTGGGCCGTGAGCCTTGAATACACCTACGACCCGCACCCCCGGAACACCTACTGGGAAATGTGGGGCAACCCGATGTTCGATCTCCGCGACGCCAAGGGCGCCATGATGGAACTGGACGAATGCCGCAAGGTGCATCCTGAGGCCTACATCCGCGTGCAGGCCTTCGACGACACGCGCGGCTTCGAAACGGTGATGATGTCCTTCATCGTCAACCGGCCGCCCGAGGAACCGAAGATCCACATGCAGCGCACCGATGTGCGCGGCCGTTCCCAGACCTACGCCTGGGACGTGCGCTGAAGTGTTGAGCCGGGGGAGGTGACAACTTCCCCGGTGATGCCTGCTCGTGGCTGTCAGGGAGCACAAAGATGAGCACTGAAAGCGAAGAAGCCCGGCCGCAGACCATCGACCTTGCCGCCGAGTACGAAGAGTCCGGCTTCGCCGAGGTTCTGGATGAGCTGGACCGGACGCTGATCGGACTGGCGCCCGTCAAGCAGCGCATCCGCGAGACCGCCGCATTGCTGCTGGTTGACCGGGCCCGTCAGAAGATGGGCCTGAGCCACGAAACGCCGACGCTGCACATGTCGTTCACCGGCAATCCGGGAACCGGCAAGACGACGGTGGCCAACATGATGGCCGGCCTGCTGCACCGCTTGGGCTATGTGCGCAAGGGCCATCTGGTGACGGTCACGCGCGACGATCTCGTTGGACAGTACATCGGCCACACGGCGCCGAAGACCAGGGAAGTCCTCAAGAAGGCGATGGGTGGCGTCCTGTTCATCGACGAGGCCTATTATCTCTACAAGCCCGACAACGAGCGCGACTACGGGCAGGAAGCCATCGAGATCCTGCTTCAGGTGATGGAGAACAACCGCGACGATCTCGTCGTCATCATGGCCGGATACGCCGACAGGATGGACCGGTTTTTCGCCGCCAATCCCGGCTTCCGCTCGCGCATCGCCCATCATATCGATTTCCCCGACTACACAGACGCGGAGCTGCTCGAGATTTCCAAATCCATGCTCGATGCGCAGAACTACAAGTTCGACAAGCAGGCGGAAAAGTCGATGGCGGAATATATTCCGCTGCGCCGCAAGCAGCCCCATTTCGCCAATGCCCGCTCCATTCGCAATGCGCTGGACCGGGCGCGGTTGCGCCAGGCAAACCGCTTGTTCACACAGGCCAAAGGCCCGCTGGATGCGGCGGCGCTTTCAACCATCGCGGAAGCCGATATCCGGGCAAGCCGCGTTTTCAGTGGCGGGCTCGATGTCGACAAGGGTACGAACAAGGACGCCGCCGAATAACGGGGAGTTACACATGAGCATCGACCGGACAATCAAGATCGCGCCCTCCATCCTGTCCGCGGATTTCGCCGACTTCGGGCGCGAGATCCAGGCCATCGAGGCGCAAGGCGCCGATTGGGTGCATGTCGATGTCATGGACGGCCACTTCGTTCCGAACCTGACGTTCGGCCCGCCGGCGGTGAAGGCATTCAGAAAGCACGTGAAGAGCGTGATGGATGTGCATCTGATGATCGCTCCGGTCGATCCCTTCATCGATGCCTATGCGGATGCCGGCGCCGACATCCTGACAGCCCATGTCGAGGCCGGACCGCATATCCACCGCACGCTCCAGGCGATCCGGGCCGCCGGCATGAAGGCCGGCGTCGCGATCAATCCCGGCACGCCTGCGGAAGCCGTCGAACACCTGCTGGACCTGACGGACCTCGTCTGCGTGATGACGGTGAACCCGGGCTTCGGCGGGCAGAAGTTCATCGACATGAGCGCTAAGGTCCGCCGCTTGCGCACGATGATAGGCGACCGCCCCGTCCATATCGAGATCGATGGCGGGATAGACCCCGGCACCGCGCCGCTGATGGCAGATGCCGGAGCGGATGTGCTGGTTGCGGGATCGGCGGTGTTCCGGGGCGGTTCCGCCGATAACCCCGGCGTATACGGCGACAACATCCGCAGCATCCGGGCAGCGGCTGAAACAGCGGCGAAGGCCGCATGACATGGCGCGGATCGTTTTTGACCTCGACGGCACGCTGGTCGATAGCGCGCCCGACATCCACGGCATCGCAAACGCATTGCTGGAGCGCGAAGGGCGGGAGCCGGTCACGCTGGAGCAAACGCGCGACTTCATCGGCAATGGTGTCGGCGTCTTCGTTCAAAAGATGCGCGCGGCGCGCGGTATCGCCGATACGGAGCATGCGCGCCTGCTGGCCGATTTCATCGAACGCTACGATGACGCGGTACACCTGACCAAACCCTATCCCGCTGTGTGCGATGCGCTCGAAACGCTTGTCCGTTCGGGGCACAGGTTGGGAGTGTGCACGAACAAGCCCATCCGCCCGTGCCGCGCGCTGCTGCGCCATCTTGATCTGGAACGGTATTTCGAAACCTTGTGGGGCGGCGACAGCTTGCCTGTTCACAAGCCTGATCCAGCGCCCCTGCATGCGGCATTCGGGGCGCTCGGTGCCGGCGAGCGGCTCTATGTTGGCGACAGCGGCGTCGATGCGGAAACCGCCGGGCGCGCCGGGGTGCCGTTCCTGCTTTTCACCGAAGGTTACCGTAAATGCGCTGTCGAGGAGATGCCGCACACGGCGGCCTTCTCTTCGTTTGCCACCCTGCCTTCGCTCGTTGAAGATGTCCTTGGCAGGGCCGCATGACGCTCAAGGCGATCATATTCGATGTCGACGGAACGCTTGCGGAGACCGAGGAGGCGCACCGCAAGGCATTCAACGAAACCTTCGCTAACGCTGGAATCGATTGGCGCTGGTCCATTGAGGATTACACCCGGTTGCTCAAGACCACGGGTGGAAAGGAGCGCATGCGCCGGCATCGTGAGGATATCGGCGCCGGCGCCCCTTCGGACGACGAGATTGCGCGGCTGCATGCCGAAAAGACGGCGCTCTATTGCGGCCTGATCTCGTCCGGGGCCGTGCCGCTGCGTCCTGGCGTGGCGGCATGGATCGACGAGGCCCGTGCGGCAGGCATTCGCCTGGCAATCGCGACAACGACCAACCGTCCGAACGTGGATGCGCTGTCGCAAGCCGTTTGGGGATGTCCGGCGGAGGAGGTCTTCGAGGTCATCGCGGCGGGCGACGAGGTGGGGGCGAAGAAGCCCGCGCCGGATGTCTTCCTGCTCGCGCTTCAACGTCTTGGGTTTGGCCCCGGGGAAGCGGTTGCTGTCGAGGACAGCGAAAACGGTTTGCGCTCGGCCAAGGCGGCGGGGCTGCGTGTTGCCGTCACGCCTTCGATCTACACGCGAAACGATGCGTTCGAGGACGCAGATTGGGTGCTGCCTTCGCTTGAGCGCAAGGAGCGTCCGCCCGAGCTGAGCTTTGCTTGACGGTTCGATGTCGTTTGTGGCCTTTGGACTGGCAATGTGGTTGGCATGCCGATAATACCCACGGCCTTTTCAGGTCCGTCAGGCGTTTTCCGCTTCCAGGATCAGGGTTCCGTTTTCATGCACCCTGACACTCCAGTCCGGCAGGACCCATGTGGTGGTGTCCTCCTGTTCCAATACGGCAGGCCCGTGCAGCACTTGTCCTGGTGCCAGCATCGGGCGGTCATAGACGGGTACGTCGAGATCCTTGCTGCCGAAACGGACCAGGCGCCGGGTGCGGGGCGCGGCGGCGGCAGTGGAGGGGAGACTGGCGACGTCCCATTCGGGCAGCCGCGCCTCGATGCGGCTGCGCAGCGTCACGATCTCGATCCCGCTGTCCTCGTCCCGGAAGCCGTAGAGCGCCTCGTGCGCCCGGTGGAAACCTTCGCAGAGGTCACTGGCGCGGACCGGGGCCGAGGTGTCGATCGGGACTGGCAGGTCGAACGCCTGTCCCGCGTAGCGCATGTCGGCCGATGCCGAGATCAGCGGCGTGCCAAGTCCGGACCCTTCGCCGGAAATCCACTCCGCCCCTTTTTCGCGTAGTTCGTTCAGGGCGGCTTCGAGCAGGACATCGGACTCGGAGGGACTCGTGATCGTGTGGCGCAGGGAACGGACGTAGTCGCGCTTCACGTTCGCGCGGGTGGCGCCCATCGCGCAGAAGGTGCCGGGGATCGTCGGCACGAGCATCCGCCGGATTCCGGCGTCCTCGGCCAGCATGTTGGCGTGGGTGGGGCCGGCGCCTCCGAAGGGCATGATCGCGAAATCACGCGGGTCTTCGCCGCGCTGCGCCATCGACTTGCGCAGTTCGGTCGTCATGAGGGCGGTGGCGACGCGTAGCGCCGCCTCGGCAATATCGGTTCCAGTGGCCATGCCGAGCCGCGGCGCGAGTTCCGCAAGCGCGGCCAACGCCGCATCGCGATCAAGCTGCATGCGCCCGCCAAGGAAACGCGACGGGTCGATCAAGCCGGTCGCGACATAGCAGTCGGTAACCGTCGGCCGGGTGCCGCCCCGGCCATAGCAGACCGGCCCCGGATCGGCACCGGCGCTTTCGGGGCCGACCTTGAGCACGCCGTACTTGTCCACCCAGACGATGGACCCGCCCCCCGCGCCGATAGCCGAGACGTTGACGACGGGCATCACCAGCGGGAAATCGGCGATATGCGTCCGGGTCGTGCTTTCCGGCTCGCTCCCCTTGCAGACCGCCATGTCGGAGGATGTGCCGCCCATGTCGAAAGTGATGACCCGGTCCTGGCCGGATCGGGCGGCAATGAACTGCGCGGCGGTGACGCCGGATGCCGGGCCGGAGAGCAGCGTTTCGATCGGGCGGTCGTTGGCGGTGGCGAGCGACAGCGTGCCGCCGTTCGATGCCGTGATATAAATCTGTCCCCGCACGCCGACGGTTTCGAGGCGGGTTTTCAGTTTCGTGAAATAGCTGTCCATCAGCGGGTTCACGTAGGCGTTGAGAACCGCGATCAGCGAGCGTTCGTATTCCCGGATTTCGGGCCAGATACCCGAGCTGCCGGTCAGGATCACCTCGGGCAGCCGGCGTCGCAGACCCTCAGTCACCTGACGCTCGATCTCGGGGTGGAGATAGGAGTTCAGCAGCACAACCGCGACGGCGGCGCAGCCGGTGGCCGCGAGGTCTTCGGCCAGCCGGTCAAGGTCTGCCTCGGAGGGCTGCGCCAGGATGTCTCCCTCTGCGCCCACGCGGGCATCGAGTTCGAAGACCAGGTCACGCGGCACAAGGCTTTCTTCCTTGGATGCGCGCTGGTCGTAGCTGTCGGGCATGCGGGACCTGCCGATTTCCAGCAGGTCCCTGAAGCCACGTGTCACGACCATTGCCACCTTTGCGCCGCGCCGCTGGATGATGGCGTTCAGCCCCAGCGTCGTGCCGTGGATGATGTATTCCACGTCGGCCGGCGTGACACCGGCCTTTTCCACCAGTTTCGGCAACCCCCGTTCGACGGATGCCGAAGGGTCTGAGGGAACGCTGGGCTCCTTGAAGAACGTCAGGTTCCCGGTTTCGGTGTTGACGAGGACGAAGTCGGTGAACGTGCCACCGACATCGATACCTACGCGGCAAGCGGCCATGGTCATGAGAGTCTCTTTGTTTTTCTTGGGAATGCCGGGCTTTACCGTCCGACCGTCCGATTCCACTGATCGACCCACTCGGGCATCACTTTTGAAATTCCGGCGAAGTCAGGCCAGCGGACATCCTTGTAGCTGGGCACGCGCGAAGCGAGCGGCTCCGGGTAGACGACGTCCTGGTTGACCACCGGGTAGCCGACCTTCTGCGAGAAACATTCCTGCGAGCTCTTGGAGAGCAGGACGTTGATGAAGTTCCAGCCTTCGTCGGAGCCGTTCTTGACCTTCTGGATCACGGAAGGACTGATGATGCCGCCCGGCTGCGGGTAGTAGAAGTTCAGCTTGTCGATGCCGCCGTCCTTCGCCGTCCACGCGCGGCCGTCCCAGTAGATGCCGATATCGGCTTCGCCGGACTGCAACTGCGTCAGGTACTGGTTCATGTCGTTGTAGAAGACCAGGTTGCCGCTGTCCTTCATGGCCACCAGCTTCTCCATGACCGCGTCGGTCTTGTCGAGCGGCACGCCCATCAGGTCGAAGAGGTTCCACAGCAGCGCGGTCGGCGTGGTGGAGCCGACGTTGATCCCCGGAAGGGTCGCCACGTAGTCGCCGGCGATGATGCCGTCGAAGAATGCCATCCAGTCGGCGGGCGGATTCGGCACGCGGTCCGTCATGTAGCCGAGACCGGCGGCGCCGAAGTTGATAACCGTGCCGTATCCCTGCAGCGGTTCGGTGAAGGCGGCGGGGACCTTGGCCAGGTTGGGGACCTGCTCGACAGTCATCGGATCAACCAGACCGTCCTTGATTGCGACGGCGGCGGTGTCCATCAGGTTGACCAGCACGTCGATCGGCGGGTCCTGCGGGTTCGCGGCGATCTGGTTCACCCATTGCGAAGGTGATCCGACCGTGACTTCGGCGGTGTTGCCGGTAGCGGCTTCGTAGGGTGCGACATAGCACTCACGGAAGGCCTGCTCCCAAGCGCCGCCGAATGCGGTTACCGAGATGGTTTCGGCATGCGCCGAAGCTCCGGCAGAAGCGACGATGCTCATCGCGAGAAGTAAGGATCTGGTCTTCATTTCAGTTTCCCCGTTCTGTCTTGTGGTTGCATCACCGCTTCTGGCCGATGATGTGGTGGAGCCCCGTGAGCCGTTGAACGATCAGGAGCATGATGACCGCGATCACGGTTTGCGTGGTCGAGATCGCGGCAATGGCCGGGTCGAACTGGTTTTGCTGGTAGGCCAGCATCACCACCGGAAGGGTGTTGGTGTCCGGACCGGCGAAGAAGAATGAGATGGGCAGGTTGTCGAGCGAGATGAGCATGGCGAAGATCGCCCCGGCGAGGATGCCGGCCCGGACCATGGGAAGCGTCACGTGCCAGAAAACCTGCCATCGTCCGGCGCCGAGGATTGTCGCCGCCTCTTCCTGACTGCGGCCGGACTGGATGTAGACCGCAGCCACGGTCCGGATGATGTAGGGCAGGGAAACGACCGTGTGGCCCAGCACGACGGAGAGCTTCGACACACCCAGCCCCATCCACGACAGGTAGTAGAGGAGCGCAACTCCGAGCAGGATCATCGGCATCGAGAGCGGCGCCAGAAGGAAGGTCATGACCGCCTCGGCATAGCGCGATCCTGACCGCGCGAGGGCCAGCGCCGCTGGAACGCCGATGAGGATTGACAGAACCGCCGCTGCGACCGCCACCTGGAGCGAGAAGGCGAGAGAGGACATGAAAGGCCTGTACTCCAGCATCCTCTGATACCAGCGCAGCGACAGGTCGGTGATCGGCCAGGTCGTATAGGCCATGTCCGAGAAGCTGTAGATCACCACCACGACGATCGGCGCCATCAGGAAGGCGAAGAAGGCGACGACGTAGACCTTCAGCGCGATAAGGCCGAGATCGGGGCGGCGAACGGAATGGGAGCCGGACATCAGACATGCCCCCTGCCGCGTACGGTGCGGAGCTGGAGGTAGAGGCAGGCCAGAGCCAGGAACAGCAGGACGTTGCCCATGGTCGCCGCGAAGCCCGCGTCGTTCACCAGGATGAATTGCTGGTAGATCAGCAGCGGCAGTGTCACCACGGACCCGTTGCCGAGCAGAAGCATGGTCAGAAAGCTGCCGTTGCAGAGCATGAAGACGATGATCGAACCGGTGACGATTCCAGCGGTCGACAGCGGCAGCGTCACACGCCAGAAGGCGCGCCAGCGGCTGGCGCCGAGGATCAGCGCGGCTTCTTCCAGCCGGCGGTCCACGGATTGCAGCACCGAAGCGATCGAGATGACCATGTAGGGCACAAGGATGTGCACCACACCGAAGTAGACCGACACAGGCGAGCGAAGGGTGGCGAGCGGGCGGTCGATCAGGCCGAAATCGAGCAGCCAGTTGCTGATCGGCCCGTTGCGCGCCAGCAGGATCTGCCAGCCGTAAGTGCGCATGATGATCGATGTCATCAGCGGCGCGACCAGCAGAAAGATGAGAAACGCGCCGGAGCCCTCGGTATGGCGTACCAGGTAATAGGCGATCGGATAGCCCAGAACGATGCAGATCAGGGTGGAGAGCAGGCTGACCCAGAGTGTCCGGGCGATCACCTCGATGTAGTAGCTGTCGGTGAAGAGCCGGACATAGTTGTCGATTGCCGCGGCGCTACCGTCGTTCTCGAAGCTGTTGATCGTGTTGTCGACCAGCGGCAGAACGAAGAAGGCGATCAGGAAGATGACCGCTGGCAGCGTTCCGCCAAGGCCTTGAAGGCCCCAGCCAACCCGGCGTTTCGGTCGAGTATGGCTTTCGGCCAGGCTCACGCTGCGGTCTCCTGCGCCTTCGGGCTGAGGGCGGCGCGCAGTTCGGATACCGCTTGTTTGAAACGGGCGCGCGCGGCATCGAGGTCGCCGACGCTGTCCAGGATGCCGACGCTGCCGGCGCGCGGCACGCCTCCGGTGACGGTTTCCAGAACCTTGCGGCGTGTTTCGATCCGGCGGGCCTGTGGCAGGGTGCCGAGGAGCGTCACGAATTCGCACATAAGCGCGTCGTCGAAGATCGCATCCCAGGCGCGGCGGTCGTCGCAAAATTCGAACTGCGACGGGGCGGGGCGTTCCACCGCCCGCAGCGCAGCCGTGGCCGCTGCATCGACTTTTCCGTCGTCGGCGATGGCGACGCCGTACTGCGCTTCTGCCGCGCCGCGTGTCACCAGTCCGCGCTGGACATCAAGGGTCACAAGCGCGGGGTCTCGGGTGAAAGGATCTCCATAGCCTCCGCCGCCGGGGCTGAGCATGGTGACGATATCGCCCTCGTTCAGCACCAGGACGTCGATCTTGCCGATGGTTTCTGTCCGTCCGTCGGCGCGCGTCACATGGACTTCGAACAGGGCCCCTGGGCGGCCGCCCTGGATGCCCCATGGCGCGAAGCGGAAGCGTTCCATACCGCGGCCAAGCACCTGGCAGTCGTCCGTAAGCGCCTGGAATACGAGCTCCTGACCGCAGCCGCCGCGATGCCGCCCGGCGCCTGCGCTATCGACGCGAAGACCATAGCGGAGCAGGCGCACGCGCGATGACGCCTCGACGCTTTCGGCGGGATTGTTGCCGAGGTTCGCCAGGCCGCTGTCGCGCCCGTCCACACCGTCCTTGTCGGCCATGCCGCCCGAGCCGCCGACCATCGGTTCGACAACCAGCGTCTTGCGGCCTCCGGTCTCGGGGTCGGGTTCGGACAGCACAACCGGCACGGTGACGCCGCCGGAGGGAGCCTTCATCAGTTCGGGCGCGGCGAGCGTCAAGACGCCGGTCACGGTATCGGTCACCCGTGTCGCCGTGGCGTGGCGGACACCGACCGCCGCAGGCGCTTCGGGGTTCAGGATAGACCCCTTCGGCGCTTTCGGATGCATCGGCCGGTATAGCCCGGCATTGATCGGGATCGTCTTGTCGTAGGTCAGCACGAAGGAGATCAGCCGCAGCGTCAGCCATGGGTGCTCCTTGTTGCCTGTCGGCACGTTATAGGCCGACGAGACCTGGGGATCGGTGCCCGCGTAGTCGAGGCTAACGATGCCGTCTTCAACATCCATGCGGACACGAATGCGAACCGGAAGGGCGGAGTTGTAATCATCGTCCAGATAGTCCCAGAACTCGTATCGCCCGTCGGGGATGCGCCGCAGAACCTCACGGGCACGGCGGGCGGAGTAGTCCTGAAGCGCCTCCTGCACGGCCATGAAATCGTCGATCCCGTGCTGCGCGATCAGATCTCGCACCCGGTGCTGACCGGTAGTCAGCGCTGCGAGCATGGCTTTCACGTCGCCGGTGTTCTCGTCAGGTGACCGGGAGTTTACGCGGAAGCTCCACATGAACTCCTCGTTGATCTTGCCGGCCTTCACGATCTTGGTCGGCGGGATCAGCAGTCCTTCCTGATAAAGGCTGTCGTTGGAAGGCGAGATCGAGGAGGGCACCTTGCCGCCCACGTCCGAGCAGTGGATGAAGCACCAGCCATAGGCGACGATCTTGTCATCATGGAAATAGGGACGGACCATGTGCAGGTCCGGAAGGTGCGTGGCGAGCCCCTCGGAAATATAGGGATGGTTGGTGATGATGACGTCGCCGGGCTCCATGTCCGGCACGGCGCGGATCACCGGCGAGAGGTCGAGCCCCATATAGTTCGACACACCTATCTCGCGCGGGTAGGCGAAAAACCGGCCGCTGAGATCGGCGATGCCGGTCTGGAAATCGGCGGTTTCCTTGACGAAAAGCGTCCGCCCCGTGCGTTGCAGGGTAAAGCTCATCTCTTCGGCGGAAGCCGCAATCTTGCTGCTGAGGATTTCCAGTGTGATGGGGTCGAAGCTCATGCGGTGGTCCTGTGATTTGGCCTTTGCTTGCCGGTTCGTCCCCGGCGTCAGGTTGCGGGCATTGGGTCAGAGCACGGTCTGACCTTCGCTGGCCCAGTGCGCCCAGACCTTGCTTCCGATGTTGCGCTTGCCTGTTTCCGGATGACCGGTGGCCTGTTCGTAGACGAGGATCGGTGTTTCCACGCCGTTCATGCGGATCTGGTAAGCGTGCGAGGCGCCGCGGAAAACGTGGGTCACGATGGTTCCCGGCACGGCCTGGTGGCTGCTGTCGGGCTGGGCCTGGCTCATGCTGATGCGTTCGGGCCGCACCGAGAGCGTGACCGCTTCGCCCGCCGCAATGCCCGGGCGCATCGCGGCGCGTAGCGTTACGCCGCTCATGCCGCGCGGACTAAGCACGGCCTCGTCGCCGTCGAGACCAGTGACCTCGCATTCGATCAGGTTGGATGCTCCGAGGAACTCAGAGACGAACCGGTTCGCGGGCGCATCATATATCTCCTGCGGGGCGCCGGCCTGAAGCAAGTGACCCTTGTCCATCACCACGATCCGGTCGCTGAGGCTCAAGGCCTCTTCCTGGTCGTGGGTGACCATTATTGTGGTTGTGCCGAGCGTCTCCTGGATCTGGCGAAGTTCGTACTGCATCGTTTCGCGCAGGTTCTTGTCGAGCGCGGCCATCGGCTCGTCCAGAAGCAGAACGGCGGGATTGGTCACGAGCGAGCGGGCGAGGGCGACCCGCTGTTGCTGTCCGCCGGAAAGCTTGGCGGGCATCCGGTCGGCGAATTGCGACAGGTGCACCATGTCGATGATGCGCGCGACCTGCGTCTCGATCTCGGCCTTTGGCATCCGCGACATCTCGAGTCCGAAGGCGATGTTCTCGGCCACGCTCATGTGCGGGAAGAGGGCATAGTTCTGAAACACCATGCCCAGCCCGCGCCGGTTGGGGCTAACGTGAGTTACGTCGCGATTGCCGATCCAGACCGAGCCGGCGTCCGTGCTTTCCAATCCGGCAACGATCCGCAGGGTCGTGGTCTTGCCGCAGCCCGAGGGCCCCAGAAGGGAGACGAATTCCCCGGCCTGAATGTCCAGCGTCATGGGATGCAGCGCGACGTGATCTCCGAAGGTGCGGGTGACGCCGCGAAGGCTGACCGGTGCGCTGTGGGTGTCGGAATTCACCATAGTCGAGCTCTCCGCTTTGCTCCTTTTCCGTGCATGGAGCCGGTCAGGCCGAGCTGGCCTTTTCGAACGTGGCGAGTGCCGATTTGAGCAACGCTGAGGTTTCGTCGCTTGGGGGGCAGAGCGGCAGGCGCACGCTCCCGACGTCGCAGCCGGCCATCTTCATGTAGCTTTTCAGAGGGCCTGGATTGGTCTCACGGTAGATGGCGTCGATCACCGGTGCGATCTCGGCCTGCAGCCTGAGTGCGCCGTGAAGGTCGCCGGACCGGGCCGTTTCAAAGACGCGCAGCCAGTGTTCGGGGTATATCGTGGCCGAGGCCAGCACGCCGCCGACCGCGCCCTGCGCGATGTGGGTGGCGAACAAGGGTTCCTCACCCGAGAGCACGGCAAGGCGGTCACCGGCATCGCGGACGATCTCGATGAAGGCGGGCATGTCATAATTGGAGTACTTCATGCCGATTATCGACCCGTCGTCGGCCATCTTGACGTAGGTTTCCGGCGCGATGGCCACCGTGGTGCGGCGCGGAATCTCGTAGGCCAGCACGGGCAGGCCGAGTGCTTTGTGGAACTTGGCGAAATAGGCCCGGATACCGTCCTGGGTTCCGGTGGTGTAATAGGGGGTCACCAGCATGACCGCCTGCGCGCCAACGTCCTTGAAGTCCTGGGCGGCGTCCATTGCGTCGTTGAACCCGGTAGACAGGACCCCCGGCATGACAGGCCGGCCGTCCGCCGCCTCGACGCAGGCCGCGACGACAGCTCGGCGCTCGGCGCGCGACAGACCCGGATACTCGCCGGTTCCGCCGATCGGGACGATTCCCGATGCGCCGGCGTCAATCTGGCGTTTTACAAGAGCTTTCACCCCGTCGTAGTCCACCTCGAGCCGTGCGTTGAACGGCGTAACGATGGCCGTGAACAAGCCGGTGACGGTATCTTTGGAAAGCTCCATGCCTACGCTCCTGTCTTCCCCGCCCGTGGCGGTCCGTTTCTAGTTGGTCGCCGCGCAAGCGCGCCTGCGGCCGTCGATTTCATCATTGCTGCCGGGCCGTTCTGGCTGTCACGCCGATACGATCAGTGTTTCGTAAAGACTCATAATCGTCAATAATTTTTCCTAAAGTCAAAATTGGTCTTTTAGTACACGATTCTATTTTGATGCTCGGCTTGCCCTGCTGCATGGGATCAGCGCAATTAAGATGAAAAAACTCGCAATTAAGAGAAACGCGGAAGACACGTCATTTCGGATGGTCTACGGCTTGTCGCAGTTGGCGGGATGCGGAAAGAGAGTCGGCGCTTCAAAGGCGTCCTCTGGAAGAGAAAGGAACGGAGATGTTCAATTTCGGTGAGGCGCAGATCGCGCCGAGGAAGACGGAATCAGGCGATATCTCCTTCTCGCGAAGTATTGTCGGGCTTCGGCAGGACAGGGGCATCACGCTTCAGGAATGCGCCCGGCTTACCGGCGTGTCGGCATCGACCTGGTCGAAGATCGAACGCGGGGAATTGTCGCCCACGGTAACCACGCTACAGAAGATCGCGGTGGGGCTCGGGATCGAAATGGGCGATCTGCTGGCTTCGACGCGCACCGGCGCTCTGGCGCAGGGGCGGCGGGCCGTCAGCCGAAACAGCCACGGCAAGGACCATGCGTCGAAGACCTGCAAGAACACGCTGCTATGCCACGAGTTGAAGGACAAGCGCATGGTCCCCGTCCGGTCCACGGTCACCGCGCGCAGCAGTGACGAATATGCCGAATGGGCTCAGTCCGACGCCGAGATCTTCCTTTACGTCGTGTCCGGCCACATGCAGCTTCACACCAAGATCTACGAACCGTTGGAGCTGAAAGCCGGCGACTCCGTCTATTACGATGCTCAGGGAGAGCACTGCTGGACCTCGGTCGGGGACGAGGATGCCGTTGTGCTCTGGGTCGTGACGTCCTGACGACATGCTTCTGACGTATGAAGAGGCGCGGCGCGGCGCCAGACGGGCTATCCCGCGTGCCTTGTTCGACTATATCGACCGGGGCGTCGGTGAAGAATCCTCTCTTCTGGCGTTGCGGCAGAGCCTCGATGACTATCTGATCGTGCCGCGTATCCTGCGTTCGCACGAGGGCTGCTCCATCGCAACGCGGCTGTTCGGCGAGGACTACGCCACGCCCTTCATCATCGCCCCGACGGCCATGGCCGGACTGATACGTCATGACGGCGAGATCGCGATGGCCCGTGCCGCTTCCCGCCACGGGATTCGCGTGTGTCTCTCCACGCAATCCGTGATCTCGATCGAGCGGCTGGCCCGCTCCGTGCCCGAAGCGCGGCTTTGGATGCAGCTCTATCTTTGGAACGATCCGGAGGCGTCCGGTCAGCTCATGGACCGCGCCGCCGCCGCCGGCGCCGACGTACTGGTCATGACCGTGGACACACCGCGCGGTGCGCGCAAGGCGTGGAATGTCCGGTCGGGCTTTGACATGCCCTTCCGCTTCACCGCCCGGGGCATGGCCGACATCGCCCTGCATCCGCGGTGGCTCGTGCGTGTCGTCCTGCGGTCCATGGCGCGCGGCGCGCTGCCACGGCTTGAGAACTTTCCCGAAGGGTCCCGTCCCGGCCTGATAGGCCCGATCACGTCGTCGCAGCTTTATCTGCGCCGCGATCTGAACTGGGATGACGTCGCCCGCGTGCGCGACCGCTGGAAGGGAAAGCTTGTGCTCAAGGGTATCCTTGCGGTTGAGGACGCGGACCGGGCGGTGGAGATCGGTGCCGACGGCATCGTCGTTTCATCGCACGGCGCCCGGAATTTCGACGCGGCGCCGGCGCCGATCGCCGTACTCCCCGGTATCGTGCGGGAGGTCGGCGGCCGGCTTGACGTGCTGGCCGACAGCGGCATTCGCAACGGCCTTGACGCCTTGCGCTACCGCCATGCGGGCGCACGCGCGGTTATGCTGGGCCGGCTGCCGCTCTTCGCGCTGGCAGCGGGCGGGGAAGCCGGGGTCGATGGTCTGTTGGACCTGTTTGTGAGGGACTATCGCGAAGCGCTCGATTTCTCGGGCGCCGAAGTCTGAGCGATACGGCCCTCTCAAGCTGCCGGGCGGCCTGCTGTCAGGCTTGGCCTGGCTCAGGGAAGATAACGCCGGGGTTCATCATCCCGTTCGGGTCGAACAGCATTTTCACCGCCTTGAGCGTTGCGTAACGGGCGGGATCGGTCAGCCGCTCGAGCTCGCCGGTCAACTTGCGGCCGATACCATGTTCGGCGCTGAACGATCCGCCGATCTCCACTGTCAGACCGTTGCCGAGTTCCTGGATCCGGTTGATGACCGCTTGGCGGTCGGCACCCTCGTCCTCATCGGCCCTGAACAGGGCGATAAAGTGCACATTGCCGTCGCCCATGTGGCAAACGACGAGCGGATGAACGCCGGGAAATTCGGCCCGCATCATCTCCGAGCAACGGGTAATGAACTCGGGCACCTGTGAAACGCGGACAGATGCGTCGAGTGTCGTGGAGTAACCGGCTCGGACGTTCGCTTCGGTCACGGCATGGCGCAGGTGCCAGAAGGCGGCGGACTGCGCGCCGTTCTGCGCGATCACGGCGTCGATGAGGCGGCCTGCTTCAAACTCTTCGCCCAGGAGATTTTCCAGCCTGTCCTTGAGCGGTGCATCCGGGGCCGGGTCGGAGATCTCGATCAGGACCGCCCAGTCGGGCTGGGTCTCGAACGGGCTGGCTGCTTCGGTGAACTCCTCGCACAGCGCAATCTGGTTGCCGGACAGAAGCTCGTAGGCGTTGACCGATGTGCCGAAGCGATCCTGCACGCGGCCCAGCAGCTCCAGCGCGGCTTGCGGCGATTCCAGAGCCACGAAGGCGGCGGCGTTGGTCCGGTTCTGAGGCACAAGCTTCAGCGCCGCGCCGGTGATGATGCCGAGTGTCCCCTCGGCGCCGATGAACAAGTGGTTGAGATTGTAGCCGCGGTTGTCCTTGCGCAGCCCATTCAGGTCGCTGAGGATTTCTCCGTTCGGCAGCACGACCTCAAGACCGAGCGTCAGGTCGCGCATGTTGCCGTAGCGTAGCGCCCCCGTGCCGCCGGCATTCGCCCCGGCCAGCCCGCCGATCTGCGCCGACCCTTCCGAACCGAGATGCAGCGGAAAGGCGCGGTCCACCTCAGCGGCCGCGTCATGCAGCGAGGCGAGAACGCAGCCGGCATCGACCACGGCGACAGAGGCTTCGCGGTCGATTTCGCGGATGCGGTTCATGCGGGAAAGGTTCACGACGATCGCACAGTCGGCGTCGTCCGGGACGGAGCTGTAGACCATGGAGGTATTGCCGCCCTGCGGGATGACCTTCAGTCCCTCGCGCGCCGCCAGCTTCACGACTGCGGCGACTTCCTCGACCGTTTTCGGCAGAACAACGGCGAGGGCAGCGCCTGAGAACCATCCGCGTGCATCGACCAGATATTTAGACCGGTCGCCATCGGCGATCACGGCGGCGGATCCGACGATGCTCCGAAGTTCGCTCAACAGCGGATCGGACGGGGCGCTTGCAGTCTGCATGATATCCTCATGTTTGTTTCGGGATCGCTTGCGCCCTGCGTTCTGCTACTCGGTCAGGCTACCGAACGCGCCGCAGCGGCTGGCGAATGGGGAATGGTTTTCTAGTATGCCGCGATCCGCGCCTTAAGCGAGTCCCCGGACGGCATGACAGGGTTGCGATGCGGAGAGGATCGCCCGGCCTCCGCCTCCGCCGGTTCACGTTCGCGCTTCCTGATCCATGAAGTAGCGATGGGGGACTGTCAAAATCGACAGGTTCGGTACATGAGCGAAAAACCGAGACAAGCGCGCCTGATGAAGCAAGGCGCAAGTCTTGGAAAACAAAGAAAAGCTCGGATTGGCGTATCTTCGGGTTTGCCGGTCAGTCCCGCCTGCACGCCAAGCGGATGCCGAATGCGGCAAGCGCATTGTCCTTGCGTATGCGCCGGCGGAGCGCCTCATCGAGGTGACCGATGTCATCCTCTGCGGTGCGGGCGCCCATCGGAAATGGCCAATCGCTTCCAAGCACAATCTTGTCTTCGCCGATGACCTCCATGACATTCTTCAGGAATGCCGGGGAATGAACGATTGTATCGACATAGAACCGGCGCAATGCCTCGGCTGGAGGGCTCATGTCCGCGTTGACGCCTGGGCGGCGGCTGTCCAGTCCGCGTTGCCAGCGGCCAGCCAATGCGGCGATGCAACCGCCACCATGCGCGAGTACGATGTTCAACTTCGGGAAGCGCTTCATGACATTGGCGAAGACGAGGTGCGCGACTGCGATTGTTGTTTCAACAGGGTTTCCGAGGAGGTTGCTGAGATAGAATTCCGCGAGCCGCGCATCCGGTGACGAGCCGGGATGCAGAAAAACCGTCAGCGCCTGCTCGGATAGCGTCTGCCAAAGGACGTCATAAGCAGGCGAGCTGTAGTTCAGTGCGCCGAGCTCGGTGCCCATCACCACGCCTATCCAGTCGTCGCTGAGAGACGCGGCGATATCAGCCGCCATTTCCGGGTCCTCGGCGGGCAGATAGGCCAGGGGAAGAAGTCTTCCTGGATGCTGCGCGCAGCCTTCGAACAGGCCGTCGTTGATCTCTCTTGCGTAGTCCTTCCGAGCCTCGCTCTGCAGGTCCGGCCTGAAAAGGGGAGGCGGCACCGATACGATGGCGGCGTTCAGCTTGTCGCTCTCGATCCTCTCGGCAAGTTTCCCGGCATTCTGGATGGGTTCAAGCGGAACGCCGTGGCCGCAAATGTGTAGCCGGTCCGGTTCCAGCCGCATCGAGAAGGCCCCGTTGTCGGCGGCCTTGAGGATCGCAGGCGGGATCAGATGCGTGTGGACATCGTAGCCGCCAGTCATCTGGCGTCTTCCTCGTTCGTGTACCAGTCCGGCTTTATGGGATAATGCGGCCCGTCATAGATCTCCAAAAAGATGCATGTTTCATCGGCAATCGCAGGTCCGTGCACATTCCCTTTCGGATTGCAGTAGAAGACCCCGGGAACGAGCATCACGTCGGTGGGGATGTAACGATACTTACCAGACAGGCAGTACATGAACTGGTTCGACGCATGCAGATGGGGCTTGGGAATGCCCGCCCCTTTTTCGAATTTGATCAGTGCAATCGACGCGCCGGTCTCCTCGTTGCGCCACAGCATCTTGTGCGACAGCCCGGCCAGTGATTTTTCGACCCAGTCGAGGTCCTGAGTCTGAATGAGAATTTCCTCAAGCGCTTCCTGCGCATCTGCCTGCCTCGCGGGAGGTTCGGCGCCGGTATCGTCGGCAGCATCGCTTTCCCAGGTGATGTGCTTGAGTTCCACAAGACGTGACAGATAGGTGGTGTCGGAGCGGTTGGTCAGTTTGTGAACCGCCCGCATCTCGTTCATGAAGACGGTTTCGCCCAGGGGTTCGTTGGTCGTCCGCTTGTCGCCGAAGATCGTTTCAATCTCATTTTCCCCGCCGCCAAGCGAGATGATCACATAGGGGTGGTAGTGAATATGGAAGTCGATCGTCTCGCCGGGTTCGAGTTTGACCTCCCAGATGCGAACGTGTTCGTTCTCCAAGACTATTCGCTGACCAATCTCGCCGAGGGAAATGCCGCGTTCGTTTGCCAGTTTGAGTCCGTGTTCATCAGACATTTGATAATTCGACTCCATCTTGGGGTTAGCGCGGGCTGTGCAAGTCGACAGTCTCGAACCGGTTTCGCAGCTCGCCCAAAGGTTCGCTGCGGACGATGACCTCGTCGCCTTGCTTGAGAAAGAGCTGGGGTGTGCGGGCATTCCCGACGCCTGCCGGTGTGCCGGTGAGAAGAACGTCGCCGGCGTGTATTGTCATGCCCCAGGACAGTTCCGCGATCAGGCGCGGAATGCTGAATGCCATTTGACGGGTTGATGCGCTCTGCATCCGCTCCCCGTTGACAAAGCACTCGATCACGACATCGCTGATGTCGAGATCGCGCGCCAGTGTGATCCAGGGACCAAGCGGCATCGTGCCGTCGATGCTTTTGCCTTTCAGCCACTGACCTCCATGAGCGCGCTGGAGATCGCGCTGGGACACATCGTTGGCTAGGCAATAACCCAGGATATATTCATGCGCCCGCTCTTCAGGAATGCAACGGCCATCCTTGCCGAAGACCAGTGCGATTTCCGCTTCGTAATCCCACTTCTGGGAAATCTGCGGATCGTAGGCGATTGGATCTTTCGGTCCGATGACGACGTCAGGCGCCTTGGTGAAGAAGGTCGGGTGCTCGGGCGGGTCGACATCCTGGCCTTCGCGCCTGCCGCGGCCTTCCTCGAAGTGATCCCAATAGTTCCAGCCGGTGCATAGGACATCGCGGCGGAAGCGGCGGACCGGTGCAAGCAATTGCGCAGCCGCCAGCTCGACTTCGGCCTCGATAGGGGCGGCGAGGAGCTTCTCGACCGCTTCGTGACCGGATTGGACAACAGTCGTGAGGTCTTTGAAAAGCGGCGGCAGCAGACCGAGCGTTTCGCCATCGACGACGCCGATCCGCTCTTCGTTCTCATGCATGAGTGCAGCAAGGCGTGCCATGTGTTTAACCCTGAACGACGGCAATGGCGTTTATTTCGATGAGATAGTCGGGCGAGACCATTTTCGTGACCTCAACCATCGTCGAGGCTGGCAAGGGAGGTTTGAAATATTCGCGCCTGACTGCGTGTATTTCGTCGAAGTGCTCGATGTTGCGGACATAGACGTCAACGCGGCAAACATCGTCCAGCGTGCCGCCGGCCGTCTCAACCGCTGCCTTTATGTTTTCGCAAACCTGGCGCGTCTGCTCGGTTATGTTGCCGATACCCGCAATCGTTCCGTCCGCGCGCCGTGCAGTCATTCCGGAGATGAAGACGAGCTTGCCGCTCGCCTCGACGACGGTCGCCTGCGAAAAATGCCCCATGGGCTGCCTTAGGGTCTGCGTGGAAACTTCCTGCTTGGACATTGTACTCATCCGCCTGATGCTTGGTTTTGATTGAGCACGGAGACATCGATGCCGGCATCCTGGGCCAGTTTTTCCAGGCTGCGGACGACGTCTTCGTTAAGTGTTATGCGGTCTTTGGAGTGCGCGCGCCGCTGCCATTCCGGTTCGCCGGGTGTGTATATCCGCTCAATCCCAGGGGCCTTTGCCCCCTGGCGAATGGCTTTTGCAGCTTCTGCGGATAGTGCCCGGAAGATGGCCGGACTGACGAACGCGGAAATATCGATCGCCATGAAGAAGTGCGAACAGTCGTAGGGCACGGCAGGGTCACCGTATAGCGGCTGCACGTTCTTGCCGAACGCGCCGCCCGAAAGAAGCCCGCACATCAGATCGATGACGAACGAAAGCCCGAACCCCTTCGGCCCCGCCATTGGCAACAGCATTCCGGCAATCGCTTCTTGCGGGTCCGTTGTCGGCGAACCATCGGAGCTGACCGCCCAGGTTTTGGGGATTTGCTCGCCGGATTTTGCGGCCATGCGTATCTTGCCCATCGCCGCTTCACTGGTTGCCATGTCGAGCGCGATCGGTATGTCGCCATCGGTGGGTATCGCGATTGCAAGCGGGTTGTTGCCGACAACGCGCTCAGCGCCGCCGGGAGCAGGCATCAGCGGGCGTGTATTGCACATTGCGATGCCGATACAGTCTTGCTCCGCCGCGGCAACTGCAAAGCGCCGTGCGGTTCCGAAATGGAAACCGTGCCGCACGGCCACAGCAGCGACACCGAACTTCTTTGCGCGCTCGACACAGATCTCCATGGCTTGATCGCCGGTAAGATGTCCGAGCGCGTTGCCTGCATCCAGTACTAGCGCGCCAAGGCGGTCGGACACGATTTCGGCCCTGCTCTTGGTCAAGACTGATCCGGCCCGCAATCTTTCCACATACATTTCAAGCAGCATCACGCCATGCGAATGCAGCCCTTCGGCATCCGCGTCGACAAGGCCCCGTGCAACCTGGTTTGCGGCGGATTCGCTTAACCCGTGCTGCACGAAGATGCTGGACACCAGCTTGCTCAGCGCGTCGGCGTCGATATCAACCGATCGGGAGCCGCTCATGCGAAATCGACCTTCTGGCCTGCCAGCTTCACGACGAGTGAAAAACTGCCTTCGTTCATCAGCCACGGCAGCAACGTGTAATTTCGCGCCCCGCTTGCGTGCATGGGGTCGGCATCGGCAATCGCTCTTGCTTCATCCAGCGATGCTGCCCGCAGAATGATCATGCCTCGCCCGGTCCAGGCTTCGCCCTTTTCGTCCGAAAGCGGACCGGCGGCCAGCAGAACGCCACGGCTTTCCAGATCCCGTTGATAGTCGAGATGAATTTTGAGCGTTTCCCTGACCTTGTCCTTGTCACCGGCCGGATCGGAAAACACGACAAAATATTCCCGCGCCGCCAGGCCCTCAGACCGTGCGGCTTCTATGCGTTGCCGCCATGTTTGCGGATCCTTTGTCACAGCGGCAACTCCTCGCCTTCAAACGGAACGTCACTGAACCAGTTCGAAAGCTTCACTTTTTCCGTCGTCAATTCGATGTGCTTGCGCAGCAGGCGCTCAGCCTTTTCCGCGTCGCGATCGATCGTCGCCTTCATGATTTCTTCGTGTTCGGCGACATCGTCGCGAGGCAGCGTTTTTGCTGTGACGGAGAGGGCGACGTAGCGGTCGCACTGATCGAAAAGCCCCGCGCGGATTGAAAGAAGGGAAGGGGACTGGCAGGCGGCCACAAGGGCATCGTGAAATGCCTTGTGCTCGCGTTTCCACGCTTCGTTGATCTGTTCAGGTCGCTCGCTATCCGATTTTGGCTGGCGGGAAAGCCGGTGGAACGCGCCAAGGACACTCGCTTCCCAATCAACCCCGCCAATTTCGATAGCCCGCCGCAGCGCGAGAATTTCGATCTCGGCGCGCGTGCGCATGATGTCTTCAAGTTGCTCGTGCGATACGCCGGCGACCCTGAACCCTTTGTTCTGTTCGAGAACGACCAGACCCTCTGCGGCCAGGCGCATCAGCGCTTCGCGGATCGGGCTGGTGCCCGCGCCATACATCATGCGCAGGGTTTCCGTGCGCAGGCGTTCGTTCGGTTTGAGCCGGCACGAAAGGATGTCGGATCGTAGCGTCTCCAGGACCTTGCCGTTGAGCGTGACGATTGATGCGGGGTTCACTTGGCTCACTTGGTTGTTCGCTCGTTTGGTTTCATTTCATGTATGAATTCCGAATAACAAACAGATATACGGAAATCAAATAGATTTTCGAAAATCCGTTGACATGTCGAAAAATCGGATGTTTCCTGAGTGTGCATCGCAAAATCGGAGCGCCCTCAAGCTGCCTCGTGGTTGCCTGGCTCCGTGGCGCGGACGATCACACGGGAGTGCGGAAATGAAACTGAAGAACGCTTTATTGGCCTGCGCGCTGGCCTTGATCGCGGGGTTGTCGCCGACTGCGATGCCCGCTGTGGCGCAGGAAAAGACGAAGGTCGTGTTTTCTCTGGACTTCATCCCATTGGGCCGTCACGCGCCTTGGTATGTCGCCCTTGCCAACGGGTATTACGAAGAGGAAGGGCTCGACGTTACCATCATCCCGTCCCAAGGCAGCGCCGCGGTCATCCAGGCGGTGGAATCCGGAACCGCCCAGATCGGTTTCGTGGACGTGCCCGGGCTGACGCTGGCACGCGCCGCGGGCTCGAAAATCAAGATGGTTGCGGTCAACTACCAGAAGGCCCCGTACGCGATCTTCAGTCTCGACACAGGCGCCAACGTCACCGAGGCGTCGCAACTTGAGGGGCTCATGCTCGGCAGTGGGGCGGGAAGCTTCACGCCGAAGGTCATCCGCGGGTTCATGGCGCAGAATGGTCTGGATCCCGACAAGCTGGAAATCACCAACGTCGCGCCGCCGGCGCGAGCCAGCATGCTCTTGACCAAGCAGGTGCCCTCGATCGAATTCTTTGTTATGGCCAAGCCCGGCTTGGAAGCCGGAGCAAAGAAAGCCGATGCGGAGCTCCGGACATATCTTCTCGGCGACCACGGGCTCGAACTCTACTCGAACGGGATCGCGACGACGGAAGCTTATCTCGCAGAAAACCCTGACGTTGTGAAAGGCTTCGTGCGGGCGGCGCTGAAGGGCTGGAAGTTCGCGCTCGACAACCCGGAAAAAGCAGCCGAACTACAGATGAAATATGTCGAAGGGCTGAAGCCGGAGGTCATCGCCGCCGAAATCGGAGTTGTTCGGGGGCTCGCCGTGACACCAGACACAGAAGCCAATGGCCTCGGCTGGGTCAGCGAAGAGAAAATGCAGAAGAGCATTGATTTCGTTGCCGAGTATGTAGGCGTGAACGGAGATGTGCCGGGGGTTGCCGACATCTATGCGTCCGGTTTTCTCCCTGAAGAACCGGTCAAACCCTGACGTGAACTGAGCATCCGGAGGTTCCCGGCGCCCCTGGCGGAGCCGGGAACTCTTTATTTCCGAACTTGAAATTCTGGCAGAACGGCAACATGGGCTTACAAATCGACATGCCTATAGAGTCCACAGGCAAGGAAAACATGGCCGGCGGAGCCGTTTCGTTCGGTCATTTCCGCAATGTGCGAAAAACATTCCCCAGACCGGGCGAAGAACCGCTGGTCTCGATTGAGGATATCTCTTTCGATCTTAAAGATGGGCAGCTGATTAGCCTGCTCGGTCCCAGCGGTTGCGGGAAGACAACGTTCCTGAAGATCGTTGCCGGCCTTGTGAAGGGATATGAAGGAACGGTGCAAATCGCCGGCGAGCATGTGAGGGAACCGCATCCCGATTTCGGAATCGTTTTCCAGCAGGCCAACCTCATGCCTTGGCGCACCGTGCTCAGCAATGTCCTGTTTCCGATGGAAATCCTGGGGCGTACCGGAGCCGAAGCCGTGGAGCAGGCAAGGGAACTTTTGAGTCAGGTCGGGCTGGAAGGTTTCGAAAAAGCCTATCCGCCCCAACTCTCCGGTGGAATGCAGCAGCGCGCCGCCCTGTGCAGGGCCCTGGTTCATAAGCCGAAACTGCTGCTCATGGACGAGCCGTTCGGCGCCCTGGACGAACTGACGCGCATGGAAATGCACGACTTGCTTCTCGGGATCCGCGAAAGGACCGGTGCGACCACACTGTTCGTTACCCACAGCATATCGGAAGCCGTCTATCTGTCCGATGTCGTCGCCGTTTTCAGCAAACGGCCAGCCTTGCTGGCAGACTTCATCGAAGTCGATCTGCCTTATCCGCGGCGGCAGGAGATGCGTTATTCGTCCGATTTCGTTGAACTCGAGCATCGCGCCAGCCGCGCGTTGGGGATTTCGCGATGAAAATCACGAACTTCTTGCAAGCTGTTATTTACCCGTTGGCCGGAGCTGTCGGCATCGTGCTGATTTGGGAATTCTATACGCGTTATTTCAGCGTCAGCCAGATCGTGCTGCCAAGCCCAAGTTCCATCGCGGATGCGATGTTTGCAGAGCGCGAGCTTCTCCTGAAACACACTTGGCCGACGCTGCTCGAATGCATCTACGGCTTCGGCTTGGCGATGGTCATCGGTATTCCGATTGCCGTTTGTGTCGCAAATTCGCGTTTTCTCAATCTCACCTTTTACCCGATCCTTATTGCGACCCAGTCGGTTCCGAAAGTGGCTATCGCTCCGATCATCCTGGTCTGGTTCGGCATCGGCATGGAGTCCAAGCTCGTCATTGCCTTCCTTGTCGCGTTTTTCCCAATCGTCGTGGACACCGCGACCGGGCTTCGAGCGACACCGGCTGGCCTGATCGAATTGTCACGCGCTTTTCGTGCATCGCCCTGGCAAATCTTCACGAAGGTGCAATTTCCAGCCGCCTTGCCCTTTATCTTTTCCGGCGCAAAAGTCGCTGTGACGCTTGCGGTTATCGGGGCCGTCATCGGTGAATTCGTCGGGGCGAACGAGGGGCTCGGCAACCTGCTGCTGACGGCCAATTCGCAACTGGACACCCCGCTTGCTTGGGCCGCCCTCATCACCTTGAGCCTGTTGGGCATCCTGCTCTTTCTGGCGGTCGCCATCGCTGAGAAATTGCTGATGCCGTGGAACAGCTCCGCCGTTCACTAAGCGGGCGGTGGGTAATCAAGGATCGCGGCGTTATGCTTACGCCATTGATGTGTCCCGCTGTTATGACCGGGCGAGCAGGTATCCAGGCGGCGCGCGTGGAGGGCTCGAACGTCACGATTGCGCTGCTCATGCGAGCGGACTCCGGCACACATTCTTGATTGTCGCTATTTGAACCTCTTCGAGACCGGTCACGTTTTGACTTTGCCGGCTTCCGCGCGCTAACTCTCGACCCTATGAACACCTGTCCGCCATACCGCTTTTCCGTCGCCCCGATGATGGATTGGACCGACCGGCATTGCCGTGCATTCCATCGGGTGCTGACGCGCAACGCGCTGCTCTATACCGAGATGGTCACGGCTGACGCGGTGATACATGGCGAGCGCGAGCGGCTGATCGGCTATGGCGAGAGCGAGCATCCCGTTGCCTTGCAGCTTGGCGGCAGCGAGCCGGACAAGTTGGCGCAAGCCGCGAAGATCGGCGCTGACTTCGGATACGATGAGATCAACCTGAATTGTGGCTGCCCCTCCGACCGAGTGCAGTCCGGCGCTTTCGGAGCCTGCCTGATGGCCGAGCCTCAGCTTGTGGCAAAGGGCGTCGCGGCGATGAAGCGTGCGGTCGATGTCCCGGTGACGGTGAAGTGCCGCATCGGCATCGACGATCAGGACAGCGAGGCGGCGCTGTCGGCCTTTGCGAAAGCGGTTATCGAAGCCGGTGCCGACGTGTTGATCGTCCATGCGCGCAAGGCCTGGCTGCAGGGTCTGAGCCCGCGCGAGAACCGCGATATTCCTCCGCTCGACTACGACCGCGTTTATCGCCTGAAGCAGGCGATGGCGCATGTGCCAATGGTGATCAACGGTGGCATCCAGACGCTCGATGAGGCCGAGGCGCATCTCGGCCATGTCGATGGCGTCATGCTTGGCCGCGCCGCCTATCAGAATCCGTGGCTGCTTGCCGATGTCGATGCGCGCGTGTTTGGCGCACCGTCATCTGTCGCAAACCGCGCCGAAGCGGTCGATGCGATGCGCCCCTATATCGAGGCCGAACTGGCGAAAGGTCAGAAACTGAACCGTATTGTCCGGCACATGATCGGGCTCTATCAGGGCGTGCCCGGCGCGCGCGCCTGGCGCCGCATCCTGACCGTGGACTCGCTGAAAGAAGGGGCCGGGCTTGAAGTGCTTGATGCGGCCCTTGCAGCCGTAGATGGCCGCGGTGAGATCGCTGCGTGAGCTATGCAGAGGCGTGCCGGCTTGGCGGCAATCCGCCAGCAGAGAAGGCTGTTTCAACCCAACCGCCTGGAAAGTGACATTTGCGCCAGCCGCATGTATGCGCTAACGGCTTACGCTTCGCGTTCGGACGAACCGGAAGTCAGGCAAGGCTTGTAAGGAAGCTCTAGACGAGTTCGCAATGCGCGAATGAAAGGGACGTGTGACTATGGGTGTAAACAAGCGATTGCTTGAAGGCATTCTGCTAGCATGCCGTGAACGCGCATTAGGCGATGTCGTGATGATCGGCCGCCTCGGTTTCGCGGTTCGGCCCGGATCCGTTTCCCGTATTTTTGCGCGGTATAAGAGACCTTTGAACAAGGAGGTGCTCTCGAAAATCACTTCCAGCAAATTCGCTGAAGATCTTTTGCGCGAGTTGGGGGCGACGCGCGTGGACAGCATTGATGTCAGTGATTATCAGGGCGCTTCAATCATCCAGGACATGTCCGAGCCTATCGAGGTGGAGCATGCCGGAAAGTTCGACACTCTGCTCGATGGCGGAACGATCGAGCATATTTTCGATGTGCCGCAAGCGATGGAAAATTACCTGAATCTTTTGAGGGTAGGCGGTCGGCTGATTTGCATGACGGCGGCAAATAATTTTTGCGGCCACGGCTTCTATCAGTTCTCTCCCGAGTTCTGGTACAGCCTCTTCGAGGCCAACCACTGCACAAATATCCGTGTGTTTTTGGTTCCCACACGCACCGATGCGCCGTGGTTCGAAGTCATGTCACCCAAGGATCTCAAAGGTCGTGTCGAGGTCATCAACGCGGAACCGACATTCGTCATTGCAATGGCCGAAAAGACGGCTGACACGCCAAGCAAGCTGATAAAGCCGCACCAGTCGGACTATGAAAACAGCGAATGGTCCGGGACAAGAATTGCCAAGCCGGTCCGTGCTCCCATGCCCCAGCTTGCGCGCGCGACACGAGCAATAGTGACGGCAGTGATGAAACCTTTCGGCCGGAAAGCTGTTCTCGCTTTTGGCCTTTCCGACCATCCGCATGTCACGGCTTTCGACCCTGCGGCTGATTGACCTGCGCCAATCCTGACGGGAAGGGCAAGCGGCGGTCTGATCTTTTTAGAGATCGCGCTCCCAGGTTTCGCCGAACATCGGTTTGCCGAACTCTTCGTGCGCCTCTTTGCGCACGAGTTCGAAACCGGCCTTCTCGTAGATCGACCGCGCCGCCGTCAGCACATCGTTGGTCCACAGCGTCATGCGTGTGTAGCCGGTACGGCGGGCGTGCGACATGCATTCCTCAACCAGCCGCCGCCCGATTCCATGGCCGCGCGCGTCCGGTTCGACATAGAGCATACGCAGCTTCGCAACGCTGTCGGATGCCTTGGACATGAAGACCGAGCCGACGACCTTTCCGCCCATCTCGGCGATCCAGATGCGTTCGCGTTCGGGATCGAAGGAGCCGATGAACTCGCCGCCGATCCGGATGACGAGATTTTCGAAATGCTCGTCCCATCCATACTCGCGCGAGTAAAGGACGGCCTGCCGGTGCAGGACCCAGCTTATGTCTCCGGGCTTGGGATCGCGGAACAGGCAGACGGGTGCCGTGCCTGGCCGCCCCGCGAGCAACCGCTCAGCCGTCGCAAGCGCTCCGCGCAGGGCGGCGCGGTCTGTGCTGCCGAGCGGCTCCAGCAACCGCATGACCTGTTCGTCGGATCGCGCATTGAGTGTATCGGCTTGGCTCCGCCCTTTCGCGGTAAGCGCAAGGATCTGGCGCCGCGCATCCCGCGTGCTTGGTTTGCGGGAGACATATCCGCGTTGTTCGAGGGTCTTGATTATGCGGCTGAGATATCCCGGATCGAGGCCGAGATCGCCCGACAGTTGTGACGCGATTGTCTCGTCGCGATGAGCGATCTCGTAGACGATGCGCGCCTCGCCCAGCTTCAGGTCGCTGTCGTACATCGCCTCATTGAGAACGCCGATCCACGCCGTATAGAACCGGCTGAAATGCCGTACCCGCGCAACCGTTTCGTCTTTTGTGCTCATCGCCATCGCCCTGATATTCGAGAGCCGCGATTAAATTGCCTATTAGTTGCTTTTGTCAATTAATAGGTTTTTGGAGCTTGAGAGCCGCGCCATGGTTCAACGTGATTCAAAACTTCAGGTGAGGTTTCCCGCTTGAATCTGAATCAGAGCATGAAGAACTTTAAGACGGCGTCTTTTCCCAACGATAACAGTTGGTTGATCCCGCAAGCGGAATCGGATTCCGCTTCACGTGAAGACGTTGAATCAATCTGCCAGGGTGCTGCAGTTGAATCGGATTGGACAGAGTGCGGAAGCCGATAACTGGCGCCAACAAAGACGTTTTAGCGACAGCCAGGAATTGCAGATTGCCCTCCTGAGTCCTCAGATCTTCTGGTTGTACTCACCCACTTCCGGCTGTTGCGACAGGAAGCCGTCGATCTCGGCGAAGATCGTCCGCATGTTCTCTTCCGACGTCGGGCTCTCGACCACGACAACCAGCTCCGGTTTGTTGGACGAGGCGCGCACCAACCCCCATGTGCCGTCTTCCAGAACGATGCGGATCCCGTTGACGGTGACCACGTCGATGACCTTCTGGCCGGCCAGCGAACCGCCGTCGGCATGCACCCTGGAGAAGTGATCGACGGCGCGCTTGACCACGTCGTATTTGATCTCGTCGGGGCAAAACGGGCTCATGGTCGGCGAGCCCCAGGTGCGCGGCAGGGCGCGCTTCAGGTCGGCCATGGTCTTGTCCGGCGCGCGGTCCATCATTTCGAGAATGGCGATCGCCGACACCAGCCCGTCGTCGTAGCCGCGGCCCACCGGCGGATTGAAGAAATAGTGGCCCGACTTCTCGAAGCCGGCGAGCGCGCCGATCTCTGTGACGCGCCGCTTCATGTGGCTGTGCCCGGTCATCCAGTAGTCGGTCTTCGCGCCGTTGCCGATAAGGACGGGGTCGGTCATGTAGAGACCGGTCGACTTCACGTCGGCAACGAACAGCGCGTCCTTGTGCAGGGCCGACAGGTCGCGGGCGATCATCACGCCGACCTTGTCGGCGAAGATCTCCTCGCCCTCGTTGTCGACGATGCCGCAGCGGTCGCCGTCGCCGTCGAAGCCCATGCCGACTTCCGCGCCGTGCTCCTTCACGGCTGCCGCGAGCGCATGCAGCATCTCCATGTCTTCCGGGTTGGGGTTGTAGCGCGGGAAGGAGTGGTCGAGTTCGCAGTCGAGTTCGATGACCTTCGCGCCGAGCCGGCGCAGCACCTCCGGCGCGAAGGCGCCCGCCGTACCGTTTCCGCAGGCGGCCACAACCTTGATCGGCCGCTTAAGCTTCCGCCCTTCGACCAGATCGGCCATATAGGTTTCGGCGAAGCCTTCGATGACCACCAGGCTGCCGCCGCCCTTCATGTCGAAGGTGGCGTTGAGCACGATCTCCTTCAAACGGCTCATCAGCTCCGGCCCGAAGGTGAGGGGTCTGTCGGCGCCCATCTTGATGCCGGTC
>JAGRLC010000057.1:31326-49617 GCA_020441995.1 Rhodobiaceae bacterium
TTGTGGCTGGCGGTGACCATGGCGACAGCCGGGGCATCCAGCGCGAACTGTGCGAAATAGGCCATCGGCGTCACGGCCATGCCGAGGTCCTTGACCTTGCAGCCGCCGGCCATCAGGCCGGTGACCAGCGCCATCTTGATGGAGTTCGAATAGCTGCGGTAATCGTGCGCGACGACGATCTCGCGCGGCTTGCCAAGTTCACCCAGCAGCGTGGCGATGCCCAGGCCCACAGCCTGCGCGCCCATCAGGTTCAGCTCCTCGCCGAACAGCCAGCGCGCATCGTATTCGCGAAAACCGGTCGGCTTGACCAGAGGCAGGCGTTCGAATTCGGCGGTGTTGGGCTTCAGGTCGGCGCGGGGTTTGGGAAAGCTCATGGAATCTCGTCGGTTTGGCGCGCTCAGGCAGGAAAACCGGGCAGGCGCGCAGGTTGTCTCGGCCCTTTAAGGCGTAGAACAATCCATGGGTGAAGTGAAGGGCGCAGCGGGCAGGCTACTGGACGAGGGTCAGTGTATTGCCCTTCATGTCGAAGCGGTCCAATGCGCCAATGAAACTCATGCCGAGTAGGTTGACATGCAGCGCGCCGGGCTGTGCGACGAGTGCGCGAACATTGCGCACGCGGATCGATCCGATGCGGATTTCCTTCAGCATCACCGGAGCGGACATGGAAACGCCGTTGGCCGTCTGCGTCCTGATGGTGTAGTCCTCGTCGCGCGGCCTGATGCCGATGCGCGCGGCGTCTTCCGCCATTAGTGCCACTGCCGTTGCGCCCGTATCCGCCATCATGTCGAGCCGCCGCCCGTTAATCACGGCTTCAACGCGGAAATGGCCATTGCGGTCGGCTTCCAGCGTCAGCGAGCGATAGTTCGACGTTTGCACCCCCGTGCCCTGTTTCGCCTGGCCGAGCCATTCGCCCGAATTGAGCGCGTAAGAATCCAGTTTCGGCGCCGCATAGGCAACTGCGGCGACGACGAATGCGACCGATAGGGCGAGCCTGAGCATACCGTTTCCTGCGGGTTGCGTTGTGTTGTTGCGGACATGCAGGTCCGTCCGGACACTGTCCCTTACAGGCTTTAAGATTGGGACCGGCATTCACATTGAATTTTACGCGTCGCGTAAAGGAGCCATAAACCATGGGATGTGCGGCGATATGCGCCGGCCATTCCGAAAATTGTGAAAGCCCGCGATTTGCTCCTCGTCGCCAATCGTGCATAAGGTAATTTCACCTGCGCAATGCAGTGGAATCGTTATGCGGTCCTTGGGGAAGGGCCGTTGCGTATCGGGGAGACCGGCCATGTGCTGGAGCGGGGAAGCATCGTTGACGCTGGCGGCGGCCGGCATGGCCACGACGGCTTACGTGGCGTGGAAGAAGGAAAGCCCGCTGCTTTACCTGCCGCTTGGCTATTTCTCGCTGATGGAGCTGCTGCAGGGCTATACCTATACGGTCATTGACCAGTGCGGCCTTCCCGGCAACCAGATAGCCACGTTACTGGGCTATCTGCATATCGCGTTCCAACCGTTCTTCGCCAACATGATCGCGCTCTATTTCATCCCCGAGGATGTGCGCAAAAGGGTGCAGGTCTGGGCCTATTCGATTGCCGGTTTTTCGGCGGTCTACATGCTGATCCAGCTTTTCCCCTTCGACTGGACCGGCGCATGCCGGCTCGGGCGGCCCTTGTGTGGGACCGAACTGTGCTCGGTCTCCGGCAACTGGCACATCGCCTGGCTTATTCCGGTCAACGACATCGGCGAATCCAATATCTGGCCGCTCACCAACGGCTTCTGGACCTACATGCTGTCGGTGTTTTGGATACCGATGATCTACGGATCGTGGCGGCTGAACCTGTTCCATTACACGTTCGGGCCATTCCTGGCCTCATTGACAACGAACAATCCCAATGAGGTGCCCGCCGTCTGGTGCCTGCTGTCGATCGCCATCCTTATGGTCGTGGTCAAGTCACCGCTCAGGAAGCACATGCATGTGAAGTCCTATCCGCTGTGGCCGCTGCTGATGATGGGCAAGAAGCGCGGCTCGCCCCCGCCCCCCGACGCAGAACCGGAGCCGGCGGAGTAGCCGCATACTCCCGAAAAGTTGCAGACTTTTCGGACCGGAGTATGCGCGGGAATAAGCGGTCTTTCCGAAAGGTTGGGCACGGGACAAAGAATACGCGCGGCAAGCAGTGCATGTCCCGATGCCGGTCGCCATCGCACAAAACCGGCCGGAACCGGCGGAATAGACCGGAGCGGTTAAGCTTGTGGCAACGCCTGCCTGCTACCTGAGGCGCATAAGGTTATTTACTTATGCGATTTTCAGGGATGATTTCGCATGCGGGAACTGAAACATCGCAGGGTGGCGCTGGAGGATCCTGACACGATCAGGCCTGCTGAGCTGCGTGATCTTTTCGATCACTGGCTGCTTCATTCGCAAGACGGTCAGCCGCCGCGCCGCGCCCTTATGGATATGGCCGTCATGCGCCCGGTGCTTCCGAATTCGGCACTGGTATGGGTCGAGCGCCAGGCTTCCGGGATCCGCTATCGCGCGTTCGGTAGCCGGCTGGTCGATTTGTTCGGAGAAGACCCCACGGGCCGGGGACCGATGGATGTCTATCATCCGGAAATCGCGCGCGAAGTCGTGGAAGCGCTCAGCACCGCAATGCGGACCGGCAAGCCCGCCTACGATCTCTGTGAGTTCAAGGTTCTCGGTTTGACCATCGGTTACCGCCGCCTGCTGCTTCCGCTTGCGCATGAAGGGGTCGATGCGGGCTATGTCATCGTCTGCATCTATCCGATGCAGAAATGGCTCCGATCCGCGAAAGACTGGCGCAGTATCCTCACCGCCGCGTCGGGGAAGCCGGGTCTTGCCGGTGAGCATTGGGAAAGCTTGGATTCGGGACTGGCGGCCAACGACTCGCAGACAGAGAGAGTCTATATTTGACAGCCGTTACCTGAGTGCGGCCAGCGCCACGACGGCCAGCATGGCCGCGGCCATGAAGATGTTGATCGCGCGTTGCGTGCCGGGCGCAAGGTCGAGCCGCTTCAGGCTGACGCCGGCATAAAGCCAGAGCAGGTGGATCGGAATCCAGATCAGGTTCATCAAGATGAGCTTGACGATTGTCTCGGCAAGGAAGCTTTCCGGCCAGAACCCGAAACCGGTGAAAAACGTGGTGTTGACCGCATAGCACTTCGGATTGATCGCCTGCAGCATCAGCCCGTTGACGAAGCCCGGCGCCTGTTCCGCTTCGATGAAGGCGATCTTCGATCCCGACAGCGCAATCTTTGCTGCCAGATAGAAGAGATAGGCGATTGAGGCAAACAGCAGCACGGTACGGATTGCCGGCTCCGCGAGGACGATTGCGGCAAGCCCGCTGATAACGGCCAGCGCGACCGCGCTGTTGCCGACGCCGAGCCCCGCGAGATAACCGAGCCCGGCGCGAAATCCGAAAGCCGACCCCACACCCGCAACCGACAGCACACCGGGACCCGGTGTGATGATCAGCAGGAAGACGGCGGCGGCAAAGGAAAGCATGGCAACAGGGCTAAGGCGACAAGGTGAGCGTATCGCCGCGCACTGAATATCCCGACAGCGCGCCGAGGAAGCTCATCCCCAGAACGCTACCCGACAGGGCCCCCGGCGGCGCGACGAAGGCGGGTACGTCGTTGACGGTAATCGGCTCGATCTGCACGGCGTTGAGCCGCGTTCCAGCCATGAAGACCTCACCGTTCGCCGTTTGCACGGGAACGGTGTAGCGCAGCGACGAAAGGTCGATGCCGGCGGCTTGCGCATCGGCCTGCGACAGCGATACACGGCTTGCGCCGGTATCAACCAGTAACTCGATCTCGACGCCGTTGATCCGCGTGCGGGCATGAAAATGCCCGTCCGCGCCGCGGCGCAGAACCACGTCTTCACCGGAAACCTGCGGTGACGACGGATTGAGCTCTCCCGAAACCCGCGACCAGATCGGGCGCAGCTCATCGCGGAAGGTATAGCCGACGACGAGGATGGCGGCGACGCCCGCCCAAATGGCGAAATTGCGCAGATCCGTGCTCAGGCGCCCGCTGAACGCCGCCCCGCCGACCCAGATGAGGATAGCCACCATGGCGACAACGCTGGCGAACTGGTCGTTTCTGATGCCGCCGATCATGCCGGTTTCGTGGCTGAAAATCAGAACCGCCGCGCCTCCGGCGATAATGACGAAGGCTATGATCGTGCTTGCTCTCATGGCGCGACCTTGCCTGTGCGCAGGCGTTCGGGAAGGACGGCCATGATGCGGGAGCGTTCCGCCGCGCTCAATTGCGTCCAGCCGGCAATCTCGTCAATTGTCCGTCCGCAGCCACGGCACATGCCGCGTGCGCGGTCCATGTTGCAGACATCGATACAGGGTGTCTCGACGGCTTCCGCGCGAAGAGGAGAGGGAAACCGCCGGCCTTGAAACGCGCTCATGGGATGCCTTTTCGCGGGATGAAGTGCGAAGAATACCTGTGCTGACCTAATGCAGGATCGCGATTGCCGCAAGGAAGGCGATGTTTGCGACCTGCTGGGTTGCACCCGCAACATCGCCGGTCTGGCCGTCATAGGTGCGTGCGGCAAAGCGGACCATGGCGAAGGCCGCCGCGTATACGGCGATAACGCCGATAAGCCCGGCGCCGAAGCTCAGGCCCGGCCAGACTGTCAGGGCCGTGACAAGCCCTCCGGCAAGACCGGCATAGAAGAAACCATCGCCCGTTGGCCGCCCCGCCGAGATTGCCGCACCGTCCGGGCGCGCTGGATCGAGCGAATAGCCGATGGCAAGCGACCCCGCCCGCGACACGCTTTCCGCGGCGATCAGCGTCAGCGCGGCGGCAAGGACGCCGCTGCTTTCCAGGACCGCCACGATCAGTCCGGCCCTGAGCATCAGAGACAGGATCAGCGCCGAAGCGCCGAAGGTGCCGACGCGGCTGTCGCGCATGACCTCCAGGCGTTTTTCGATGGTGTAGGCGCCAAGACTGTCGGCGGTGTCGGCAAGCCCGTCTTCATGGAACGCGCCGGTGGCGAGCAGCATGGCGACGAGTGAGAGTGCGGCGGCGACAAGGGCTGTCAGGCCGGCGTTGAAGGCAAGCGTCAGGACACCGCCACCAATGAGTCCGACGATGGCGCCCGCAATCGGCGTCGCCCACGCCATGACAGTGAAGTCGGGCGCCGGATGATCTTCCGCCGCGCGCCCGAAGATGGGCAGGCGGGTGTAGAAACGTAGCGCGGCGCTGACATCGCGGCAGATGCGCTTCCAAGTCGCTCGCGGCCCGAACTCGGAAAAGTCGAGCGGGTCCTTTGGCTCTTCGGTCTTGCTTTTCTTTACCAGCGCCATGCCGTGTCATTCCTTGCAATGTGTCCCCTTCGGATATAGGCCACGGCGCGGCGCAGTGTAAGAACCGCGCGGTATGGAATTTACGGAGATGACCATGGGGCCGACGGGATTGCCGTTCGATGATATCCGCGCGCTTGTCGCGCAATTGCCCGGCCCCGACGAGGAGGCTGCCGGTGCGGCGCGCCAGCGCGAAGCGCAACTCGTGAAACCCGCCGGTTCACTGGGGAAACTCGAGGAAATCGCGGAGTGGGTTGCGCGCTGGCAGGGCAAGGCGCCCGCGGTGACGCGGCCCGTTGTCACGATCTTCGCCGGCAGCCACGGCGTTGCCGCAAACGGGGTTTCCGCCTATCCGCCGGAGGTCAACCGGCAGATGGTTGAGACCTTTGCGGCAGGCGGCGCCGCCATCAACCAGATTTGCGCCGCAAGCGACCTCGGCCTGAAGGTCTTCGATCTGGCGCTGGACATGCCGTCGGGCGACATCACGCGCGAAGCGGCCCTGGATGAAAAGGACTGCGCCGCAACCATCGCCTACGGCATGGAGGCGGTGGCGGGTGGTTCCGATCTGCTCTGCATCGGTGAAATGGGCATCGGCAACACAACCGTTGCCGCGGCGCTGTGCGCGGGGCTGTTCGGCGGAACGGGCGCTGATTGGGTTGGGCGCGGAACCGGCGTCGACGATGGCGGAATGAAACGCAAGGCCGATGCCGTGGATGCCGCGCTTGCCACCCATGCCGGGCATCTCGACGACCCGCTGGAGGCGCTGCGCAGGCTCGGCGGCCGCGAGTTCGCCGCCATGATCGGTGCCATCCTCGCCGCCCGCTACCAGCGTGTGCCGGTGATCCTCGACGGTTTCCCGGTTACCGCTGCCGCAGCCGTGCTGTACAAGCTCGAGCCCTCGACGCTCGATCACTGCCTGCTCGGCCATCTCTCCGCCGAAGCGGGCCACACGCGCCTTGCCGAAAAGCTTGGCAAGGCTCCGCTGCTGTCTCTTGGCATGCGGCTGGGCGAGGGCACCGGCGCGGCTCTTGCCGCCGGTATCGTCAAGGCCGCGGTGGCCATGCACACGGGCATGGCCACCTTCGAGACAGCCGGGGTAAGCGGGAAGTCCTGACCCTAGAAGCCGCTTCCACGCTTGGCGTCGACACTCCACGGGCCGGGGCCTGCGAAGAAGATGTACAGGAACACAAAGCAGAAGAGGATGGCCGCGTCGCCGCCATTCAGGGTCGGGAAAAAGTTCTGCGGTGCGTGGAACATCCAGTAGGCGACGGCCATCATCCCCGACAGGATGAAGGCGACCGGGCGCGAAAACAGCCCGATGACCAGCAATGCGCCGCCTACCATTTCAAGCACGCCACCGAACCACATCAACGAAAAGGTTTCCGGCATTCCACGCTCGCTCGCGGGAAAGCCGAGCAGCTTTTGTGTGCCATGCGCCATGAAAATCAGCGCGGAGACGATCCGCAGAACGCTCAGCATTTGCGGCGACCAGTTTGTGAGTTGCTTCGTATTCATCGTTGCCAGTCCTTGTTTTTCGGGAGGATGTGATCGCCTTCAGGCGTTCGTCCGTAAGAATTATCAAGATTGTGGAACGCGCAAGTGGGCTTGCGCGTTCCACACATGTGTGGCCGCGCGCCGCGCAATCAACCAACTCGGATTGAAAGGACCAGGGCCGGTATGGATCAGAACACCGACACTCTCATTTCCAACGCCATGAAGACCGCATCGGAATTGCTCGCGGCCTATGCGTTTTCGGTTGTCGGGGCGCTGTTGATCCTGGTTCTGGGCCTGATGGCCGCAAGCTGGCTGTCACGGCTGACGCGAAGTGCGCTTGAGAGAACCGGACGGATTGATGCGACGCTGACGTCATTCTTGTCGAAAATCGTCAAATACGCGGTCTGGGTTCTGGTCTTTGTCACCGTGCTTTCGGAATTCGGCGTCAAGACAACCAGCATTCTGGCTGCTCTGGGTGCTGCAGGCCTGGCCATCGGCCTTGCCCTTCAGGGGACGCTGTCCAATATCGCCGCCGGTATCATGATCCTGATCCTGCGCCCCTTTAACACCGGCGAATATATCGAAGTGGACGGCATCGCCGGCACGGTCGAGGAAATCGGTCTGTTCTCGACCCAGCTCAAACGCTCCGACGGGCTGTTCCTCATGGTGCCGAACAGCAAGCTTTGGGGCGCTTCGGTGCTGAACTATTCGCGCAATCCCACGCGGCGCTTCGAACTCGTTGTCGGCATCGACTATGGCGACGACATGAAACAGGCGCGCGAAATCCTGCTCGAGCTCGCCAAGGCTGACAGCCGCGTGCTGGAAAACCCGGCGCCGGTCTCCTTCGTCAAGTCGCTGGACGATTCATCCGTTGGCATCGCCCTGCGCGCCTGGATCGGTTCCGCCGATTACCTCGCCACGACATGGGATCTGACCGAGGAAGCCAAGAGCCGTTTCGACAAGGCGGGCATTTCGATTCCCTTCCCGCAGCTCGACATCAATCAAAAGGCTGCGTGAGCGCGCAAGCAGCCTAAACGGCTTTTCTCAGGCTGATTTTTTCCGCCGATGGCATGGGCATCGGCGGTTCCGGCTGCGGCGACCCGTTGGGCTTCTGGTGCATCGCGGGCATGGCCTTCATGACCCGTTCGCGCGGGAAGGTGGCAATCACCTCGGTGCCTTCGCGCAGCTTGCTCTTGATTGAGAACTTGCCGCCATGGCGCTCCACCAGGCCCATGACGATCGGCAGGCCGAGGCCGGAACCTTCCTCCGCCGCCTTGTGTGCGGCCGAACCGCGCCCGAAAGCTTGCAGGACGGTCGGGATTTCCTGCTCCGGGATACCGGGGCCGTTGTCGCGCACGGAGATGTATTGTCCGCCGCCCGAGGTCCAGCCGACGGTTACGTCGATGCGGCCTCCCGATGGCGTGAACTTGATCGCGTTGTTGATCAGGTTGAGCGTGATCTGGCGGATTGAACGCTCGTCCGCCCAAAGCCGCGGCAGGTTCTCCTCGTAGTGTTCGTTGATCGTCATGCCCTTTTCCTTGGCCCGGTGGCCAAGCAGGCGGGCGCAGTCCGAAACCGTGCCGACGAGCAGGATCGCTTCTTCGTTGAGTTCGTGCCGGCCCGCCTCGATGCGTGACAGGTCAAGAATCTCGTTGATCAGGTTGAGCAGATGGGTTCCCGACTTGTGTATGTCGGTTGAATATTCCTTGTAGGACTCGACCTGGTGCGGGCCCATAATCTCGTCCTTCATGACTTCCGAGAAGCCGAGGATGGCGTTGAGCGGCGTACGCAGTTCGTGGCTCATGGTGGCAAGGAACCGCGACTTGGCGAGGTTGTTCTGTTCCGCCCTGCGGCGCGCTTCGTCTGATATCGCCTTGGCCTGTTCCAGCTCGCCGAAGATCGCGTCCTTCTCCGCGCGGAAGCCGAGCATCTGGATGACGGCGCGGTAAAGCTGGAAGGTCATCATCGAGAAAAGGACCTGCGCGCCGATGGCGATGCCGCCCATGACCGGGGCCATTTGTCCGCCCATCATGGCGTAGCGCCCGAGCACGGCGAGCGTGATCGGCAATGTGCCCGCGAGAACGGCGCCCGGCATGTTGCTCGCGACAACCGTGCGCATGGCAAGCAGCACGAGCCCGACGGCGAGCGGAAAGACAGCCTGCAGGGACGAATCCTTCACCACGGGAAGAAACAGGAGCGTTGCCCAGAACGTACCCATGAAGAATTCGAGCGCGATGAAGCGCTGCCGCCAGTTCTTCAGCTTCTCATCGGGTATTTCCTGATGGTCGAAGCGGCGGCAGATGATCAGTGAAACCGCCGAAGCGAACAGGATGCTGACCAGCCAGTAGCCCACATGCTGGAGGTTGGAAAAGGTCGCGGCGCCCCCGCACAACACGATCGCCAGCAATGTCGACAGCGGCGCGATGCTGAGCTGGTTCTTGGCGTAGGACGACAGCAGTTCGCGGTCGAATGCGGGCAGGATACCGGTCTTGGAATTGAGGCGGGCGCGCATATCGCGTAGCGCTGCCGCGTTCTTGCGCGGGCTGGCAGCCTGCTGCGGCTGCGTCTGGCTTTCGCTTGCTGCGCCCATCTGGAATATGCTGCCGGTTACTCACAAAAACGTCTCAGGTATCCCCACGGCCGGACATTCCCCTCATGCCTGCCAGCCCCGCTGCCGGTTGACCCCGGCGGGCGAAAGACGCACAGCAGACTTGCGCAAGGCAGGCCGGCCGGACCTGCTCCGGCCATATTGCCTGCCAAGTGGTTAACAAGACCCTGCGACAAGGTTACCAAAACGGTGCGATTGAGCCTCAAAAGCAAACGGATGGCCGCAAAGTTGAGCCATGTCCTGACCGGGCTCATGATCATCGCCGCCCTGATCGCGGTTGCACATTTCCTGCCGCGCGAACCTGAGGCCGATGTCACCGGGCATGCCCGCGTTATCGATGGGGATTCCCTGCATGTCGGAACATACGAGATACGCCTCGTGGGCCTTGATGCGCCCGAGTTGGGCCAGGATTGCCGGGTGAACGGAAAGCCCTGGCATTGCGGCCGGGAAGCCCGCGATGTGTTGCGCCGCATGACGCGCGGTCGGCAGGTGTCCTGCCGCATCAGCGGATATGACCGTTATGGCCGCGCGCTGGCCAGGTGCCGCACCGGTAAAACCGATATCAACGAGACGCTCGTACGCGAGGGCTGGGCGGTTGCCTATGGCAACTACGAGACAGCCGAGGCGCGCGCTGCAAGGGAGCGTGCTGGAATCTGGCGCGGAGAATTCGATTTACCCCGTGACCATCGCGCCGGGCGCGGCATATATGGCTGGATAACGGGCTTCGACTGGCCGTGGCCATGGAAATAAGCCGGCGGGAGGAATGAGGCATGGCGGTGGTGACCGGATCGCGGACGCCTGAGGAGATTGCTGCGCTTGCGGAGGAAATATCCGCCTGCCGCGTTTGCGCGTTCAGCGAACAGCCGCTGCCTCATACGCCCAATCCCGTCGCGGTCATTTCGGCAACCGCGCGCGTATGCATCTGCGGCCAGGCGCCGGGAACGCGGGTCCATGCCTCGGGACGCCCGTTCACCGATCCCTCGGGCAACCGGCTGCGCCAGTGGATGGGGATCGGCGAGGACATCTTCTACGACCCGGCCCGCCTTGCCATCGTGCCGATGGGTTTCTGCTTTCCCGGTCAGGATGCGCGCGGCGGTGATCTGCCGCCGCGCCGGGAATGCCGGCAGACCTGGCACGACCGGGTCTTCGCCGCCATGCCGCAGCTCGAACTGATCATGGTGATCGGGCAATACGCGCGCGCCTACCACCTCGATGTGCCGGCGGGCGAGAGCCTGACGGATACGGTGGCGAACTGGCGCGCGCATCTTGAGGAGAAGCGCGAAGGTCCCGCGCGGCTGCCGCTGCCGCATCCCTCATGGCGAAACAACGGCTGGCTGCGCACCAATCCGTGGTTTGAAACCGAGCTGCTGCCCGTGCTGCGGGCGCGGATCAGCGCCTTGATCTGAAGCGGATCAGGCCGCCGACTGGCGGACTTTCAGGAACCGCGCCATGCGTTGCGCGGCGTTCACGGGAAGCATGTTGAACTGCTCGATCAGTTCGTCGACCTCGCAATGCGCCTTGCCGGCAAGCGCGGCGCGGTAGCGCAGCATGTCCTCGAACGTGATGTCGTTCATTTCCAGCGCCCTGCAGATGATGACGAGCAGATCGAGGCGCTCTTCCAGCATCATGCGCTGGACGCGTGGAGCCTCCAGCCCCGATAGCTGTGCAAACTGGGCAACGATGCGCGGCAGCATCTGTCTGATCGGGCTGGCCAGCACCTGTTGGTGCAAGGCGTCGCCCATCGGATCGCCGCGTTCCTGTACTTCCTTCGTGACAGCTTCAGGAAGGTCCTCGCGCTTGTACAGGTTGCTCTGGATTTCGTAATCGTCCACGGCCTTTTGCGACAGTGTGCGCGCGCCAAGTTCGGAGAGCTCGGCGCCCTTGTTGCCGGACACCCTGCGCAGAACCGTATGGTTGCCGCGGCGGATCAGGACATCGGTGACGATGGAGCCGATCGACTGGCGCTCCGACATGGCTTCCATATGCCCGTCGCCATGGCTCTCGGCGATTTCGACGAGGTCTTCGTTGGTCAAAACGGTGGATTGCCGCAGCACAGGCGATGCAACGGACACGTCTTCGTCGCGGGCCAGATTGTTGACGATGCCGCGCGGGGCATGGCCCACGGGGGCGATGCGCTCGGCCAGGTCGCGGCGGCCTTCGGTGCCGGCTTCGTTGGCGACCCGCGTCATGACGTCGTCGAACAGCTCCGACTGGGCCGTTGATATGCTTGGCGATGCCAAGAAGAGATCCGTGACTGCGTGGAGCAGTTCCCTGCGCTTGTCGCTGGAGTGTTCCTGAGCCAACAGCATCAGGGCATTAATTGCAGCGGTTTCCGGCATTCCTGTCTGACCCAAGTTCTTTGAGAACGAAGTACGGTTTCTACTCAAAAAACAATGAGATTAGGTTTCATGAATGCGTGTAATCTCATAGGTATATATACGACTTTGGATGGGGGCGCGTATGGCATTTGCGGATCTGGGCAAGCTGGAGACGCTTTTATGCAGCTTTAGCGATGGTGTGGCGACGATTGCGCTCGACCGGCCCGACAAGCTCAACGCGATTTGCCGTCAGATGCACGCCGACTTCCGCACCGCGCTCGATGCGCTGGAGGCGGACAGTTCCGTAAGATGCCTGGTGCTGACTGGCGAGGGCAGGGCGTTCTGCTCGGGCCAGGACCTGACCGAGAATCTCGCCTCCGAGGCTGACGGAAAGCCTGATCTCGGGCAGGCGCTCGACCGCGACTACAACCCGCTGGTCAAACGGCTGACGGCGTTGAACATCCCTGTTATCGCCTCCGTCAATGGTGTGGCCGCCGGCGCCGGCGCCAACCTCGCGCTTATCTGCGACATTATCCTTGCAAGCGAAAGCGCGGTCTTCGTCGAAGCATTCTGCCGCATATCGCTGATCCCAGATGCCGGCGGGACTTGGGTGCTGCCTCGCCTCGTCGGGCGCCAGCGCGCGCTCGCCATGATGATGACGGGCGATGCCATAGACGCAAGGACCGCAAAGGACTGGGGCATGGTCTGGGCCGTGCATCCCGACGCCGATCTGGCGGCGCAGGCGCAAGGCTTCGCGGCCAAACTGGCTGCCGGCCCCACGGCCGCTTTCGCCCGCATGAAACAGGCGGTGGACGCCGCCTGGGACAACACACTGCCTGAGCAACTCGCCGTTGAACGCGATCTCCAGGCCGAATGCGGCAGGCTCGATGATTTCATCGAGGGCGTGACGGCGTTCGGTGAGAAAAGGCCGGCGAAATTCAGGGGGCGGTGAAAAATTTCAGGCGCGGCGTAAGGGTTCTCTCTTTCTCACGTTGAATGGGTTGAACGCGGCTGATGGCAATTGCCTCAAGCCGCTCAAGAGTTCACCTAGCAACAGGAGAAGATCCATGTCCCCCAATGAGATCAACACCCACGAAAACCGCAAAACCTCGACACTGCGCAAGCGCCCGTTCCTTCTGGCGGCTGCGGCCATCGCACTGATCGCACTGCCTGCCGGCATCGCATCCGCGCAGATGCGGAACGGCGGCGGTTATGGTCAGGGCTACGGCGCTCAGGATTGCAACGGAAGCGGCGGTTACCGCATGGGCGGTGGCGGCGGACGCTTCGGTGGCAATGGCATGCGCGGCCCCGGCCGCTATCACGGCTACGGCATGCGCGGCGGTCAGCGCGGCCAGATGTTCGACCAGCTCGATGCGAATGGCGACGGCAAGGTGACAGCGGAAGAGATCACCGCCGCACGCAGCGCCCGCTTCGCCGCGATCGATTCCAATGGCGACGGTCAGGTCAGCCTCAAGGAAGTCGCGGCATTGAAGGACGCCATGCGCACAGCCCGCGGGAACATGATGGCGGCGCGCCGCCTGAATGGTGCCAACGGGTTCGTCGCAGCCGATACCGACGGCAACGGCACGATCAGCGCCGAAGAATTTGCCGCCATGCCGAACCGCATGCTCGATCGTTTCGATGCCGATGGCGACGGCGCCGTCACCAAGGACGAAATCCGCGATCAATTCGGCAAGGGCCGTGGCCCCCGCGGCCCGCGCAGCGAGTAACAGCGGATAAAGGCCGCCAGCTCCTTGGGCGCCGCTGTTCTCGTAACCGCCGGACCGGCTTCCGTAGCCGGCCCGGCGGTTGACGTCGAAGCCCTGATGGGTTTCGTCTTCACCTGCGCCCGGGTATTGGGCGGAATGCAATCGGGAGGCCGCGGCTTGGAGCGGGCAGGCGAGGCAGACGACGAAGGCTTGCTCGCGGCAATCGGGCAGGGCGATGAACGCGCGTTTCGCACGTTCATGGACCGCCATCTCGACCGCATCCATGCTTTCGCCTACCGTTTTACCGGCAAGGCGCCGGACGCCGAGGACATTGCGCAGGAAACCTTCCTTCGCGTTTGGCGCAAGGCGGACGGCTTCAAGCCGGGTGGCGCGAAGCCCACGACCTGGCTGCACACTATTGCCGCCAACCTGTGCATCGACCATGCGCGGCGCGGCAAGTTGCGTCAGTGGCTTCCCTTCGGGGACAAGATCGACCCGGCGGACAATGCGCCGTCTCCCGATACCGAGACAGCGGACCGCGATGCGTTGCGTCATGTCGGTGCGGCGATCCGCAAGCTTCCCGACCGCCAGCGTCTGGCGCTGGTGCTGTCGGTCACGGGCGGACATTCAAATCCGGAGGTGGCCGAGATCATGGGCCTCTCCACGGGCGCGGTGGAACAGGCGATTTTCCGCGCCAGAAAGACATTGAGGGATCAGTTCGATGGCAAGTTCTGACAACAGGACCGAAGCGTTCGACGAGGCGTTGAACGAGGCGTTGGGCGCGAAACCCGCGCCGCCGCATCTGCGCGCGTCCATCATGGCGCGGATCGCTGATGAGCAGGACGAGGGCGTCGATGCTCTGCTGCGTCCGCGCTTCTCGCTGCCTGCTCTTACATTCGCTCTTGCCTGCCTGATCGGCGGATACACCGCCGGCGCGCAAATGTTCGATGCGACTGACACTGTCGCCGCCGACATGGCATCGGCCATGGGCTACACAGATACCGGCACGGTAACGGAGGAACTGCTTTGACGATCCGTGGAAACTGGGCCTGGGTTCTGGCCATCGCGCTTGTCGTTTCGCTTGGGTTGAATGTCTTTGCGTTGGGCGCTTTCGCCGCCTGGCGGCACATGGGCCCGCCGCGCTTCGGCGGCGGCTTCGAAAGGGGCATGGACCGCGAAACGGCGGAAGCCGCGCGGCAGTATTTCCGCTCGGCCTTCAGAGCCCACCGCGACGAAATCCGCGAGGCAGGCCGCGCCATTCGCGATGCGCGCCGTCAGGCCGCCGATACCATGCGCGCGCCGATGCTCGATGAAGCGGCCCTCAACCGCGATCTGGGCGCAGTCCATGAAGCGACGGCGAAGGCGCAAGAGACCTTCGACAAGGTGCTGATCGAGGCCGCCCGCGCCATGCCCGACGATCTGCGCCGGAAAGTCGACTGGAAATTCATTGGCCGCCGCGGCCGCCACGCCGGGCGGCATGGCGGTGGGCATGGCTCTGGTCCCGAAGACGACTCGCCGCCGAATTGAGCGCCGGGCGTCAATGCATGAAGTGAAGCTTGTTGAAGCTGCGGCGCCAGTCGGAAACCTCGGCTTGAACCGCCTCGCCTGAAAGGCCGCGCATGATCAATGCGGCAAGGCGTTCCGCATCGGCTGATGTCATGCCCCAGCGCACGAGCTCCGGCGTTCCGATCCGCAAGCCATTCATGTCGCCATTCACGGGCGCAACCGGCAGACCAATCCCGCAGGCCAGGAAGCCCGCGTGACGCAACACCTTCGATGCGGCCTGCCCGCCGCCGAACGCTGCTGCCTCGATGGCGAACTGATGCGAAGCGGTTGCACCGGACGTCCCCTTGAACACGGGTGCCCCAGCATTCTCGAGCGCGGCGGCAAGCGCGGTGGACAGGGAGATCATCTCCTTTGAGTAAGCTTCACCGAAATCCCGCCAGTCCAGCATGGTGACGGCCAGAGCCGCCGATTTCGCCGCGTCGAAATTCGCGGTCATGCCGGGAAAGGCGATCCTGTCCAGTTTTTCCGCGATCTCGGCGTCGTTGGAGACGATCAATCCGCCGGCGGGGCCGCCGAGGCTCTTGTAGGTGCTCATCGTCATGAAATGCGCACCGGCGGCCAGCGGATTGCTCCATGCCTTGCCGGCGATGATTCCGCATTGATGGGCGGCGTCGAACATGACCTTCGCACCGACCTCTTCGGCGATCTCGCGGATACGCGCGACCGGGTGTTCGAACAGGTTCAGACTGCCTCCGACCGTGATCAGCTTCGGCCGCTCGCGTTTTGCCAGATCGCGCAACGCGTCCGCATCGACCGTGTAACCGTCCGCGCGCACCGGCGCCGCGACGCTGCGCAGCCCGTATAGCCCGGCGCATCCGGCGGCGTGATGCGTCACATGGCCCCCGATCTGTGCCGGCGGAACGATGATCGTGTCGCCCGGCCGGCAGGTCGCCATGAAGCCGTAGAGATTGGCGACCGCCCCGGAGGGAACCCGGATCTCGGCGTATTTGGCGTCGAAAACGTCCGCGCATAATTGCGCGGCGATCACCTCTATCTCCTCGATGGCCTCAAGCCCCATCTCGTATTTGTCGCCGGGATACCCCAGAGACGGGCGCGATCCGATGCCCGAGGCCAGGAATGCCTCGGCCTTGGGGTTCATGACGTTCGTCGCCGGGTTGAGGTTGAAACATTCCTCTTCGTGGATGACGCGGTTTTTCTCCGCCAGTCGCCCGATGCGGTCCAGAAGCGCATCCGAACCGGTCGATGCAGTTTTCCGCGCGATCGTCTGAACCAGCTTTTCGCAATGTGCGGGAACCCAGTTTCTTGCTGCGAGCGTCATGTCCAATCCTCCTGACCTGGTGAAGAGTTGCGCTTCTTTCGCAGGTGGTGCAAACCAGAATATCTAAAGCTTGGCGTAGAAAAACTGAGTCTGTGATGAGCGTTTCGCCTGTACGCCCCAAGGGCCCGCCATTGAATGCGATGAGAGCCTTCGAGGCCGCCGCTCGGACGCAAAGCTTTACCGCTGCCGCCGAGGAACTGGGCGTGACCCCCGGAGCGATCTCGCAACATGTCAAAGCCCTCGAGGGCTGGGTGGGCCGGGCGCTATTCCGGCGCGGTGCGCAGGGGGTCGAACTGACCGAACCGGGGCGGTCGCTTCTGCCGCAATTCGTGGCGGCCTTCGATGCGCTGGGCGCGGCGACCCAGAGCCTGCGGCTGCAGCGGCCCGGCGTGGAAATTCATATTGCCGCCCTGCCAAGCATCGCGCAGCTATGGTTGCCCGCGCGGCTGGCAAGGCTGCGGCGTGCACTTCCCGAAATCAGGATATCGGTGACGGCGATGGAGGCGCCTCCCAACCTTGCGCGGGAACTGTTCGATCTGTCCCTGTTCTTTAAGCTGCGGGCAGCCGGCCCGGACGAAATGAAAATCGACAGGGATGAGATCTTTCCCGTCTGTGCACCTGACTTCGCGCACAGGCTGGAGACGCCGGCGATGCTGGATTCGGTGCCCCTGCTGCATGACCAGAGCTGGCAAACGGACTGGACCGTCTGGAGCGAGGCGACCGGCGCCAACCTTAAGAATGCGAACGCGGGTCCAAGGTACTCCCTCTACAGCCTGGCGCTGGAGGAGGCGAAGGCGGGCGCGGGCGTGCTGATGGGGCACTCGAGCCTGGTCGGCGAAGCCCTGAAGTCAGGGCAACTGGTTCAGCCTTTTGAGGCTCGTTGCGCCACGGGCCGTTCGCTCGTGCTCGGGCTTCCCGCTTCAGGCAGAAGGAGCCCCGATCTGGACCGGATGGTGGACCTGCTCGTGGACTAGCGCATTACGGATGCGGTGAAACAGTCTGCGCAGGATGGGCGGCTGGAAATTCATCGGCCGCCGGGCGAGGGCTAAGGTCGGGAGAGACGAGCCGAATTGTGCGCAAGCGTCGCAGCGGGTAAACATTCAATAGCCAGTCCGTCTGCCAAAGGATGTCATCATGCCCTTTCCGGAGTTCATCACGGTTTTGCCCGGCATTGACGTGCCCTTTCCCGAAGACGTTGTGCAGACGGCGGCCGTGAGATCGGACGCCGGTCTGGTGGTCTTCTTCACCTTCCTCAAGGACATGGTGCTGCCCGTGCATGCGCACGGCGCGCAGTGGGGCACGGTCGTCGAGGGTGAAATCGAATTCACCATCGGCGGGGAGACAAAAGTCTATCGGCCCGGCGACAGCTATTCCATTCCCGCCGGCGTTGAGCATGGCGCGACGATCAAGGCCGGGACGCGGGTCGTCGATGTCTTCGAGGAAGCCGACCGCTACGCGATCAAGAGTTAAATGGCTGCCTTATGCCCGCATTGCCCGGGCGACGAAATCAACAGCCACTTTCACCCCATCCTCATCCCGCAACTCCCGCGCCAGTCGCTTTGCATTCACCCTTAGACGGTCGTCTGACACCGCTTCGAGGATGGACGCGGCGAGGGCGTCTTCGCTGAGGCGTTTGCGCGTGACGGGCGTTGCGCCGACACCGAGCGCGACGCTGAGCCTCGCCCAGCCCGGCTGATCGCCGAAGAACGGACAGATCACGCTCGGGGTCCCGGCGTGAAAGCCTTCCGCGGCCGTACCGGCCCCGCCGTGATGCACGACAGCCGCCATGCGCGGAAAGAGCCAGTCATAAGGTGTGGGGTCGATTGCGAGGATGTCGCCGCCTTCGTCGATCTCAAGCCCGGCCCAGCCTTTCGCGACGATGCCGCGTTGTCCGGCCTTGCGCAGCGCCCCTGTTACGAGCCGCCCCAAAACTTCCGGATCAGCGCTGGTCATGCTGCCGAAGCCGACGAAGACCGGCGGC
>JAGRLC010000001.1:0-61414 GCA_020441995.1 Rhodobiaceae bacterium
GTCAGCCCTCTTCCGCATGCGGAAGACGTTTCCGCTGTGGATTTCATCCAAGCAGACCCGCAAATCGAAAAACCGCATTCTGGGCGCCATTGCGTGCGCCGCAGCGCTTGTCTTCGCCCCACTCCCCGCAGCGCAGGCGGCGAAGGACGGCTATTTCGCGGTCTCGTATTCGGTCGCGCTCGGCGGCCTTCCGCTTGGCAAGGGAAACTTTTCCGGTCGTGTCGGCGGCGGCGCCTACCGTCTCAAGGGCGACGCCATGCTCACTGGCATCGCCGGCTGGCTGTTCGACTACAAGGCCTATGGCGAAGTCGACGGCCATCTCGGCGGCGACAACCACAGCCCGCGCAAGTTCAGATCCTCCGCCAGCGACGACCGCAGCACGCAAATCGTGTCGATGCGGTTCTCCGGTTCGCGCGTGAAGGACATGGAAATCAGCCCGCCCGTGATCCCCGACAAGCAGCATGTCACCGTCAAGGCCGGTCACATGCGCGGTGTGGTCGATCCGATGACGGCGATGATTATCACCTCGACCGGCAAGAACGGCGCTCTCAAGCCCTCCGACTGCAACCGCAAGATCCCCGTGTTCAACGGGCGCGAACGCTTCGACCTCGTGCTGCGGTTCAAGGGTACCTCACAGGTCTCCGGCAACCGCCGTAACACCTATAACGGCCCTGTCATCGTCTGCCAGGCGCTGTACCGGCCTATCGCCGGACACCGGAAGAACCGAGAAGAGATCGACTACTACGTCAACCAGAAGAACCTTGAGGTCTGGCTGGCGCCCGCTGGCAACACGGGCCTGCTCGTGCCCGTCCGCATGGTCGTGCCAACCCCGATCGGCACCGGCGTGATTTCCGCCACAGGCTTCGCCGCGTCCTATGACGGCGTCAAGCACACGTCGGCGACGCAGTAAGGCGCCTTGGGCACATCAAGAGACAACAGAGGCCCCGCCTAACAAGCGGGGCTTTTCATTTTGGCAGGCGGCTTAAGCGCAATCATCGTGTTTCGACCAGCCGGTAGCCGCAATCGAGCGCATCGAGACCTGCAAGGTGTCCGTAGCGGCGTTCCCATGCGCCGCTGTCCAGATCGTCCTTCAAGCGGGCCAACCCGTCACTGACATCGCCCAGAGCCCAGAACGAGGACATGGCGGCACGCACCCGCTCGTCGAGATAGGCCGCAGGGCGGCGCCAGTAGCCGGCGAGAAACCCGTCTGTGCAGTCATGCGGAATGGGCACAGGTGAAATCGAGACATCCCCCAGCCAATCCCCGTAATCGGCCATCGCCGGCATCTGACCTTCGTCCAGTGTTATGAGCGCAGGGAAATAATCGAGCAGCCAGAAATCGCGGAACGCGGGATCGTAGGTCAGGAAGACGATTTTGTCGCGCGTGACGCGGCGCATCTCGGCAACACCCTTCGCCTTGTCCGACCAGTGATGGATGGTCAGGACAGCCATCGCGGCATCGAAGGAATTATCCTCGAACGGCAGGTTCTCCGCACCGCCCCGCATGACAACCGCATCTGATTCAGGGCGCTGCGCAATCATCTTGGCCGAAGGTTCGACTGCGGTGATCTTGCGGCCGGCAGGCTCATAGGAGCCAGCCCCGGCCCCGACATTCAGCACGGTCTGCGCATCGTCAAGCGCATCCTCGATCTGTTGCGCAATACGCGGATCGGGCCGGCGCAAATCCGCATAGTTCAGGCCGATGGTATCGTAGAGGGCGCGCATGCGGACTCATAGCCCAATCGCACCTTCCGGTCACCGGACAGGTGCCAACAGCTCTATCCGGATTATTTGAAACGCATAACCGTGGTCTCACCGTTGCGGCAGGTCTGACAGCAGTGCTGGCAGCTTTTCGAGGTATCGAGGGTAGGACCAAGCCCCCACCGCCGTCCGCCACTGCGCTCCCAGGCTCCCAAACAGATCGTTTCGTTGGGAACGCAGTTCATGACGTATTTGTACACGCGCCCGTCCGGATTGTAGGCCAGCGCACCATTGTTGCCCGGCCAGATGGTACGGTCGGACTTCAACCTGATGTTGACCACGTCGTTGGTCTCGTTGCGAAATTGCCAGGTCAGCTGCGCCATGCCGGGCGGCGCGGTATTCGGCGGCGGCACGTTGGTTGCCGTTGGCGATCCCCACCAGTCCCGATTGATGCCCGGAATGATGCTCTGGCCGGAAACCGCCTCGATCTTGCGGTAAAACTGGCGGGGCTGGGAAACATCCGCTGTCCCGATTTCGGCATCCCTGCGCATCAGAAAGAAGACGAGGCTTATATTCCGGGATTGGTCCACCAGGACGACCATGTCCTGCAATTCCGTGGCCTGGCTGAAGGTTTCGGTGAAATCGAATCTGGGCTCACCTGTTGCCTTGTCGACTTCAAGCCATTGCTGCTGCGCTGTCTTGACCAGCGCGGCATAGCCCATGTCGATCATGCGCACGGTCTTCGCCGTGACACCGCCATTGTGCGCTCTGAACACATCAAGCTGTTCGTTCTGCCACCAGTCACGATTGATCCCTGGAATCTGGCTCGCCAGAGAGGCATTCACGATGGGGCGGAAATCTTCATATACATTCGAGCCGGGCAGTCTGAGTCTGACCATGTTGCTGGTGAAATTCAGACTGAAGTAAGTGTTGCGCGTCGGATCGAAGAGAATGATCGCCTTGGCGTCCGGGTCGACGCTGACGTGGATAAAGCGGTAGCGGATCTGCTGGGACGCCTTGTCGACGTGACCCCAGACCTTCGGCCCGGTCTTCACGAAAGCCGTATCGCCAGCATCCACCATACGGACAGCCCTCAAATCATCGGCTGTTTGTGCACCAGCCGGTTTTACGCCGGCAAAGACCAAGAGCGTCAGCATGGTCAGACAAAGCAAGGCAACTCTGGCCGGCATGATGGCCGACTCATTCTTCAGCATGTGCAAACTGGTATCCAATCCCGGGATGATGGCGTGACGTGTGAGGGCCGCCGGGTCATGCGGCCTGTACGTCGCGATTGTGCGTATACGACAGTTCCTTGTCGACCCTGTTCAGCAGGCGAAATGGCGGCCTCAAGTCGTCCGATTGCAACCGCAAGATTCCTGTCTTCAACGGGCGCGACGCAGTAAGATTGATCGCTGAGTTCGGCTTAGTTGAAAATCAGGGCGTTTGTCGTCCCGTTGCGGCAAGTCTGGCAGCAGGTCTGGCAGCTCCGCGACGTGTCGAGATTGGGGCCAAGGCCCCATTCACGCCCGCCATTGCGGGTCCACACTCCGTAACAAATGGTTTCGTTGGGGACACAATTGATGACGTATTTGTGGTCCAGCCCGTCCGAATTATAGGCGAGGGCCCCATTGTTGCCCGGCCAGATCGCACGATCGGATTTCAAGCGGATGTTGAGCACATCGCCGGTCTGGTTGCGGAAAATCCAGGTCAGCTGTGCCATGCCGGGCGGCGCGGTGTTTACAGGCGGTGCATCGGAAGAAACAGGCGGGTTTGCGGCAGCGGGCGCGTTCGACGCTATCGTGTAACCCCACCAGTCGCGATTGATGCCCGGAATCCAGCTATTGGCCGACAACACATCGATTTTGCCGTAGGGCTCTCCGGGGGACCGAGGGTACGGCACATTCAGATTTCCGATTTCAACTGTCCGCGGTATCAGATTGAATTTGAACCTTATGTTTCGGGCTGTGTCACCCAGAACAACGACATCTTCATAATCGGATAAATGACTACCCAACTCCGAGAACGTGAACTCAGCCGCGCCAGTCGCCTTATTGACCTCGACCCATTGTTGCGGCCCGGTTTTGACAAAGGCTGACTTGCCAATGTCCATCATCCGCACTGACTGTGATGTGATGCCCGCATTGTGCGCCCGCAGTAGGCTGGGCTGTTCGTTCTGCCACCAGTCGCGGTTTATGCCCGGAATCTGGCTCAGCGGAGACACCGCGACGATGCGGCGGAAATCTTGATACTCGTTCGAATTGGATAGTGTGAGTTTGACCATGTTGTTGGCAAAATCCAGCATAAATCCGGTCTCCCGGGTTGGATCTATGAGCAAGAAAAAAGTTTCCGGACTGCCGTCGACAGGTTTGCCGAAATTGAATTGAACGAAGCGGTAGCGGATCTGCTGGTCTGCTTTGTCGACATGTGCCCAGACTTGGGGCCCTGTCTTCACCAAAGCCGTATCCCCCATATCGACCATCTGGATCACGTTGATATCATTGGCCGATTGCGCGGCGGCTGGCTTTGCGCCTGCAAAAACAAAAAGCACCAGCATGGCGAGAAAAAGCGGGGCAATCCTCGCCGACGTCATGTCCGGCCCAATCTTCAGCGTGAGCAAACTGGTTTCCAATCTCGGGAGACGGTGTGATCCATGGCCGCGCGGCCTGTGCATCACGATTGTGCGCAAGATATTCATGCCTTGTCGACCCTGCGGCAGAAACGGACGCCCATATCAGCATCCGGATAAAATCTGCCCATCCCATCCTGACACAGGAACAAACCCGCAACCTGCCCCACGTCAGTGATTCGTCCACGCCCTGTTCCGCCTTCGCGCCCGTGTCTTGCCGGGACAGGAGAACACCGCCGGTCAAACCGTTAACGCGTCATCGCGGATGAGCGAATGAGAACAGTTTGCCGATTCAATATATCGTGGTGCCAGCCGGGCCCAAAACAACATGCGGTCATGAACGAATCCGGAAAATGCGCCGAGTCAGTGATTCGGGCCGGTTTTGTTCCCATCACGTTCGGATTCTTAACAGGCACCCGGAATCGTGCCTTTCTGGAACGCCGAAAACGATACTTGAGCGCCGGTTCGTTCTTTCGCCGCAATCCGCGTTAACGCCTTCGCCCCTGTACGCGAGGCCCGAAAGGCCATAAGTCTCAATTGTCGAACCCAATCACCGGTCCGCCCTGATCCCGGCCAAGTTATCCCCGTGCCTGCAAAACCCGCTCCCGCACAATCGATATTGCCGCGAAACCAGCGTTCGCGGGGCGTCACCGCCGTGCTTGGTCCCACCAACACCGGCAAGACGCATTACGCCATCGAGCGGCTGCTGGCGCATCCCACCGGCATCATCGCGCTGCCGCTGCGGCTGCTGGCGCGCGAGGTCTATGCCCGCATCGCCGAGCGCGCCGGTGCAGATGCCGTTGCGCTGATCACGGGCGAGGAAAAGATAAGGCCGCTCAAGGCCCGCTACTGGGTCTCGACCGTGGAAGCCATGCCGCTCGACATCGAGGCGTCTTTCATGGCGATCGACGAGGTGCAGCTCGCAGCCGATCTGGAACGCGGCCACGTCTTCACCGACCGCATTCTCAACCGCCGCGGCCAGCACGAAACGCTGCTGCTCGGCGCGGAAACCATGCGGCCGATCCTCGAACACCTCATCCCCGGCCTTTATGTGACGACGCGCCCGCGTCTGTCGCAGCTCACGTACACGGGGACAAAGAAAATCACCCGCCTGCCACAGCGCAGCGCCATTGTCGCCTTTTCGGCGGAAGACGTTTACGCCATTGCCGAACTGATCCGCCGCCAGCGCGGCGGCGCGGCGGTCGTCCTCGGCGCACTGTCGCCACGCACCAGAAACGCGCAGGTCGAGCTTTATCAGAACGGCGACGTGGACTTTCTCGTCGCGACAGACGCGATCGGGATGGGGCTCAACCTCGATGTCGATCACGTCGCATTCGCGGGCGCCCGCAAGTTCGATGGTTTCCAGTTCCGCCACCTCAATCTTGCCGAAATGGGCCAGATCGCGGGCCGCGCCGGACGCCACATGCGCGACGGAACCTTCGGCGTCACGGGCCGCGTCGGCGAGCTGGACCCGGAAACGGTCGAACGGCTGGAGGCGCACAGCTTCCCACCCGTGCAGGTTTTGCAGTGGCGCAATCCCGCGCTCGATCTTTCCTCGATGGAAGCCTTGTCGGCATCCCTGGCAGACGTGCCGGATGAAAAAGGCCTGACCCGCGCCCCCGCCGGCGACGACATCCGTGTGCTCGATGCCGCCTTCCGCGAGCCCGATATCCGTGAACTGGCGCGCAAGCCGGATGGTGTCAGCCGCTTGTGGGACGCCGCCCGCCTGCCCGATTATCGCAAGATCGCACCGGCCCATCACGCCGACATGGTGCTGACGCTCTACCGCTTCATCATGCGCGAACGGGTCATTCCGGAAGACTGGATTGCCGCGCAGATCGCGGTTTGTGACCGGGTTGATGGAGATATTGATACGCTTTCTGCCAGAATCGCGCACATTCGCACATGGACCTATGTTGCAAATCGTCCCGATTGGCTAGAAAACCCCTTTGCGTGGCAGGAAGCCACGCGCGCGCTCGAGGACAAGCTGTCCGATGCCTTGCATGAGCGCCTCACGCAACGTTTCGTGGATCGGCGGACCAGCGTCCTGACCCGCCGATTGAGGGAGAAGACCTTGCCGGATGCCGTGATCGACGCCGAGGGCGGCGTAAGCGTTGAAGGACAGCACCTGGGCCGCATTGACGGCTTCCGCTTCACACCCGACCCGTCGGCGGATGCCAACGAGGCGAAGGCGCTGAAGGCGGCTGCTGAAAAAGCACTTGCCGGCGAGATCGAACGCCGCGCCAAGAGCCTTTCCGAAAGCCCCGCCGAACAGTTGGACATCCTGCCGGACATGACGGTGGCCTGGCATGGCGCGCCCGTCGCGCGGCTGATCGCCGGCGACACGCCGTTGAAACCCCGCGTCTCGCTGATCGCCGACGAGCAGTTGACGGGCCCTGCCCGCGACAAGGTGCAGGATCGTCTCGACCGTTATGTCGCCGTTACCCTGACCAATGCCCTCAAGCCGTTGTTCGATTTGCAGGATGACGCGGAAATGCCGGGTCCCGTTCGCGGCATTGCCTTCCGTCTCGTCGAGGCGCTCGGCATTCTCGACCGCGGCCCCATCGCCGACGAGATCAAGGGTCTTGATCAGGATGCGCGCTCGGTGCTGCGCAAACACGGCGTGCGCTTCGGCGCGTTCCATGTCTTTTTGCCGCTGTTGCTCAAGCCCGCACCGCGCAAACTCGCGGCCCAGCTTTGGGCGTTGAATGCGGGCGGCGCGGCGGGCGTCAGCCCTCAGGAAATCGACAACCGCCTCGTGCCGGAACTGGTCGCAAGCGGCCGCACCTCGGTCATGCGCGATCCCGCGATTCCCGACACGGTCTACGGATTGCTCGGCTTCAAGCCGGTCGGCAAACGCGTCGTGCGCATCGATATTCTCGAACGCCTCGGCGACGCCATCCGCGAGGCGATGTCGTGGCGGCCGCTTTCGGCAGCGCCTAAACCCGAAGGCCATGTCGACGGCTCATGCTTCCGCGTTGCGCCGAACATGACCTCGCTGCTTGGTTGCAGCAACGAGGACATGGCCGAAGTGCTGGCCACGCTCGGCTTCCGCAAGGATCGCCGCCCGCCACCGCCAGAGCTCGAGGCACCGCAAACGCCGGAAGCCGGCGCCGCCGCATCCGATACATCCAATACGCCGGCTGATGCTTCAGCCGCCACCGCGGAGAACGCCCCGGCGACAGCGGATGCCGTTGCTGAAACGCAGCAGGCCGCGCCCGCGGCCGATGCGGGAGCAACCACCGAAGACACAGCCGCCGAGGAGCCCGGCGACGGCCTGATCGAGGTCTGGCGTCCGGGCGGACGCCGCAATCAGGGACGCGGCCGCCCGCAACGCGGCGGGCGTGATGCCGGACAGGATGCCGGCGGTGAACGTCAACAGCATCATGCGCGCGGCGATAAACGCGGCAAGGGCGGCAAGCGTGGCGGAAAACCCGGCGGACAGGGTCAGCCGCAGCGCGATCGCAAGCCGGCGGGCAAGCCAATCGACCCGGACTCGCCCTTCGCCAAGCTCGCCGCGCTCAAGAAGGATCTCGAGGGCAAATCCTGACGACAACCGACGCACTGGCCGAAACCATCAGCGCACAGCGTGTTGATCTGTGGCTCTGGCATGCGCGCTTCGCGCCAACGCGGACACGCGCTTCCGCCTTTGTCCGCGAAGGCCGCGTCAGGATCAACAAGGTGAAAGCGAAGCGCGCCAGCGCCCTGGTGAGGATCGGCGATGTCATCACTTTCGCAAGCCCCCGCGATGTTCGCGTGATCCGGGTGGAAGCCATTTCAGACAGGCGATTGGGCGCGCCCGCCGCGGCTGAACTCTACACCGAGGTTGGAGAGAGCATCCCGCAGCATAACTGATGCGGCAATGTCGCTATTGCTCGACGCGCGAGCCTCCGCTAAGTCCTTCCCGGGTCGCGCAAGGCACAAGCCTGCAAAGCGGAATTGCATTCGACGAAGACTAAAGGGATTCAACATGACCTATCTGGTCACCGACAACTGCATCAAGTGCAAGTACACCGACTGCGTGGAAGTGTGCCCGGTGGATTGCTTCTATGAAGGCGAGAACANNGTCATTCATCCCGACGAGTGCATCGACTGTGGCGTCTGTGAACCCGAATGCCCTGCCGAAGCCATCAAGCCGGACACGGAGCCCGGCCTTGAGAAATGGCTGACCGTCAATACCGAGTACGCGTCCAAGTGGCCCAACATCACCCAGAAGAGGGACCACCCGTCCGACGCGGAGAAATTCGATGGCGAGACGGGCAAGTACGAGAAATACTTCTCCGCCGAGCCCGGCGCCGGCGACTGAAGCCCGCCCTCTGAAAGTTGCATTCGGCGCCCCGGATTCCCGGGGCCATTAACGACCATGCCGCGTTGCAACGCAGCAATATTCCATTTGTCCGTATTTTATGGTACATTACTGAAATTGGCCGCGCACTGCGGTCGTGGCATCGGTTATCAGGATCAGAAAATCCGATTGATTGAATAGGGGGCACTTCGGGCAGTCATGCTGTTCGGAGCGGCTTTTTTCGTCCCCTTGCCGCGGCTCTTTGCGCGCAACAATGGAATGCGGCCCCAGGATGGGAGCTTCTTAAGCCACCTGATCCTTTCAGGCGCGGTCCCCGGGTCGCAACGGCCCTGGAAACCGCAAGCCTGTCAGACGGTGCCGTGATTGCACGCGGACAGTACGGACGAAACCCGCATCTGTCCGCAGGGAAGCGTTGGAGAATACATGAGCAGCAAGCCCACCAAGAAAACCCAGACCCGCGAAGGCTTCAAGACGAACGAATACATCGTCTATCCGGCTCATGGCGTCGGCAAGATCGTCGCCATCGAAGAGCAGGAAATCGCCGGCGCGAAACTCGAACTTTTCGTCATCACCTTCGAAAAAGACAAGATGACGCTCCGCGTTCCCACTTCCAAGATCGCCAATGTCGGCATGCGCAAGCTTTCCGAGAGCGATTATGTCGGCAAGGCGCTGGACACCCTGACCGGCCGCGCCCGTATCAAGCGCACCATGTGGAGCCGCCGCGCCCAGGAATACGAAGCCAAGATCAATTCCGGCGATCTCGGTTCGATCGCAGAGGTCGTGCGCGATCTCTACCGTTCCGACACGCAGCCCGAGCAGTCCTATTCCGAGCGTCAGCTCTACGAATCCGCGCTTGACCGCATGGCGCGCGAAATCGCCGCGGTGCGCAGCTGCACCGAGACCGAGGCGATCCAGGAAATCGAGAAAATGCTCGCCAAGGGGCCGCGCCGCGGCGCCCGCAACGAGGCCGAGGCGGAGGCTGACGAGGCTTCCGGCGACGATCAGGAAGAAGCGGCCTGATCCTTCCGGTTATGCACGACAAGCTCTGACTTCAAGAGCGATGACGTTAAATTGAAAGTCTGGCTGCCATGCAGCCAGGCTTTTTGCTTGTTCGTCATCTTACTGCTACCGTAATTTCCCATATACGTATAAGCGCAAAAATGCGTAGCGATTTTTGATCTGAATCGCGGGTTCATGCGTTAGCGGAATAACCCCCATCCGCAGGTGAGGCAGGACAGCAATGGCGCAGACATCTGGAAATGACCGCAGCATGGTTCGTGCAGCCATGGCTGCTCCCTATCTGGAACGTGGCGAAGAGCATGACCTCGCGGTCCTTTGGGCCGAGAAGGGCGACGCCCGTGCCATGCACAAACTGATTGCCGCGCACATGCGCCTGGTGATCTCCATTGCCGCGCGGTTCCGGCACTTCGGCCTGCCGATGAACGACATGATCCAGGAAGGCCATGTCGGCCTGCTGGAAGCCGCACGCCGTTTCGAGCCCGAACGCGAGGTGCGCTTCTCCACCTATGCGACCTGGTGGATCCGGGCATCGATCCAGGATTACATCCTGCGTAACTGGTCGATTGTCCGCGGCGGCACGAGTTCGACGCAAAAGGCGCTGTTCTTCAACCTGCGCCGGCTGCGGGCCAAGCTCTCGGGCGGACCGGACCGGCGTCCGGACTCCGAAGTTCACGCCGAGATCGCGCAAGCCGTGGGCGTTTCCCAGGCCGATGTCGCGCTGATGGATTCACGCCTGTCGAGCCTGGATGCCTCGCTCAACGCACCGGTTGCCGAAACCGATTCCGGCAACACCTCCGAGCGTCAGGATTTCCTCGTCAGCGACGATCCCCTGCCCGACGAGACGGTCGGACGCGCCATCGACGAGGAACGGCGTAAGCGCTGGATCAACAGCGCGCTGAAGGTTCTGTCGGACCGCGAGTTGCGCATCATCCGTGAGCGCCGCCTCTCGGAAGATACCGTCACGCTGGAAGCCCTCGGCAAGAACCTGGGCATCTCGAAAGAGCGCGTGCGCCAGATCGAGAACCGCGCGCTTGAGAAGCTTCGCGCAGCCTTGCTGCGCGAACTGCCCGATGGCGATACAGCAATGATCTAAAAACCGGGCCGCGCAGGCAATCCGCAACAGGAAGCCTGCGCGTCTGTCTTGGCGGACGTTGTGAAAAAGCGGGTGCCGGTTTTCGCAAAAAACGGCGCTATCGCAATAGAGAATCTCAAAAGGGAAAGAGCATCCGTTCTGAGCCTCTCAGAACGCGCCTTGCTCTAGCTGTCGCTGACCACCTTGACGTGATCGCCGGGTTTCAGGGATTCCCCGGCCTGTATCCCGTTAAGGGTCAGGAAGCGCTCAAGCTGTGAATCCGTATATGACATCCGCCTTGCCAGCGAGACAGCCGTATCGCCGGGCCGCACGGTTTCAACCTTGATGCGAAGCGGCGAAACGGCGTTCGCGGTTGTCTGATTGACATAGCCGAACGTGTTGACGGCAGAGGCGAACTCCGCCTCGTCATCGGCACCGGGATTCTGCGTGGCGTGGATGAACCGGTAGACCATGTTGTCACGCCCGCGAATAAGGGCGATGCGGAACTGCCACTGATCCGCCGTCGCAACGGCAAAGGCGGCCTCGCGCCCATTGACGGTTCCCTGGCTGACCGAACTGACCGAGCCGCCGCGAACCGAATTATGCTCCAAATGCCGCACAAGGCTCGTTCCACGCGGCACATCGACACCGTCGAACCGCAGGATCGCCCCGTCAGGCGCAAACCCGACCACGGCATTGGGCGCGTTCTGCACGCCGTAGCCTTCGGGCATCGTGAACGTGATTCCAAGCCGCGGGTGCAGGAACGTGCGGTCACGCACATAGCCTTCACTGGGATCGTCGCCGTAGAGAATACCCTCGATCGCGGAAAGATAGGCATCGCTGTTGCGCTGCCCGCCATCGGCCGGCACCAGAACGTTTGCGTCCCGCTTGGCCGCGGCAATCCGTTCCGGCGTTGTCGGGTGCGTCGATGTCAAATCGACCCGGCTGGGATCGTACTTGCGGTTCATCATGCGCGAATGCAGAGCCGTCTGCCGTTCCAGCGACGTCAGGAATGAAACAGCCGCGCGCGGATCATATCCGGACTTGGCCATGATCCTGATGCCGATTGCATCGGCTTCGAATTCCTGCTGCCGGGAAAACTGCGCGATCTGCTTTTTCGCGTAGCTTAGAGCCTCGGAACTGCTTCCCGGTCCCCGGGTCATGTCGGCGATGACCTTGCCGGCGGCGCTGGCCTGAACCACTTGCTGTTCGCGCTGCAACGCATGGCGGGCATCGATATGACCCATCTCATGGGCAATAACCGCGGCAAGCTCGGCCTCGCTGTTGGCAAGCGCCATGAGCCCGCGCGTGACATAAATATATCCGCCCGGAAGCGAGAAGGCGTTGATGCTCGGAGAATTGAGAACGGTGATTCGGTAGTTGCCGGGCCCGGAAGCGGCGTTCTGTGCCAGCTTGGCCGCCACTTCATCGACGTACCTGTCGATATTGCCACTCGTGTAGCTGCCGCCAAACGCCGCCAGAACCTTGGGATTTTCCCGGGCCCCGATGCGCGCTTCCTGCCTCTCTCCGACGGCGCCGGCGAGAAACCCCGAAGAACCGCCATCAAGCGAAGCACAGCCCGCAACCAGCCCGGCTGCCAGCACAACAGAGAACGTGCCGGCGACGACATCGCGCCAGCGCGAAACGCTGCTCTTTTCCCGGCTTTCATGACGCCGGCTGATATCTGGCCTCAAGCTCACGGCACTCTTGCTAGTGGCAGTTGCGTTAAAAAGACGTTCCAAAACGGATCATATATCCGCTCGCGGCGTCACAGTCTTGGAAAAAAGACATCCCAGCCGTGCAGAACGCACTTAACGCCCCGCCCAGCACACACATCATGGCACGATCAACATGGCGAAATGGCGGCGCTGCGTGCCTCGAAAAATTCGCTTTGGTGGGTCAAATCACGTAGATCATGTCCACCGGGGCTGGGACCCCGGACCAGGATACATAAGCCGGGTGTTCCGTTTCGCATGACCGCAAGACCTCTTTCTCTCCCCCGCAAGCTCGGAAAGCGTCTTTGCGCAATCCTGCTGCTGGCCATGCTTGGACTGACGGCAGCCGGGCCATGGCAGGCGCAGGCGCAGGACCAGGCAACGCAGCAGCCTGCCCCGTCACCGGCGCAACCCGGAGCGGCATCGCAGCCCGCCGACAGCCAGAGCGGCGGCGATGTGGAATCGGAAACCGCAGGCACAGGCACGCAGGAGAGCAAGCTGGAAAGCCGGACGGAATCCGCCCCGGCCAAGCCTGCGAGAATTGCCGCCGCCCAGATCGATGAACAGCGCGACAAGGTCAACGCATGGAAGGCCTCTGTCGACCGGATCGAAGCGGCACTGCGCAGGGATTCCGACAACGACAAGGAACTGGCAGACCTGCGGCGGGAGATGGAGCCGATCCGCAACGAAGCGCCCGCGATCATCGCGCTTCTCCAGGACCGTGTACGGATCATCGAGGAGCGCATTGCCCAGTTGGGCGAAGCGCCCGCAAACGGCGCTCCTGCCGAAGCGCCCGCCGTACAGGCCGAACGCGAAGCCCTGAACGCGGCGCTGGCGGATGTTCGCGGCGTTCTCACCCAGGCCAAGGTCATACAGGTTCAGGCCGAGCAGCTTGAGGCACGCATTTCCGAGCGCCGGCGCGACCGTTTCGCGGCACGGCTGACCGAACGCAACCAGCCCCCCTATGATCCAACTCTGCTACGCGATGTCTTCGTGCAGTTCCCGCAGGTTCTGGGGCGCTTCGGCTTGCTCATGACGGAGGGTGTGCGGGCAACCCTGACCAACGTGACGCCATCAGAGGACCGGCCTGCGGCGGGCATAAATTTCCGGCTTTCGATCATCGTGATCGCGATTGGCGTCAGTATCGCCATACTGATCGGCGGCCGCAGGAAACTTGCCCAGCTTTACCGCCGCGTCCCGCGCGATTCAGAACCCGGGCGGCTGGAAAAATTCGCCGGCGCGACCTGGCTCGTCATCATTGACGCATTGGTGCCGCTGATTTCCCTGTTCATGGTGCTTGTCGCCGTCAGGACTTCGGGCTTTCTGCCTGACCGGCTGCTTGCCCTGGTAAGCAGCGCCACCGCCGGCCTCGGTTTCTATCTGTTTCTGCGCGCGGTGATCATCGCGGTGCTTGCGCCGCGCGTTCCTTCCTGGCGGCTTTTCAAGATGCAGCAGGACGCTGCGCTCAATCTGATACGCGTCCTGCTCGTGATGTCGGCGCTCGTCGGCCTGGACAAGTTTCTCGACAAGGCGTTCAACCTTGTAGCCGCACCATTGCAGATCGACATTGCCCGCAGCGGCTGGTTCGCGGTCATCTTCGCCTTCCTCGGCATCGCCGCTTTGCGCCTCATCGTGCAAGCGCGTTCAGAGCCGACTGAATCCGGCGATGCGGATTTGTTTGGAACCGCAAATGCCGAGACAGTGGCGAAGCCATGGACCTGGCTGAGGATTCTCTACTGGTTCCTGTTCCTTGGCATCGCCGCCAGCGGACTAACCGGATATGTGGCTCTCGCCTCATACAGCTCAACGCATGTTGCCCTGGCATCAGCCATCGTGACCCTGGCGGCCATCCTGATCATTTTCACGGATGAGCTTTCCACCGTCCTGATCAACGACACCCACGGCCCGACGCAGGCGCTTGCCCGCAACTTCGGATTTTCACGCTCGGCGATGGATCAGCTGATCGTCGTCATCAGCGGTCTGTTCCGGCTCTTCCTCATCATAACCACCGCCGTACTGGTCATGGTGCCGTGGGGCTTCGACACCTGGCAGTGGAGCAATTGGGTACGCAGCGCTTTCTTCGGTGTGCAGGTTGGCGAAATCAACATTTCGCCGTCGGTCATTCTTTCGGCGATCACGGTATTCGCGGTCGGGCTTGTCGCAACCCGCGCCATCCGCAACTGGCTCGACAACAAATACCTGCCCCGCACCAATCTGGATGTCGGCCTGAAGTCTTCGGTATCGACAGCCCTTGGTTATGTCGGCGTCGTCATTGCGGCAGCCGTCGCGGTCTCTTTTGCAGGCTTTGACCTTGCAAACCTCGCCATTGTCGCCGGCGCCCTTTCACTGGGTATCGGTTTTGGCCTTCAGTCCATCGTGAACAACTTTGTCTCCGGCCTGATCCTGCTGGCCGAACGCCCGGTCAAGGTTGGCGACTGGATTCAGGTCGGCGGCGAGCAGGGCAACGTCCGGCGCATCAGTGTGCGCGCCACCGAAATCCAGACCTTCGACCGCGCCACTGTCATCGTTCCCAACTCCGATCTGATTTCGGGGCAAGTGAAGAACATGATGCTGGTGGACCGCACCGGCCGCGCCACGATCAATATCGGCGTCAGCTATGACAGCGATGCGGACAAGGTTCATGACATTCTCATCGAGATCGCCAAGGCCCATCCCGGCGTGTTGGCTTTTCCCGAACCTGCGGCCTACTTCGTCGATTTTGGCGCAAGCTCGCTGGACTTCCGCCTTTATGCCTATCTCGCCAATGTCGACAATATCCTGTCCGTGAGCAGCGATTTGCGCTATGCGATCCTTAAGCGCTTCAGGGACGAGGGTATCGAGATTCCCTTCCCGCAAAGCGACATTCATGTTCGCGGTGATGTCAGCGTCGCGACCAGCACGCCGGGATCGCGCAAGAAAACCTGACGTAGCGCCATCGAAGGTTGAGGAATTTCCATGTTGCGAATTGATGTCCTGGTGCGGTGTTTCCGCAAGGCGCTCGCTGTAATGGCTTTTGGCGCGACCCTCGCGGCCTGCGCGGATACCCAGCCACGACCGGCCTTCTACCAGAATCTTGCCCGCTCCGGCGGTCAGCTGGACCCCAATAATGCGCTCAACCTGATCAACAGTTACCGGCAGTCCCAGGGCGTTGGTGCGGTCAGCCTCAATCCGGCGCTGATGAGCCTTGCCAAGGGCTATGCGGCATCTCTCGCCAGCAATGCCAAAACCAACCGCAACGTTCAGCCGGACGGCAAGCTGAATGCGCGCCTGCAATCGGCGGGTTACCAGGCCGCCGATGTGGAGGAATCCGTAACCGCCGGCTATCACACCTTCGCCGAGGCCTTCTCCGGCTGGCGCGACAGCCCGCCCCATCGCAAGACCATGCTGATGAAAAACGCCACCGACATGGGCATCGCCGCCGCATACGCTCCCAATACGAGATACAGGGTCTATTGGGTGCTTGTCATGGCGCAGCCGAAATAGGCGTTCTCACCGCGATGCTGCAGCGGGCCCAGACTTACTCCGATCTTGTTTCCGGCTTTCGCTGGCGGATACCCGAACGCTTCAATATTGGCGTGGCAACGACCGATGCATGGGCCACGAAGGCGCCTGACCGCGTTGCGATCCTGAACCGCCTCGCGGACGGCGGGGTAGAGCAGGTCACCTACGGCGAGCTTGCCAACCGCTCGTCGCGGCTGGCGTCATCGCTTGCCGCCGCCGGCATTGCTGCGGGCGACCGCGTCGCGATCCTGCTGCCGCAATGCCCGCAAACGCCGATTTCCCACGCCGCCGTCTACAAGCTCGGCGCCATCGCCGTGCCGCTGGCGCTACTGTTCGGCCCCGATGCCCTTGCCTACCGCCTGGAGAATTCAGGCGCGAAATGCGTGATCACCTGTGCTCAGGGGCTGGAGCGGCTCCGGGAGATCGAAACCCTCCCCGACGGCCTGAAGCTGATCGTGTCCACAGACGGCGCGTCAGGCCGTGCGGTTGCCTTCGACGATCTCATAACCAAAGGCAGTGAGAATTTTACCCCAGCCGACACCGGGCCCGACGATCCGGCCCTGATGATCTACACCTCCGGAACGACCGGTCAGGCAAAAGGCGCTCTGCATGGGCACCGCGTGCTGCTCGGGCATATTCCCGGCGTACAGATGACGCATGAATTTCTGCCGCAGGAGGGAGACATCCTCTGGACCCCGGCTGACTGGGCATGGGCCGGCGGATTGCTGAACATCCTTTTGCCCGGATTGCTGCTCGGCGTCCCCGTCGTTGCGGCGCGCTGGGAGAAGTTCGACCCCGAAGCGGCCTTCGCGCTGATGGAACAGATGCGGGTGCGCAACGCTTTCATCCCGCCAACGGCGCTGAAAATGATGCGCGCGGTGGAAAACCCTTCAGCCCGCTACAAGCTCAATCTGCGAACAGTCGGTTCGGGAGGTGAATCGCTGGGACGTGAAACCTACGACTGGGCCCGCGCCGAGCTTGGCCTGACGATCAACGAGTTCTATGGCCAGACCGAATGCAATCTGGTGCTCTCCTCATGCGCGGAAATCGGCGTCAGCCGCTCAGGCGCTATCGGCAAGACGGTTCCCGGCCACGAGGTGGCAATCGTCGGCGCCGACGGCGACGTACTACCTGCCGGTAAAACCGGCCAGATCGCGGTGCGCCGTCCCGATCCGGTGATGTTCCTCCAGTACTGGGACAACCCCGAAGCGACCGAAGCCAAGTTCATCGGCGACTGGATGCTGACCGGTGATCAGGGCATGAGCGATGATGACGGTTACATTTTCTTCGTCGGCCGTGACGACGACGTGATCACGTCATCGGGCTACCGCATCGGTCCCGGCGAAGTGGAGGACTGCCTGCTGACCCATCCAGCCGTGGCCCTTGCCGCCGCCGTCGGCAAACCGGACCCGGTGCGCACCGAGATCGTCAAGGCGTTCATCGTCCTCAAACCCGGCCATAAGCCGTCGGACGAACTGGCTTCGGAGATTCAGGCCTGGGTTCGCCAGCGCCTCGCCGCGCACGAATACCCGCGCGAAATCACTTTCCGCAATGCGCTCCCCCTGACCACGACCGGCAAGGTGATCCGCCGGCTGCTGCGTGAGGAAGCCTAGGCCACGGCCTAACCCTTGAGGCGATGTTTGAGCGCGCGGGCGCGGCCCCGCAAACGCTCCAGCAGATTGGCCGTGCGGAACGCGGGACCCGCGCGCCCGCCTGCGGACACCACCACATCTCCCATCGCCATGCGCTCGCCCAGAATCATGTCGGCCAGAGGGTGATCCGGTGTCGCGCAGGAATCGATGAACAGGCCCGGCTGCGCATTCAAAAGCAGCCGGACCGCTTCCATAAGCACATGTTTGCCCGGCGAATGACGCGCGAAATCTTCGTCATAGGCAATCTTCCACAGCCATGCCGTGCCCGGTTCCACGAACACGATGAGCGAAGCAATCGGTTTGCCCGATGCGGTCATGGTCATGATCTGCGCCTTGCCCTGGACCGCAAGGGCCGTTACCGCATCGCGGGTAAACGCGGAGATCGCCTCGTCGCTTTGCAGCGCGCTGCCAGCCTTGCCCTTCCAGCCGGAGGCTTCAAGCGTCAGAAAGACATCCAGAGCCGCCGCGACGCCGGCTGAATCACCGGCAAGATCGAAGACGACATCGCCTTCTTTCCTCAAGCCGGAAAGCTGCTGACGAAGGCGCTTGCGCCGCGATCCCTTGATGGTCTCCTGAAGGTAAGCATCGCCATCGAGGTCGCTGCGTGCAACGGCGCGCTGATGGCCGCCATGAACGTAAAGCGGCTTGCGCACCGACAGCAGCGCCGCGGCAAACGGTGTATCGAGCGAAAGGCTTGGCATCATGACAATGCCGGGCAACTCCCTGTCCGCCGTGACCGCGTCGATCAGCGCGATCGTTACGGCTTCGGCGCAATCCTTCGCGATGAGGGGCAGGCAGGATGGCGCATAGGCATGTGCCCAGACCTCGACGACCGGGAACGGTACGCCCCACCGGTTGACGCGCCGGAAGGGCATAAAGCCGACGAGTTCGTCTCCCGACCAGGCAAGGATGGCGTGAAGCTGTTCGTCAGCACCCAGCGCTTGCGCGGCGGGGATGGCGAAAGCCGGATCATTGAAGACATTGGGGGTCGCGGCCTTGCCGGCCAGCGTTCCCCAGGCATCGCAATGCCGGGGCAACTCTTTCCATGTCACACGCTCGGTGCGGATTTGTTCCGCGCTCACGTTCACACCCGCACCATCCAGTCCAAAGCTCTTCATCAGGTTCTGACTCATGAGAGATACCCGCGGCAACCTAACAGTGGTTTCCGGGACGGCAAAGCGCAGCGGCACAACGGACGTGACAAGGCCCCGGCAAGGTGAATTTTCAGGGGGGTTCGGGATACGGCGCAAAGCCGGCAGCCAATCTTTGTATCAAGAACAGAAAGACAATTTGGAATTGAAGGGGAAATTTATATCGGGAAAATTATGTGAATTACTTCCTTAACCATATCCCTCCACAATCCCGGCAAATATTTTCTGGGCTGTCCTATCGGGGGATTACATGAAGAAGCTGTCCGGTTCCCTTTCCCGGCTTTCGCTGAGCTGGAAAGCATCCGCGCTTGTGGTGGCCATCACTGCCGTCACCATCATCGCGCTCGCCATGGTCGTTCAGACCATGATGCAGAGGAGCATTGCGAACGAAGTCATCGAGCGTCAGGAGAAGAACCTGCGTATCGCTGCCTCCATCATGCATACCGCGATCATCGGGCTGAAGGTGACCTGGAAGGACGACGGTAATGTCGATCGCCTGTCGGTCGATTCGATTCCCGGCTTTCTATCCCACAACATGATCGACAAGGTCGGACAGATCACCGGCGAAACCGCGACGGTCTTCGTCTGGGATGAGGAGAGCAAGGACTTCTGGCGCCGCACGACCAACATTGTGAAACCGGATGGTTCGCGCGCCGTGGGAACCCAACTTGGTCAGAACGGCGCTGTCTACCCCGTCGTCACCAAGGGGGAGACCTTCCTCGGCGAAGCCGTCATCCTCGGCCTGCCCTACTACACGATCTACAAGCCGATCTTCAACGGCGACAACAAGGTCATCGGCATCCTCTATGCCGGCGTGCAGAAAGACAGGCTTGCCGGTCGCATCAACGACGTACGCTTCAGCATCGCGACTGCGGCACTCGTGCTGATCATCATGGCGGCCCTGATCGGGCTGTTCGCCTTCCGCCGCATGCTGAGCCCGATCCGGACCTTGTCCGGCGTGATGTCCAAACTTGCGAACAATGAAACGGACATCGATGTTCCTTATGCCGAGCGCGGCGACGAAATAGGCCAGATCGCCCGCACCGTCAGTGTGTTCCGCGACAATGCCGTCGAACGCGAACGCCTCGAGGGCATGAGCGCGCAGGATCGCAAGTCACGCGAGGAGCGCCAGCGCAAAGTCGACGCCCTGATCGCGAACTTCCGTTCAGAAGTCGCTTCCGCCCTGGACCAGGTTGCAGCGGCAACCACCGAGATGGAGTCGACAGCGGGTTCGCTGTCATCCATCGCCGAGGCGACCAACCGCCAGGCGTCCTCCGCCGCGGCCGCCTCCGAGGAAGCCTCCACCAATGTCCAAACCGTTGCGTCGGCAGCCGAGGAACTGACTTCATCCATCAACGAAATCGACCGGCAGGTCGGCCAAACCAGCGAAACGGTCAAACGCGCGGCCAACCGGGCGACCTCCACCAACGAACAGGTTGGCGCACTTGCCGATGCGGCGCAGAAGATCGGCGATGTCGTCGGCCTCATCTCGGACATTGCCGAGCAGACCAACCTGCTGGCGCTGAACGCGACCATTGAGGCCGCCCGCGCCGGCGAGCAGGGCAAGGGTTTCGCGGTTGTCGCTGCGGAAGTGAAGTCCCTCGCCAACCAGACCGCCAAGGCAACCGAGGAAATCGCCCAGCAGATCGCGGGTATTCAGGGATCGACCACCGATGCCGTGTCATCTATCGCCGAGATCGCGCAGATCATGGCCGAAGTGGAAGAGTTCACCACCTCCATCGCCGCTGCCGTGCGTGAGCAGGGCTCCGCAACCGTCGAGATCAGCCGCAACGTTCAGGAAGCCTCCAACGGCACACAGGTCGTCGCTGAAAACGTCGCCGGCGTGACCGGTGGCTCCAGCGAAACCAGCCAGTCGGCAAGTCAGGTTGCCGCCGCAACTCAGGAAGTCGCCGAACTGACGGTCCGGCTGAAGGGATCAGTCGACAACTTCCTCCAGGAGGTTGCCGCAGCCTGATCCCCGCGCAATTCTTCAAGGATGACAGCGCCCGGCTGAAAGGCCGGGCGTTTTCGTTTTTCCCACCCGCCTTCTATCCGCCAAATCCGCCGGAGTTCAGATAGGCCTCTTCCTGCGGACTCGATGCCCGGCCAAGGATCGCATTGCGGTGCGGGAAGCGTCCGAAACGGCGGATCGGGTCCATATGCACAAGCGCATAGTGGTACCCGTCACTGTCGCCATCGGCCCGGCACAGATCGATACAGCGGGTTTGCGCGGCCAGATTCTCGGCATGCATGAACGGCATGTAGAAGAACCGCCGCGCCGGATGCGGGTAGGCGAGATGATATTCCCGCGCCAGCGATTCCTCCGCCAGCAGCAATGCCTGGCTGTCGGTCTCGAACATGCGCGGCGTATCGCGGAACATGTTGCGCGGCATCTGGTCCAGCAGGAGTATCAGCGCCAGCATCGCATGCGGCGCATCGCGCCAGCTTTCCAGCCCGCCCGCGCGCGCGGCCTCAAAAGCATCGCCGCAGTGTTCGCGGCATGCCTCGTCGAAGGACGCATCGCCGCTGAACCATGCCTGCGGCCCGGCTTTCCACCAGAAGGACAGAACGTGATTGGGATCAGCCAATGCGTCTCCTCTCAGAGTCTGAAATCGCCGACTTCGATCTTCTTGAACAGGTTGAGATCAAGCGGCTCGAAGGCAATCGATTCGGGATTGTTGAAATAAACCGGGTCGCCGCACCGCCGCGGATCGAACCCCTGGTTGCGCAAATCGACTTTCTTGACCTTGAAGGTGCTGGTGATGTCGAGTGCGCGCTGGATGCGCAGGAAAACCGGGCGCGCATAGGACGGCAGTTGCTGTTGAAGGTGCGTGTGCAGCGCCGCCAGGTCGAGCCCCTCATCGCTGACGATGGCGGCCATGCCCGCACGCCCGTTGTGAAGCGGAATCTCGACACCGTAGACATTCACTTCACGCACGCCCGGAAAAACCGATATCACCTCCTCCACCTCGGAGGTCGATACATTCTCTTCCTTCCAGCGGAACGTGTCGCCGATACGGTCGACAAAATAGAAGTAACCGAGCGAATCCTTGCGCATGAGATCGCCGGTCCGGAACCAGGCATCGCCTTCCTGGAAGACGTTGTGCAGGATTTTCTTCTCCGTTGCCTGCTTGTCCGAATATCCGTCGAACCGCTGGGCCGGCTTGTCGGGATCAATCACGATCTTGCCGATCGCCTCGCCCACCTCGTCGTATTCGCACTCGATGCACCGCCCGTCAGCGCCGCGCATCGGCTGCTCCGTCGCCACATCGAACCGGACAATCTTGGTGACGAACCTGTGTTCGAGCCATTTCGGAATCCGCCCGACCGAACCCGGCTTTCCGTCGAGGTTGAACATCGTCACGTTGCCTTCGGTCGCGGCATACCACTCGATGATTTTCGGAATCCGGAACCGGGTCTTGAAGTTCATCCATATGTCGGGCCGCAATCCGTTTCCGTTGCAGAAACGCAGATTGTGCCGCGTCTCGTTTTCGCTGGTCGGCGCATTGAGCAGGTAACGGCACAATTCGCCAATATACTGGAACGCGGTGCATTCGTGCTCGACGATATCGTCCCAGAAATGGCGGGCGGAAAACTTGTCGCGAATCACGACCGATCCACCGGCCGTCAGCGTGATACCGACAGCCAGCACGCCCCCCGCCGTGTGGTAGAGCGGCTGCGCCACATAAATCCGGTCGTCGGCTTGCGCATCGCAGATGGCGGAAAAGCCGTTCATGATTGCCTGAACGCGATAGTGATTGATGATCGCGGCCTTCGGCAAACCCGTCGTGCCGCTGGTGTAGATGTACAGGGCCGGGTCTTCGATCGTCAGCTTCGGTTTGCGCTTCGGCGGCAAAGGCACCGGCGGCATCTGCGAAACCGCATCGTAGAGCGAATGGCCCTGCCCACCGCTGTGCCCGGCGACCCACAATTGCGGTTGCGCGGCAAGATGCGGCTTGAGCGCGTTGAAGACATCCAGGAACTCGGCCGCGAAAATGGTGTTCTTGCAAGGCACGATATTCATGCAGTGGGCGAGAGAATGGCCTGTCAGGTTTGTGTTCAGCAGCGCAACCCGCGCACCGGCCCGCACCAGTCCGAACCAGATCGCCAGGTACTCCGGACAGTTACCCATCATCAGGGATATGCTGTCGCCGCGCTGTATGCCGATACTCTGGGCCCAGTGCGCATATTGATTGGCCCGCGCATTCAGCATTCCGTAGGTGTAGCTGTACCCCCCGCCGATCAATGCCGTGCGGTTACCGTATTTCTGCGCCAGCTCATCGAGCATGTCGGAAATACTGTGGGTTGGATTGCGCGCAATGTTCGACACCCGCTTGAGCGTTCGCATCGCACAGCGGAAATAGGTGATCTCGCTCCCCAGGCGCTCGATCAGACCCATGCTTTCCCTCCCGGCTGCCCAGCCAACTTGCCGCAGCCCCGATCACCGGAGACATCTCTCCGCTGATGGCATTTCCTGTTGCTTGTATGATGTGAAATGCCGCAGGCACCAGAAAAGCGCGCCTTGCGCGACAAGGCAAGATGCCGTATCCGCACCAGCGCAATTCGTAACGGAGCACGCCATGACGACGACGCGGGAACTGGATGTGACGGGGCTGTTGTGTCCCTTGCCCGTTCTCAAGGCGCGCAAGGCGCTTCAGTCGGTGCCCGCGGGGGAATTGCTCGTGGTCATCGCGACCGACCCTGCCGCCGCCATCGACATCCCGCATTTCTGTTCGGAATCAGGTCACGAACTTGTATCCAGCGGCCGCGACGGCGAGCGCCTCGTCTTCACGATACGCAGCCAGGACCGCAATCCGGCTTGAGGTTTAAAGCCCCAAACGGGGACTACCGGCCAGGATTGCGGCGCGGCATAGGCACGGTCATCCCGGCCACGGTCGGATCGGTAACCCTGAGCTCAACCCCGCTCTGAACCACGGGCGCCGGCTGCGGGGCCTGCGCAGGCGCAACGCTTGCGTAAGCGGGACGCCTTGGCGGAGCAGGGATCGTGCGCGGCATCGACATTGTCGCCAGCTCGTCCTTGGGCAAAAGACCATTGGCGCTGACCGGGCTGCCCTTGCGCGGCCCCGACAGATAGGCGGCGATGCGCTCCGCCCGGCTGTTGCGCCCGCCGGCGCTCACCTGGATCGCCGAAGCGCCCCGGCGCGAGACCGGATCGAACGCCGGGTTTCCATCTTCATCATCGGGATCATCGCCGATATCGACGATCGGAACATTGAACCCGTATGAAGCGATCTCCTGCGGTATCGGCTGCCGCTTCGACCTAGCGCCGCACACATAGGGGCGCATGTCGACCGGAGCCCTGCCGGAGCCCCGGAAGGATTCGATCATTGTCGGTCTGCCGCTGAAAAAGCCGCGCGACCTGTCGAAACCGTTTTCAAGAATGTGCGCAGCGACCAGGGCCCGGTATGACCCGTTCGGCGCGCCGAGCACCACCGCGATCAGATGCTTGTTGCCGCGCTTGGCCGAGGCCACGAGGTTGTATCCGCCGGCGCAGATATAGCCGGTCTTCATGCCCGTCGCACCGGGATAACGGCCAATCAGCCGGTTATGGGTGCGCAGAACCCTCTTGCCGACCTTGATGCCCGCTATCGAGAACAACCACTGATATTCCGGGAACTCCCGCAGGATGGCGCGCGCCAGAACCGCCATGTCGCGCGCCGTCGTATATTGCCCCCGGTCATGAAGCCCGTGCGGATTGACGAAACGCGACGATGTCATGCCCAGCCGCTGCGCCGTGGAATTCATCAGTGACACGAATTCCGGCTCGCTGCCGGCAACCGTCTCGCCGATAGCGACCGCGATGTCGTTGGCCGACTTGACGATCAGCATCTTCAGGGCGCTGGACAGCGTGATTCGCGTCCCCACCGGGAAACCCATCTTGCTCGGCGGGTTCGACAAGGCGTTCTGCGAAATCTGCACCGGCGAGTCGGGCTGCAACTGACCCGACCTAATCGCCGAAAAGGCGACATAGGCGGTGAGCAGCTTGGTGATCGAAGCCGGATGCCAGCGGTCGAATGCCCTGTTCGCAAAGAGCACCTCGCCACTGTCCGCATCAACCAGAATGGCCGGCCCGGCGTGCGATGGCGTGCTCGCCGTGGTGAATGCCGCGAACACGAACATGGCCATGATCGCCGTAAACGCACAGCGGATTGTCTTCGACATGAACGACGGCACGGACGGACAGCCTCTCCTGGTTCGACCGGCCATGTAATGACAACCGGCATGAACGACACGTCGGGCAAAGGAAACCTTATGATGAGCGGATAGAAACCCGCATCACGGCGGCAGTATGTGTTCCCAGCCTTTGAAGCAGCCGAGTCATAACGCGTTCGCGCAAAGAGCGCAAAGGGAGGATGTTCAAAACCGGCTCAGGCCGCTTCGCTGCTCGCTTGTTCGGGCTTCTTGTTCGAAACGATTGTGTCGGGATCGAGCGGCAGCTTGATGACCAGTTCGTTGAGATCGGAGTCGGGCCCGCCGGCGGCGCGCACGAAAGTGCCGCGGGACTTGGAGATGACCCTGCTCAATGCTGCGATCAGCACAGGAGCTTCGGCGCTGTCACCGGCATGAAGCGGTTTGCTCTCGTCGGTTTCCTTGATCTCGCGGAAAACGAACTGGGCGTATTTCTGTTCAACGATCGTGCCCTGGATGTAGATGATCGGGAGTTCCTGCAGAGACCTTGACCATAGGGCCGACAAGGCAAAACGGAACACCTTGCGCAGCGACGACGCGCAACCATGAAGCGGCGGCAGTGAATTGTGCCGCACGTTGTTCTGGGTGATCCCTTCGCGCCCGACCATTTCGCTCAGCCATGAAGTGATCAGCATTTCCGACATGATGCTGACAGGTTCGCTCTCGGGTTCGGAAGCCGAACTGTCGAGCAGGATCATACAGGCGTCGAACAGCTGCTTGTAATCGGAGATCCGGTGCTTCGCTTCGTTCAGTTTGCTGGTGATCTCGGCGCTGCGTTCGGTTTCCGCCCGCATTTCGGAAACCATTTCCGAGACATCCGTAATCAGAACCGTAAAGCCGCGGCTGGATCCGTCAGGGCGCTTAAGCTCGGCTGCGGAGAAAAGGCAGGGAATACGCTTCTTGCCGACGACGACCTCGCAGGTCGTATCGATGTCCCCCTGCGCCGCAAGCTGCTTTCCTGAACAGGCCTGCCCTTCGATCTTCAAAGCGCCCTTGTCGATCGCGGCGGAAAGCTCGACATCGCTGTCGACACCGAACAGGGCCAGGATATGAGGATTTGCCGCCGTCACATAGCCGTGCTCCGACAGCATGACGGCAGGCATCGGCAGTTCCTCGATGCTCGAATCGCCACCGCCGAAACCATCCTCTGCCGTGGCCGAGGCGATGAACATCAGATCGTTCACGGCATCGCAAAGCCGGATCATCTCGGCGCCGGTTACGCCCTCGACCACGATCTTGCCTTCGCCGGGACCGGAATCGTTGAAGGATTCCTCGATCGCCATCGTGATCGAACGAAGCGGCAGAACAACAAGCCTGCCAAGCAGCAACATGGTGACAAGCGCCACCCCGCCCGCGATGAGAAGTCCGAACGCCGCCTCGGTGTAAAGATCCTCGAGAATGGCATTGTGACTGGCAGTCGCGTCGTAGCGCAGGATGAGCCCGTGATCGAGACGCATGGCGTCCGCGCTCAGGTAAATTTCGAAGCTCTTGTCGTCCATCGAAAACTTGACAGGCCGGACCATCTTGCGGGCTTTTTCCCAGGTCATGACGGGCGCGTTGCCGAAAACGTCAAGCTCCTGGCCTATGGCATCCACGATCCGGCCACCCTTCACCGGTGTCGCGCGGACCAGGTTCTCACCCATTCCCTTCATGTCGAAGAGATCGTGATCGGCGCGGCTGTCGAGCGCGCCGGCAACAAGATCTCTCACGCGCGTTTCCAGCGAAGAGAGCATTTCCTGTTTATGATAGCCGTAGTTGGGAAAAACGAACGCCACGTCCATGGCAACCAGAGCCAGGAAGACGCAAACACCGACAAGACGGCACATCCGGCTGCCAAAGGCAGCCGAAACAAATGATCCCGTCTTCTTGTCGCTTTTCTCGCGAGGCATCCACAAGACTCAATCGGACGACGGTCGCAACCGCCCATCGCCGGAGTTTTGCGTATAGCGATTAGGACATGGTTAAAATTGCAAATGAAAGACCTCATCCTTGAACAAATTCCTTGTTAATATCCGATGGTTAGGCGAAACAAGGTCACTTGCCGTTGAGTAAATTCGGAGGATGCGCGCATGACGTTCATGGCAAATGGATTCAATCGCTTTTCGCGTGCATTGAAAGAACTGTCGATTTGCGCCGCATTTCTGGTGCCCTTCGCCATGGTTTCCCCTTCAATGGCGCAAAATTTCGCCATTCAGCCGCAATATGACGCTGTCGGCCATTTTCACGAAGGCCTTGCGCCCGCTCAGCAGGGAGGACTTTGGGGATTTGTTGACAGAACCGGAAACTGGGTCGTCAAACCGCAATACGACAGCGTCTATCGTGGCGGCGATGGTCGTTTCGGCGTCAAACGCGGCGGGCAGTGGGGCTACATTTCAACGTCCGGTGAGCTCGTGATCGAACCCCAATTCGCCGAAATCCGCGGCTTCAGCGACGGCGTCGCCCGCGTCCGCAAGGACGATGCCGGCTGGTTCTACATCAAGCGCAACGGCGACCGGGAATCCGACGAAACCTATATCGAGGCGACCGATCGCGTCGATGGACTATCGGTGGTCAAGATCAAGAAGGAATACTACGACGGCGAACTCTGGTTCATTCTCGACCCGCGCGGCGCAACCCGGGAAACATGGGACCTGCCGCAACAGGAGATCGAAAGTTTCTCGCCCTTCTCCGAAGGCTTCGCCACCGCCCGCACCAAGAACGGCACGATTTACATGGACGCAAAGGGCCAGCTGCTCTTCAACGGCGGCGCGATCACCGGCGGCCGCGCGTTCAGCGAAGGGCTTGCCGCCGGCAGCAACGGCAAGAAGTGGGGTTTCTTCGACAAGGAAGCCAAGACCGTTATCAACCTCGGTCTCGACGGCGCACGTGATTTCTCACAGGGCGTGGCGCCCGCCGCAGCCGGTGGCAAATGGGGCTACATAGACAAGGCGGGCAAGACGGCCTATCCGCCGGTATTCGACGCCGCCTACTCCTTCCGCGAAGGCTACGCCACCATCAAAAAGGACGGCAAATTCGGCTTCGCGCAGATCGATGACAGCGGCAAGATCAGCATCTTTGTCGAGCCGCAATATGAGGATGTCTTCGGTTTTCAGGAAGGTCTCGCCCCCGCAAAAGAAAACGGTAAATGGGGTTTCATTTCCGCCGGGAACGCCGATTACAGCCTGATCCGCGGCATCGGCGAACTCACACCGAACTAATCATCATCTGACAGACTCCACCGGACAAGCACACTCACTTCATGGCGCGTATCTTCATCAGCCATTCCAGCGCGAACAATGCCGAAGCGCTCGCCATTGCCAAATGGCTTGGCGAACAGGGCTGGGACGATGTCTTCCTCGACATCGACCCGCAGCGCGGGCTGATCGCCGGCGAACGCTGGCAGAACGCGCTGAAATCGGCGGCAAGCCGCTGCGAAGTTGTGGTGTTCATGCTGTCGCCAGCATGGGTCAAATCCAAGTGGTGCCTTGCCGAATTCCTGCTCGCCAAGCAGATGAACAAGCGCATCATGGGTGTGCTGGCGGAAAAGACCGATATTTCCGCCCTGCCGGTGGAGATGACCGCCGAATACCAGCTTGTCGATCTGACCGCGCCGGGACCCTCCGAGCAGATCGGCGTCGAGGTCGACAAGAAACCGGTCACGGTGAAGTTTGCGTCCGACGGGCTGACACGCCTGCGCCACGGCCTGCAGGTCTCTGGCATCGACGCCGGTTTCTTCCACTGGCCGCCCGAAGACGACCCCAGCCGCTCGCCCTACCCGGGCCTGCGCCCGCTCGATACCGAGGACGCGGGCATCTTCTTCGGCCGCGACGGACAAATCATCACGGGCCTCGATCTTGTCCGGCGGCTGAGGGATGCCGGCGCCCCGCGGCTCATGGTCATTCTCGGCGCATCGGGCAGCGGCAAGTCCTCCTTCATGCGCGCGGGCCTGCTGCCGCGCCTTGAGCGCGACGACCGCCATTTCACGGTTCTGCCGCCGGTGCGGCCCGAGCGTGGCGCGCTTTATGGCGAGACCGGGCTCCTGAATGCGCTCTGCGACGCCTTTGCCGCCGCGCGAAAGCCGAAAAACCGCGCCAGCGTTCGCAAGGCCATCGAAGGCGGCGCCGATGCGGTGGCCGCATTACTTGCCGAACTGGTCGATGCGGAAGCCCGCGCGGCGACGAAAGGCGATGACGAGCCCGCCGCCCGTCATGCCGTCATCGTGCCGGTCGATCAGGGCGAAGCCTTGTTTGCGGCGGAAGGCCGAGATGAGGCGATCACCTTCCTGGAACTCTTCCGCGACCTGCTGAACCGGGAAGACGTTCCCGTCATCGGCATGATCACGATCCGCTCCGACAATTACGAGCGGCTGCAAACCGAGGCCGCGCTCGAAGGCATCCGCAGCGAATTGCTGTCGCTGCCGCCCATGCCCGGCGGCGCCTATGGCGAGGTGATCCAGGGTCCGGCGCGCAGGCTGACCCTGTCGGGCCGCAAGCTGGCCTTGGATGACACGCTTGTCGAAACGCTGCTGTCCGACATCGAGAAAGGCGGCTCCAAGGATGCCCTGCCGCTGCTCGCATTCACGCTGGAGAGGCTCTACAGCGACTATGGCGACGACGGCGACCTGACCCTTGCCGAGTACAACGAACTCGGCGGCATCAGCGGCTCGATCAATGCCGCAGTCGAACGCGCGCTGAAACGCGCCGACGGAAACGGCGCGATCCCCGCCGACCGCGAAGCCCGGCTCAACGTCCTGCGCCGGGGGCTCATTCCATGGCTCGCCGGTATCGATCCCGATACGGGCTCGCCACGCCGCCGCGTTGCCCGCCTATCGGAAATTCCCGCCGAAGCCCGCCCGCTGATGGAGCTTCTCGTCGAGGAGCGGCTGCTGTCGACCGATGTCGATCCAGACACCCGCGAAACGACCATCGAGCCCGCGCACGAGGCGCTTCTGCGCCAGTGGGGCCGTCTCGAAGGCTGGCTTGAAGAAGATCTGCGCGAACTCACCGCAATCGAGGGCGTGCGCCGCGCCACGCGCGACTGGGCCGCCAACGGCAAGAACCCGCAATGGCTCGCCCATGTCGCCGGGCGGCTGGAAGACGCTGAATCCGCCGCGCGCCGCGAGGATCTGAAAGACCTTCTGCAGCCAACGGATCTGGAATACCTCGCCGCCGCACGCGATGCCGAGGACAAGCGCGCCAAGGCCGAACTGATCGCACTGCGCCGCCAGCGCATGCTGGCAATCATAGCCGGTGGGATTTTCGCCGCCGCGAGTGTCGTTGCCGGCGTCCTGTGGTTGCAGGCCGATGCGGCGCGCAAGGCCGAGGAAATCGCCCGCAAGGAAGAGGAAGTCCAGCGCATCCATGCGCAGGCGGCCGAGAAAATCGCCCGCTCCCGGCTGGCGCTGGCCGAAGGCAGCATCGAGGATGCCATCGCGCTTTCCCTTGAAGGCTACAAGCTTGAGACCTCGCCCGATTCCCGCTCCGCCACGCTGACGGCCCTGATGGAGATATCGCCGAACCTGACCGCGCTCGTGCGCGGTGCGGGCGCCGATGCCACAACGCTCAGCTGGAACGAGGAAACAATCACCATCGCAACGCGCGGCGCCACTTTGCGGAGCTTCTCCGCCAAAGGCGCATTCCAGTCGGCGTCCAACCTGCTGATCGGTGGCGCACCGGACCCGCAATGGCTGCATGATCCCGTCTTCGTCACCGGCCTGCCCGGCGGCGGCACGGTCACCGTTCTCACCAGCGGCGAGATGCTGATTTCCGCCAAAGGCGGCTCGATTACTTCGGTACCTGCGCCCGCCGGCGATCAGCCGCTCTATGCCGGCCCGCACAAAATCACCGCCAGCGGCGACGCAACCGTCTTCGCCATGGCGCGCACCGACCGTTCGGTGATGATCCGGCGCTGCGAGTTGCAAACCGGCCGCCCCGCCTGCCGCGATCAGGTCATCGACACGCTGGACCCCGAGGCCTTGGCGCTGACCCGCGATGGCTCGCTGCTGGCCGTTGCCGGGCCGGACGGTGCAATCGCCATCCACAACACCGCAACCGGCGCGCAGACCGGTGGTGGGTCATCGGTGGAAGCAAGCCCGCTGTCATTGGCGTGGTCCAGCGACAACAGGACCATCGCCGTTGGCACGCGCAGCGGAAATCTCTCGCTGCTGGACGCGAACGCGCTTGCGCCTGAGATCGGCACCGGCGTGCTGGCAACGCAGAAAGTCTCGCGCGGCGCCATCACAGCACTGCGCTGGTCGCCGGATGGCGGGCGCATTGCCATAGTCTGCGACGAGCAGGAAATCTGTATCTACGAGACCGCGGACAAATCGCAGGATGTGCTGGAGGAACCCGGCCAGCGGCTGTTCGGCCATTCAGGCGCGATTGCCGGCCTGGCGTGGTCTCCCGATGGAAACGCCCTTGCGAGCATGGCAACGGATTCAAGCCTGCGCCTCTGGTCGCTCGCCGAGGACACGCATCTTCGCCACGACCTTGAGCCGGCGACATGGCATCCCCTGCTCGCCATTGCCGCCGATCCCGCTTCGGACCGCATCGTTGGCGTGGATGACGGCGGCGGCATCCATGTCTGGGATGGGGCTGATACACTTGCCGCCCCCGCGCATCTGGTATCCTCCGGCGAACCGGACGCCGTCAGCTCCGTTGCCCTATCCTCAGAAGGTCTCGTTGCAGCCATCCATGAGCGCATCGGCCTTGCGGCCGGCAAGACCGGCAGCAGCGATCCGCTGCCGCTCACGCCGATTGCGGGCAACCGCGTCGCCAGAACCGCGATCGGCAAGGGCGGACTGGTCGCAGCCGTTCCCGCGCAGTCCAACACGGTCGCGCTCTACGATCCGGCCAGCGGCACATTGCGCAGCCTCGAAGGCCCCGCCGATCAGGGCGAGCCGTTCGGCGTCGTCTTCCATCCCGATGACAAGCGCCTGTTCACCAGCCAGACCAATGGCGCGCTCATGGAGTGGCCGCTTGAAGAAGGCTCGACGCCGCGTGTCATTGCCGGACCGGACGCATCCGGACCCGATGCCATCGGCGGCGGCAGCCTGTCCGTCTCGCCGGATGGACGCTGGCTCACGGCCTCGAATGCGCCCCGCGTCGTCGTGCACGACCTGACCGGCGCTGCCGGACCGGTACGGCTTGAATTCGATGCCGGCGACCGCGACGTGAAGACCGTCGCCTTCTCGCCGGATGGCGGCAAACTCGCCGTGCTGCTCTCCAACGGCAAGCTTTATGTCTGGAACTGGAATGACGGCGAAGCCGAACGCTTCGTAACGACGCGCGCCGTGCCGGAACGCTCCATCGCCGGCAAGGCGGCCAGCCGCCGCCGCGCGGCAAGCTGGATCGCATGGAGCGGCAATACTACGCTGGTGGTTGCGACAGCGGCGGGACGCGTGCAGATTTTGAATGTCGATGAAACGGCCTGGCTCGAACGCGCGGACGCAATCGCGGTATCTGATTTTTCGGCCGGTGGTTAGCCGATTGGGGGAATGGCAATGTCGGGACGCTCACGCGCAAGCAAATTCCACATGGCGGTCAGCGCGGCCGCATTGGCCGCTGCTCTTTTGCTGCCGCCTCTGCCCGCAAACGCAGGCGACGTTGAATCCATCGCGCCCGCGGCAATCTCCTCCGATATGGCGATGCCATCTCAAAAGGCCACAGCCGGGCGGACATGGACCCAGATCGTCTGGGACAATGAAACCAACCGCCTGGAGCGGCGGACTTACAAGCTCCTGGACCCGCTTGGCGCGCACGGTTACGACCTGGCCTGGGACGGCGATGCCGCAAGCCGCGCGTCGGATGGACCGCTTACCGGCGAAGGCACGCTGACATGGCGCGAAGCCGGCAGCCCCGCCTATGACACGACCGCGCGCGTCGCGACCTATTCGGGTGAGATGAAGAATGGCCGCCCCGAAGGGAAAGGCACATATACCCACCGCTCCGGTGTCTCCTACAGCGGTCAATGGCATGACGGATTGATGCACGGCCAGGGCCGCCTGTTCCTGCCCAACGGCGATCAGTATTCAGGCGGCTTCGCACTTGGCAAGTCCGACGGCGACGGCATCTATATCGATGCCACCGGCACGATCTATCAGGGCCGATTCGCTGCCGGCATGCGCGATGGCGATGGCAGCCTCTATCCTGCGACCGGCGAGCCCTTCACGGCGAACTGGCGCGCTGGCAAGGCGGTCACGGCGACAATTCGCTATCTGAAACCCGCCGAGCAGCTTTACCCGCCCGTACTGTGGGCGCAGTACCAGACTTACGATGACATCCGTGTCGGCGTGCTCGTCGACCGCACATATTACGCCCACCTGCCGGAGCCGGGGGAGTCTCCCGTGCCCTATGCGGCCGAAAATCTCCGCGAACAGATCGCGATCCGGCCCGACAGCAAGCGCATTGTCGACGCATGGCGCGGCACGGGCAACATTGCCATGACCGAAGACGAGGAGTTCGAATACGCAAGCAGCGAACTGGGTTGGAAGAACGGCGAGGACATCCCGCTGGGCCCGGGCTTTCTTTCCACGGCAGCGCGTATCCGTCCTGTCCCGGTGATTGTCGAACTGCGCAACGATTCCGATCAGCCATTGCGCATCGTCAACGCGTTTCTGGATGTCGAAAAAAGCGCTTCGGATCTTGAACCCATGGTGCAGATGCGGATTGGCTATCTCGGCGACTGTGGGACGCTGGCCGAATTCAAGGCGGACTTCGACATCGACAATTTCGGCTGGGGCCCGGCGGAAAACGCCACGCTTAGGTTTACCTTGCCCAACGATCCGTCCCGTGAATTCAGCAAGCCCATCGGCACGATCGAGCGCACGGTCCACGTGGACCTGAGCGACGAGGTACGGTCCACGGGCTATCCTGTTGACGAGTTCAAGGCCGCCCCCCTGACCTGCACCCGAGAGGATTTCGAAGACTGCTTCAAGGAATTCAAGGCAGCGGACCGCTTTGCGCCCTTCAGCGAGAGCGTCAAATTCCACGTAACGCACATCCGCGCGCCCGTGTCCGGAACCCTTGACTACGAGTGGCGCGATGCGAGCGGCACGGTTCACAAGAAGTCATCGCCGTTCAGCATCGACATCGTTCTCGGGCGGCTGCAGTTCGAGGCCGAGTGCGGTGAAGGCGGTACCCCCGAGGACCGGCAGCTCAAGCCCTTCGACTTGGCGCTCGACAAGCAGAACTACCGGATCATGATCCCGTTGCGTGACGACATTCCGCCAGGCGTCACGGGGCGCTGGCGCGTCCGCCTGCAGGCGCCGAAAAGCTCGACCCATGATTTCCGCGTCGTTTTCGAACTGGCCGACGGGCGCCAGGTTGCTTCAAGACCGGTCGACATGGAGTTCTTCAAGCCGTGGACACCCGACGCGCAATAACGGCCTTGCGGCTCATTGCGTCGCGGCTGCGCCCAAATGGGCATTGCCGTAGTTGAAAAGGTTCGGCATCGCGATCAGCCGCGCGAATACAGTTCCACGCCCGAAGACCCGGACCTCCAGCAACGCGCCGCTGGCGGTGTCCATGCTCTGGTCGAACAGCAGGTTGCCCAGCGAATAGACCGTGCTGACCGCGCGCCCCGGCACACCATCCACTTGCGCCGAGGCCTGATGGCTGTGCGCCCCGGCAATGACCTGAACGCCGCAGTCGGTTAGAACCCGGGCGGTCTCGCGTTCCTTGCCGCCGGCTTCGCGGGTGTACTCCTCGCCCCAATGCAGAAAGGCGATCAGCGGCGGTGCCGCATCAAGGTTGCAGACAGCCGTGGCCTCTTCAGGTTCGCGGAACAGCGCCGGCGCGGAATCGCGGCCAGCGATATAGTTCAAGGCCGTTATCCGCGCGGCGCCGGCATCAATGACCGATCCATGCTCAATCGCCATGATGCCGGCTTCGCCAAGAATACGCCGCGTCTCGTCGTAGCCGACAAGACCAAGATCGCGCCCGTGATTGTTGGCAAGGCCCGCCGCGACCACGCCCATGTCCTTCAACACAGGTACGGCGATGTCGCTCAGCATCAGATGCGCGTCGTCCCACAGACCGGACACCGGCTCGTCCAGAATGACGCCTTCCAGATTGACCACAAGCGGCCTGCCATGGGTCACGGCAAGCACCCGGCGGACAACCGCCTTGCGCGCGTCGTCGTCCAGCAGCACCGGCGTCAGGTAGCGCCCCAGCAGCACATCCCCTCCGAAATAGACAATGCTCTGATCGTCGGGAGCGATGGCGGCAGCCGCTTCGGGATCGCGCGAATAAACCGCCGTGACATAGCTCGTCGTATTGTCCGCCACGCCGGCATAATCGGCCGAATTGCGGTTGGCGATAACGGCGGGGTGGCTTGCGAATACATCCTTCTGCAATCGCATCTGGATGTAGAGCCCCGCCTTGGTGTCGAGATGATCCGGCTGGATCAGCGGCACAACTCCGCCCGGATCGTTCGCCGCGATTACGCTCAAGGATTCCTGGTCGCGCAGCACCGCCTGCGCCATCGGCAGGTAGTGAGAGAAATCCGCCGACAGAACGACCAGTGTCCTGTCGCTCACCAGCCTGGAAAGCGCATCGGCAAGCGCCCGCCACTGCTCGGGCGTGGTGTCGACCGCCGAGATCAGAGTCACCACCGGCGTAGCGGGAAAGAAGTGTTTCACGAACGGCATCAGCGCCACGAGGCCGTGCTCGTGGGCGAGCGTGTCACGCTCCTTGATCAGATCGCTACCGGCCTTGAGCATCTCGACCGCGGCGGCATCGGTTTCCACTGTGCCGTATATGGTTTCAAAGCCCGCCCGCGTCGTGCCGAAGCCGCCGCTGACCGCATGGAAGTGATCGGGCGCAAGCATGACGATACGGTCGTACGAGCCCGCGGACGCGGCCTTGAAACCGCGCGCCATCAGGTCGGCGGCGAGAAGGTGATGCGGCACGATTAGGCCCGTTACGCCATCCAGAGGAGCAACCCCCTCCGCCGAGGCAATGGCCTCGCCGATCTTCACCTTGTCGAAGGCGCCGGAAACAAACGGGTTTTCACGCCCGTCGCTTGCCGCGCTTGGCCCCGCGATCATCGCGGCTGTCACCGCAATCGCCAGAAAGACGCTCGATACGATCTTCACGCTGTGCGCTCACCCATGAAATTTCCGCCGGGCCCAATCCTGTACACCAGCATAGGCCGAGATTAACATCGACACATCCGGACACCGCAAGCAGGCAGAATGAAGACAATCCTATCCCTCGACGGCGGCGGTGTGCGCGGTGCGATTACGGTCGCTTTCCTGGAACGCATCGAAAAGATCATGGGCGCGAGCCCGGACAATCCGCTGGCGCGCCACATCGACCTGGCCGGGGGAACGTCAACAGGCGCGATCATCGCCGGGGCGGTGGCGCTCGGATATTCCGCTTCCGATCTTCGCGACTTCTATCTGCGCCTTGCGCCGCGCGTCTTCCGCCGCGCGTATTTGCGGCTGCCTGGCCTGCAGTCGAAGTTCGATGCCGCCGTTCTCAAGCAGGAACTGATCAGGGTGTGCGGCGACAGGCGGCTCGACACAACGGACCTGCAAACCGGCTTCGCCCTGGTGATGAAACGCATGGATACCGGCAGCGCGTGGATCGTCGCCAACAACCCCGCCGGGGCCTATTGGAACGATCCCTCCGACGGCAGTTATCACGGCAACCGCAATTACCTGCTGGCCGACCTGATCCGCGCATCAACGGCGGCCCCGCATTATTTCGCGCCTGAACCGATACAGATTATCGCGGGTGAGCCGCCGGGCCTTTTCGTCGACGGCGGGGTCACGCCGCATAACAATCCAGCGCTTGCTCTGCTGCAGCTGGTGACGATCCCGGCCCACGGCTACCAGTGGGAAACCGGTGCGGACAAGCTGCGCATCATCTCCATTGGCACCGGCTCGTTCCGCCAGCGGCTCGACCCCGTGAAGGCGCGCCGCATGACATCGGTCAGCCTCGCCATCAACGCGCTGAAAGGCATGATCCACGATTCCCAGACACAGGTCCTTGCATTGATGCAGGCGCTCGGGGATAGCCAAACGCCATGGGTCATAAATTCGGAAATTGGAGACCTCGCCGGTTTCACGCTTCCGCGCGAACCGCTTTTTTCGTTTCTGCGCTATGACGTCATCCTTGAACGGAGCTGGCTGAAAAACGAACTTGATTACAAGCTGACGGCTCGGCAGGTAGCGGAACTTCAGAAGATGGACAATCCGGGCATCATCTCCCTTGCCTATGAGATCGGACAGGCCGCCGCCGAGCGTTTCGTCGATCCCGCCCATTTCGCAAAAGCATCCGCATGACCGGCGCCGCTCAGACCCGGCACGTGGATGATCTCATTGCCGCCGGCGATCTTGCCGCCGCCTATGACGAAGCCATGCGCGCAATCGGAGACGGCGAAAGCACCGGCCGCCTGCGCTATCTCGCCGTGCTTGCGCTTGCCCGCATGGGCGCGGCGGATCAGGCGCGCGCCGCATATGACCGCCTCGACATTGCCGCCATCGGCGACGTCGACGCCCTGTCGCTCAACGCGCGGCTGCTTAAGGATGCCGCCATCGCCGCCTCGCCCGCGCAAGCTGCCAATGCTTTCCTTGCCGCCGCATCCGCCTACAAGGCGGTATGGGAAAAGACCGGCGACCCCTATCCCGGCGCCAATGCCGCGACGTTGTTCCGGCTCGCGGGAGACAAGGCGCAGTCCATAAGACTAGCGGAAGAGCTCAAAAATCTCCCGTCGGTCGTCGCGCCCGGCAGCTACTACGAATACGCGACACGCGCAGAGGTTCTGCTTAACCTGGATGATCCCGAAGGAGCCGCCGGGACTTTAGCAGCCGCAGGTTCGCTCGCCGCCGGCAACCATGGCGCGCGGGCCACGACGCGCAAACAGCTTGCCCGGCTGGCGCAATCGCTCGGTCTGGACACAGCGCGCACGGCACAGCTTCTTGCACCGCTTGCCGGCGGCACCGTGATCCATTTTTGCGGCCGCATGTTCGCATCAGACCCGCAAGCAGAGACCATGCTCGCAGCGGCCATCGAAGCCGAACTTGGCAAGTTGAATGTCATTGCCGGCTATGGCGCGCTTGCGTGCGGCGCCGACATCCTGATCGCCGAAGCGCTGCTGAAACGCGGCGCTGAACTGCATGTGGTGCTCGCCTCCAGTCCACAGGCTTTTGCTGAAACCTCCGTCTTGCCGGGCGGCCCGAAATGGCGCGCCCGCTATGAGGCGTGCCTGAAAGCGGCATCGTCGTTGCGCATCGTCGGCGATGATTCCTACGCCGGCCATCCCTCGTCTTTCGGCTTCTCGACCGAGATCGCAATCGGACTTGCGATCATCCGCGCCCGCAATCTTGCGCTGCCGGCCCGTCAGATCACCATCGACGACCGCGACCCGGATGAAGGCAACGGCGTTGCCGGCGCCACGGTGGATGTCTCGCGTTGGCAGGAGGCCGGCTTCAGAACCATAAGAATCGAGCCGCCCGCTCTGGTGAAACCATCCTTCAAGGCGAAGGGGCAACCGGACAGGAACCTGCCCGAACGCAAGGCGCTCTCGCTGTTGTTCGCGGATTTCGCCGGCTTCACCGGCCTGCCTGAAAAATCGCTGCCGGATTTCTGGGAGAAGGTGCTGGGGGCGGCCGCGGCAGCCCTCGATGCGCAGGGAGCCCATACCGTTTACCGCAACACCTGGGGCGATGCCTGCTTCGCCGCCTTCGACAACCCCGAAGCCGCCGCCCGCGCCGCGCTGGCGTTTCAGGAACAGCTTGCCGGTGTCTGGCAGATACCCGAGGGGTCGGGCATGCGCATCTCGCTGCATCACGGGCTGACATTCCACGGCGAAGACCCGGTTCTCCAGCGCCAGAGCATCTATGGCCGCGAGGTTTCCCGCGCCGCGCGCATAGAACCGATCACACCGCCGGGCGCCATCTACGTATCGGAGTTTTTCGCCGCCGCCTGCGCGGGCCAGTCCGACACACCGTTCCGCTTCGGTTATGTCGGCCGCTTGCCGCTGCCAAAGAAGTTCGGCGACGAAAGGCTCTACAGGCTGACGCGCGCCAGAAATTAGCCGGCGGCATCCTTCTCAAGCATGTGATCCACCGCGGCGAGGATCTGTTGCACGTCCTTGTCGATATCCGCGGGCGTCATCGACAGATCGTCAAAGGGAACGAGCTTGGGATGAATGCGGCGGGTATCGTCGCGCTCCGGCCCGTAGACCCAGCCATCGAGCTGGCGGTCGACCATCCAGCGGTCATGCTCGATACGGGCGAGCCGGACCAGCGCCTTGCCGCCCTTCTTGCTGTTGCGAAGCGCCTTCAGCGTTTCGTGGTCCTCATCGGACAGCGTGGGCAATCCCTCGCCAAGCGGCAGACCGATGCCAAGGGTCCAGAGCTTGGCCTTGAGATGATCGGCGGCGCGGATGTTCGAGCGCCGCATGGTCTCAGGCAAATTGTTCCAGCTCCGCGATGCGGCCTCGGCCTTCTCCGCGCCCTTGAGATAGTTCTCGTGCAGCTTGCGCGCGAGCTTTTCCAGATCAGCTTCACCCAGCACGAACCGCGCCAGGCGCTCGTCGGGTGACGGCAACGGAATGAAACCGTGATCGGCATCGTCGGCCACATGCGTGACTTCCAGCAGGCTACCGTCGATCCCCGCCGTGCCACGGGAGCGGTAGAGGATCGGGGCGGCGAGCGTCTTGTTGCGTTCGTAATGGCGCTGCAGCAGCAAGGCGGCGCGGATATTGTCGGCCGGTGTTGGCAGCGTCAGATAGATCGCGGTCAGGGGGTCTTTCTTTTCCGCGGCTACAAGCCCGGCGACCTGCTCCCCGACATAAGCGCCCTCAAGCGGCACCGCGCCGATATCCATCTCGATGAAGGATACGTCCAGGCTCTCGCAAACGCCCGGCCTGCGCGTCGCGAACTCGCGCTGAAGCCTTCCAGCGTCCTTGTCGACGATTGTGACGCGCGGCTGTTCCAGATCGCCCGCGATCGAGGTCAGCATGATCTGGTCGAACAGCTTCTCGCCAAAATCCCCGAAACCGACGATCAGCGCGTGAACCCGCGATTGCCCCCGCGCAGCGGCGCGCACGAACAAGGGTTGCGACGACAGCGCATGGCGCGCGGCAACACGATTTTCATCGAAGGCGGAAACGCGCACCAGCTTGCCGAGCCCGATCTTCTGTGAAAACTCGAGGAACATGTCGGCAAGAAACGGGTCGGCGATGCGCACAGTCATATGCCTGACGGTGCCGGGACCGTTCCGTTCGAGCCACCTGAGGATCGGCTTTGCCGTGACCATGGTATCGGCATCGTTGCCCATGTCGATCACCACCGAACTGGCGCGCAGCAATCCAGCCTTCCGCGCCAGCGTTTCCGGAGTGAGATCCAGCGTCATGCGCAGATCGTCGGTTTTGCGCTCCTGACGCAAAACCAGCACGTCGGTCACATGCACGGGCACCGCGTTTTCGCTCTTCAACGCCCGCACGAGCCTGAACGCCAGCGGCGTGTTGCCGATAACCAGGGTATGGCCGCGCCGCACAAACCGGGTCAGCAAGTGCGAGAGCTTCGCGTTCGCAGCCGCCATCCAGATGGCGAAGGCGCCAACGCCGCCGGACAATGCACCCAGAGTGGCGCCGGCCTTCAGCACGGTATTGTTGGCCGGATCGGACATGACTTCGGGACGGGGAATGAAAAGCCAGATGGTCCTGACGACGATCACCGGCAGCGTCTCGAGCGAAACGCCGAACTTGAGCGCCCAGCCGATCGAGCCGCAAACAAGGGTCGCAATGGCGATCACCGTGGCGATCACCCGAATGGTCCCTTCCGGCTGCTGCTGCACTTTCACCGAACACGCCTCGCAATATCCGGCAGCCGATACGGCGGGCCGGCAAATGACAGGTGGCGAACATATCAAACTCGCCGGTCACGTCGATGCTGCTTTGCCCTGTGCGGTAAACAAAGGCGACAGGCCCCACACAAGTCTTTATTCTGTCCAAAACAGAACGAAATTGCCCGCTACGTAAATTCCGCCGAACCGAGACTGACCTGCCAGGACGACCCGCCTCATGATCGAACTGAATTTCATCGGGACAGACCCCGCCAACACCGCAAATAAATCATTCGACACAGCCGACGAAATTCTCGTCGGCCGCGACCAGTCCTGGGCGCAATTCGTCATCCCGGCGGCGGAAAAGCTGGTCAGCCGCCGCCATGCCCGGCTCTATCGCGACGCCAGCGGCGCATGGCGCGTGGAGCGGCAGGGCGACCGTTTCATCTCCGTCAACGGCATCCCGGTCGAACAAAGTTCGGTGTTGAAGAGCGGCGATACGCTGACGCTCGGCAAAAGCAGCGGACCGACTCTGGATGTCACCTTCCAGTCCGTTGCGCTTCCCGGAGGCGATGAGGACCGCACCGCGACCCAGGAGATCGTCCGGAGCTGGCGCGATTACGTGCCCGGCATCGAGGCGATGGGCTCGCGCATCAAGATTCTGACAGGCGCGGTCGCGATGCTGGCCGTCATTGCCGCCGGTACGCTCTGGTACGTTTCCAACCAGACGCTCGACTTCTCCGACGCAACGCTTCAGCGCCTCGAGCAGGCCGCTTATCTCGTTGTGCTGCGAGACGGCAATGGTGGCGAATCCGCCATTGGCACCGCATGGCCCGTTGCCGCCAACAAACTGGTGACCAATGCCCATGTTGCGGAACTGTTCGACAAGATCGACCGCAACAAGGAGCATCTGCTGGTGCGTTCTCCCGGTAGCGACCCCAAGTCCTACGATGTCGGCTCGATCCGTATTCATTCCGGCTACAAGGATTTCTCCGGCTACGTCGATCGCCAGAGCCTTGGTACGGAAGGCTTCCGCTCAACCTATACTGAGGCCTCGCGGCCATCCGCGTTCGATGTTGCCCTGCTGATCGTCGATCCGGAGGTCACGCTGTCGCCGGTGCTCGAACTCGCCGAAAAGCCTGAACTTGCGAAAGCCGGGCCGGGCAGCAAGCTTGCCTTTGCCGGGTATCCGCTGCGCTGCGTCGATGGCAGCAACACCGAGCAGATCGCCCCCACACCAAGCGTACAGCAGGGCGCCGTTAGCTCGATCACCGACTATTTCCTTTTCCCGCCCGCATCAGTGGACGAGGGCCTTCTGGTGCAGCACTCGGTGCCCGCCACCGGCGGCGCCAGCGGCGGCCCGCTGATCGGGCTCGACGGCAAGGTCATCGCGGTGCTGAGCGGGGGAACGGTGATCGACACCGGCGGCAAAGAGGGCGAGGACAATCCTTGCCGCATGTCGCCAAGCGCGGTGATGGTCAACTACGCCCAGCGCGCCGACCTCGTTGCCGAACTGCTGGCCCAGTCCGACGAGGAGGCAATCAGGCAGCGCCACGCTTACTGGGAAACGCAGGTGGCGAAATTCGCCAACCACTACGCCTATCTGAAACGCCAGGTCGTCGCCGATGCCGAAAAGGCGGCAAGCAAGACGTTCGATGTCGTGATGGAGGATGAGCGCAGCGAGCCCGTCGCCGCTGCCGGCAACAAGATCAGCTTCGATGTCGAAGAGGGGCGCGAATACGCGGTCCTCGTCTACAACCGCAACAAGGGCAACATGTTCGTCGACCTCAAGATCGACGGGAAGTCCGTGGCCCAGAACGGTAATGGCTGGATGCCGGCGCTGCGCGCGACGGCGCCTGTATCGGGCAAGGCCGAGCTGACAATCTACGCAACCGGCGGCAAGCAGATCGACTACAATCTGATGGTGGCAAAGTCGGAGGAATAAGGAGCAATTCCAGGGAAAGCGGCCCCGGTTTACCGTCCGAATTGCGTCAACGGAAAACCCGGATTTTATTCCCCTTCGGCTTGCGCAAGGCCGGCCAGGCTGCGGCCGGCTTCGGCAAGGTCGGAAAGGCGCTTCCTGGGATCGGCCTCGGTCAGCCGGGCAACAAGCTCTCCGGTTCCACCGCCGCCGAAAGCCCGCTTGAACCAGCCGCCCGCCTGCGCATCCTCACCCAGCGCCCACCGCAGCATGACACCGAAGGCATAGGCGTCGGAGACCGGATCGTAGACCCGCCCGTGGCCGCTGCGGATGAGCTCGGGCGCCATGTAATCGCGCGTTCCGCGCAACGTCTCGCCCTCGCTCTCGCCCGCCAGCCCCGCCAGTCCGAAATCAACAATGACAGGCGTGCCGTCGCCGCGCACAAGCACATTCTGCGGCTTCACATCGCGATGCACGATGCCGGCCGCATGCAGCGCGGCCAGCCCGAAGGCCACTTGCGATAGCAGGGTCAGCAGTTTGGTCCTGTCGAGCGACTTGACCAGCGCCTCGTCCAGTTCGCCGCCGCCGATCAGTTCCTGCACCAGTACGAGTTCGCCATCGCTGACAAAGGTTTCAAGGACGCTCGCGACATGCGGATTGGAAACTGCGCGGCTGGCTTGAAGCTCGTTGCGCACATCGGCAAGCCGTTTCTCACGCTGTCCGGGATCGGACACCGATGAAAGCGAAATGATCTTCACCGCAACCATGCGGCCGGTCTCGGTATCGACGGCCTTGTAGACGCTGCCATATCCGCCCTTGCCAAGCTGCGAGGCGCGAATGTAGCGCGCCGAGATCGGCAGGTTCACCAGATCGTCCGTATCCTGCGCATGCGTCGTGTCGGACAGCTCGATCAGCGCGGTGCGCGCCTTGTAGATCAGACGTTTGTTGCCGAGTTTGGCCGCCAGCGCCAGCGCCTGCGCGGCCTCGGCGATCGCCTCTTCGAACGCGCCGCGCGCCTGAAGTGCGTCCACGAGCACCAGCCGCACCATCGCGTCCTGAATGTAAAGCTGGTCCTCCTCGAGCCGCTCGACCACGTCGCGCATGGCGTCGATGTCGGTCTCCGCATCGCCGTCAGCCTGCATGACCTCAAACTTCACAAGCGCGAATTCCACATGCTCCCAAGCGGTGGAATCCTCCGGCAGCAGGGTCCGGCATTCCTCAAGCGCCGCCGCTCTTCCCGCCGCATCGCCGGCGCCGTCGCATTGCCGTGCCTTTTCCATGGCAAGCAACAGGCGCAACCGCTGGTTCCGCTTTTCCATGTATGGGCTGACCGCGTCGATCGCCTTGCGGGCGCCGGCATAATCCTCGATCCAGTTGAGACACTGGATATGACCGATGGCGGCGCGCACCTGTTCGCGCTCGCCCGGCTCCATGCCGCCAAGCGCGGCGGCAAAACACAGCGCGCCGGTCTCGGGGTCGCCGCGCTCAAGACACACGCGCCCGGCATCGGCAAGAAACAGCGGCAGCATGTCCTTCCTGCCCTGTGCCTGAGCCTCCACCATTGCCCGGATCAGCTCGGTGTTCGCCCTGTCGACATCCCCGCGCCAGGCATAGACGGTTGCCAATTCGCGTGATGTTTTCCAGCTTTCGTCATCCGCCTCATCGTTCTGCCGCGCCTCGGCAAGCAGCAGGATCGCGTTCTCAGGCAAACCCAGGCGGTTTTGAAGGACGGCCTTGATGCGCAGAACCGCGGGAGGAAGGGGATCGGGAAAGACGCGGTTTGCTTCCGCCTCGTTCAAACGGCGAAGCAATGCGGCAGGATTCTCGTTTCGGGCTATCCCCTGCTCGATTTCTGCCAAAAGAGCGTCTTTTTGTTGGCGCATACCCGTTCTATAAAGATCTTACGGTGGGGCAACTAAACTGGAGCTGATGTATGTCGCAATATTCTACCCTTGGCCGCAAGTTCTTTGCGGCGGCAATCGCAGCCTGCGCGGCTGCGGTCTTTACCGTCCCGGCAAATGCCGCGAGTGACAGCTTTATCACCCAGGGCATAAAGGCCGCCGACGGCGCCTGGCCCTGGCAGGTCCGGCTGTTCGACGGCAAGGACGATCCGATGGGCTTTTGTGGTGGATCGGTGATCAATGAGCGCTGGGTACTGACGGCGGCTCACTGCGTCGAGGGCGGCTACATACCGGTTGTCGGTTACGGCGCCAACAATCTCGCCAACCTGAAGCGCGTCGGCGTCGAGAAGGTCATCATCCACCCCGACTATACGGTGGAGGCCGAGGAATATGGCGATGTGGCGTTGCTGAAGCTGGCCGAGCCGATCCCCTCCGAGCTGATCGTGAAGCTCGCCGACGATGACGTAAACGCATCCGTCGCCGACTATCCGCTGACCGTCAGCGGCTGGGGCGCGACGTTCGATGAGAACCTCGACCCGACCGTCAACGACCTGTTCAATCTTGCCTTCGCCAAGAACCCCGGCGAGACCATGCGCAAGGCGGTGAAGAGCGGCGACATGTCCGTTCCCGAAGATCTGCGCGAAGCCTCGATCGAGTATATCGACCACGAGTTCTGCAAGGAGCGCTATTCCTCGCTCGGCTCGGGCTGGAAGGTTTCCAATACCGAAATCTGCGCGGGCGCGCCGGGAACCGGCAAGGACTCCTGCTATGGCGACAGCGGTGGCCCGCTGGTTGCCAAGCTTCCCGATGGCAGCTTCCGCCAGGTCGGCGTCGTCAGCTGGGGTTACGAATGCGGGCACCCCGTCTTCCCGGGCATTTATGCCCGTGTCTCGAAATTCGTGCCGTGGATCAAGTCGGCAATGGAATCAAACTGACGCCAAACCGGCGCTTCTATAAGCCGGCACTTGGATTGACAAAAAAGAACCCGGCACCTTTTCAGGTGCCGGGTTTTTTATTGCCGGATTGCCGGCACCGCCAACGCGGCGCGCCATTATTGCTTCGGGTTCGAAAACGTCTTGATGTAATCGAAATAGGGGCCGGTGATGCGGACGCCGTAATTGTACTTGTCGGTACCGGCGATATTCACACCGTAGATCACCCGGTCATCACGGTCCTTGTAATAGGCGTAGATCGCGGCGCCGCTCGATCCCTCATACGTGTCGCACTCCATCTCGAACAGGCTGGGCGCGATGAAGTTGGGATCGATCGGACAGGATGCGCGCCACATGGTCCCCTGCGGTTTGTCGCCGGGATAGCCGATGATGTTGGCATGGAAACCCGGCAGGCTGTCATCGAACCCGTAGGCCAGCCAGCCGGTGGCCTTCCCGGCCGGTTCTTTCAGTTCGACGACCGCAACATCATGGAACAGGTGGTCGTAGCCGTACTCCTTGCCGGCCTGATCAAGATAGCCTTGCGTGATCGTCCACTGCTCCGCGACGAACTGGCCGTATGGCGCATTCTTGTCATCGAGAGCGGGAATGAAGCCGACGAACGAGGCCCACTGGCTGGTCTCCGTGCGGTAGACGCAATGCGCCGCGGTCAGAACCAGGTTCGGGGCAATCAGCGCGCCCGAGCAGCCACCGGCGGTGCCGTCTTCAAACTCGGAATAGATGAACCCGAGGCTGGAAAACGGATACTGGTTGGTTGGCGTCACCTGAACCCGGTCGTCGGTCCCAACAATCGTGCGGTTGGCGCGGGCGCTTTCGTCCTCGAGTTCAAGATCGCCGGCATCAACACGGCGCCGCTGCAGCCCCGACCGGTTCATGGACTTCGCAGCGTCCTGAAGTTTGTCGAGCGATTCCTGCGTGCCGGGCGCAGCCTCCGCTTTGCTCGTTTCGCCGCTCGCAGTACGTGTAACGCGGGCAAAGCTTTCAACGGTCAGCTTCGGTGGCGCCGAACGGAATTTCTGTGGCGCGGGCGCCGTGATCCGCAATGTGCCGGTACGGGCCTTGCGGAATTTCTCCAAGTCCGCTTCCGTAACGGGCTGGCCCATGGACGCGGATGGGTCCGCAGTCGTATTCGGCGTGGGCGCCTTCATTTCATCTGCGCTGGCGCCTGAAACGGCAACGATTGCCGTCATAACGGCAATGGCGGGAATTCGCATAAACTGCTCTCCTGAACGATTGAACATTTTCGCATTGGGAACCGGTCTCGCGACCGGTCCTGTTTCCGTTTCCCATGATGCACGGGCCACCCGTCAGCGCATCATTCCGTACCAGATATAGGATCGGCAAGTAGCGCTAAAATATGGCAATTTCTTTGAAAAATTGATGATTTACCGGCGATAGTCAATGCTTTCTCCCGCAGCGGCAATATGACCATGCCCGTCTGCCCCTTTTCGCTTCATCCGTACCACCTGCTACTGTTACAAATCCGCAGTCATACGGTTCGCTTTCTGGAATTCCCTGACGCAATCAGCTAATTAGCCGGCAAGATTTAGTTGCCTTGGAGCCCCCGCATCGGCCATTTAAAGCGCCATGAAATATGACAACCGGTATCACCGCACCATCGAAGACGCGGCCGAACGCGTCATCTCCAGCGGATCGATCGGTGAAAGATCGCGGCTGCGCGACCTGCTCAGATACGTTGTTAGGGAAGAGATGGAAGGCCGGTCGGACCGCTTGAAAGCCTATGCCATCGGCATTGATGTCTTTGGCCGTCCGGCCGATTTCAATCCCGGAAACGATAGTATCGTCAGGGTTGAAATGGCCCGGCTGAGACAGGCGCTCGATATCTACTATGCGGGTGAAGGGATCAATGATCCGGTCCGTATAACTTTCTCGAAGGGCTCATACAGACCGAACTTCGAAACGGCTGCCGGCACGCCCGTGTTTGCATCCCGACCACTGCGTTTGCGTGCAAGGCCCGAACTTCCAGGCGGATGGCTTGGTTTCTTTTTCCTGGGCGTAGTGACAGCGGCCGCCATCTTTACCGGCCTGTGGTTCTCGGCTGACAGGCGCGGCGGTGACGCCACGGAGAACATTCGGCAGGCCGCGAACAGGATTCCCGTATTGATTACGCCTTTCATCAGCGTCCCGCCGAAGGCCCAATCGGCCTATGTCGCAGAAATCCTGTCGGATCAGATCGTATCCGCCCTGGCGCGAAGCAGGGCCTTGAGCGTGTTCAGCCGGGAACCGGATACCCCGGCACAATCAAGCGATCCCGCATCCGGCATGGCTGAATCGCGGGTCGACTATATCGTGCGCGGCAAGCTGCAAATTCAGGAAGAGTGGAGCCGGGTCTTCGTGGAGCTGGTCAGCACCGAGACAGGCAACGTCGTTTGGGCTCAAACCTACCGGCGTGGCGGTAATTTCGCCTTTGTTCAGGATGAACTGGTCACGACCATTGCCGCCGAGCTCCGTCCGTCGATCTACAATGCGGCAAAAAAAGCCCGGGCCCAGGATGATCCGGAAACAGCCAACGCCTGGCAACTTTATCTCCAGGCCATCTGGAACCCCGGAGAAACCGTCAATTCACTTGCGTGGGAGAAGGACCGCATAGCCCTGGCCAAGCGGGCTATAGAACTCGATCCGACCTTCGGCCAGGCCCATGCGGTCCTCGCCGAAAAACTTGGCAACCTCATTGCCATGGATTCCACCTCGGATACCGGGGCCTTGCGGACCGAAGCGGAAAAACACGCGCGCCGCGCCATCGAGCTCGCCCCGAACGACGCGGACGCGGTTTTCAATGTCGCGCTTTACTACTGGCATGTTGGCAAAGCCGAGGAGGCCGTTCGCGCCATTCAGCGCACCTACGACCTCGACCCCAACCACATCCTGGCCAGAATGATGATGCGCTTCAAGGACACGGTTTGCTCAAGCCCGCCCGAAGCCGTTGTGGAGAATGTCATCGCCTTCGACAAAAGCCTGTCGCCGGACAATCCCGTGCGTTGGGTGTCGCTATATATAGTGGCGATGCTGGAGTTGAACCTTGGCAATCTGGAAGATGCGCTCATGCACTCAAGGCGCTCGCTGCAGATCCTTGCAAGACCAAGGGTCATCTATCAGTTGGCGGCGATCCTGAACGGGCTTAACCGGTCGGCTGAGGCATTTGCGCTGATTGATACCCAACACGCCACCTGGCCGGGCCTCGACCCGCGTTATTACGCTTCACAAGTCATTTCCCAGCAGTGCGGAGGCCGCGCCCGGACACCTTTCGTCATGAAACTCTATGACGATCTTGCGGATGCCTACGACAGCCGGCCCAAGCCATATGCATCGCAATAATCCGCCCGCGGCATGAGATATCCACATGCGGACAGCAGCGCCTAAACGCTTCACGGAGACATCGAGCTAAAGCGCATTACGTCGTGAGCGAAAAAAGCGGGGCAGGTGAGAGGAGCATCCTCGAACCGGAACCCGCGCCCTGGGTTGGGGGGAGGCAAGAGGCAAAGAATAATGGCGCGCCTCGACGGAGAAACCTCGAATATGGCGCACCAAGGCGTCCGACTGGGCGCCCGCGCGAGAGCGCGCCCTCGCGGAGACCATGAGCGCAGCGAATTGGTCGTGAGCGAAAAGATGGTGCCCCTGGCCGGACTCGAACCAGCACTCCTTGCGGAACTCGATTTTGAGTCGAGCGCGTCTACCAATTCCGCCACAGGGGCATAGGTCAAAGACCTAGCATCCGGGACTTAGCCGACGTTACGAAGGGCGTCAACGCGTTCTCTGCGGCAGCTTTCGCTTGCGATGCGCAATTTGGCGATGGACAGTGCGCGCCCGCACCGTTAGAGCCAAGCCCCATGTTGCGAAGCCTGTATGACTGGACCATGAATCTGGCCGCCCACCGGAACGCCCGCTGGGGGCTTGCCGGCGTGTCCTTTGCCGAAAGCTCGTTCTTTCCGATCCCGCCCGACATCCTGCTGATCCCTATGGTCCTGGCGGAGCGGCGCAACTGGGTCACCCTGGCGCTGATCTGCACGGTGTCCTCGGTCATCGGCGGACTGGCCGGCTACCTGATCGGTGCCTTCCTGTTCGATCAGATCGCCGAGCCGATCCTTGCCTTCTACGGCTACGCCGGCAAGTTCGATGAGTTCGCCGCGCGCTACAATCACTATGGCGCATGGATCGTGCTGATCGCCGGGCTGACGCCCTTTCCCTACAAGGTCATCACCATTGCCAGTGGCGCGACGGGCCTGCCGTTGCCGCTGTTCATGATCATCAGCACAATTGCGCGCGGCCTGCGGTTTTTCATCGTTTCGGGACTGCTTTATCTCTTTGGCCCGCCGATCCGGACTTTCATCGAAAAGCGACTCGGTATTCTCTTCACCCTGTTCGTGATTCTGCTGATCGGCGGATTCGTCGTGGCGCGCTATCTTGTTTGATCGGATAAGGGCACCAAGGAAAGACAGGATATGACGGCAACCCGGCACTGGAGAATCCGACCCTGGCGGCCGAGCGCGGTGCTCGCCGTGGCGGTTGCCCTCGCCGTTATCCTTGGCGCATGGGGGTTCCAGCTGATCGGCGGCCTGCCGCCCTGCCATTTGTGCCTGATCGAGCGCATTCCCTATTACGCGGGCATTCCGCTCGCGCTTGCCGGGATCGGAGTGTCTTACACCGCTCTTCCCGCCGCGCCCCTGCTGACGCGAATCTTTATCGGTCTGTTCGTACTCGCCATGCTGATCAGCGCAGGGCTCGGCGGCTATCACGCCGGCGTCGAATGGGGCTGGTGGGCCGGGCCGACGACCTGTACCGGAACCGGCACCCCCGGAACCGGAACGGTGGGTGACCTGATCGACCAGCTCGGTTCGGCAAGCGTGGTGCGTTGCAACGAGGCGCCGATATGGATTCTCGGCCTGTCGCTGGCGGGCTGGAACGTCGTCGCATCGCTGATTGCCGCATGGCTGGCGGCCCGCGCCTGGGCGCGCATCCCGGCGGCCTGAAACCCGGAAGCCTGAAACAGGTCACGGCTCCAGTTCGGTATCCCAGTAGAGAAAATCGAGCCAGCTCTCGTGCAGATAGTTGGGCGGGAAAAGGCGGCCGTTGCGGTGCAGGTCGTTGACGCTCGGCTTGTAGGGCTTCTGCATCGGATGCATGTCGATGTCGCGCGGCATGTACCCGCCCTTGCGCAGGTTGCAGGGCGAACAGGCGGCGACGACATTGTCCCACGTGGTCTGTCCGCCATGGGCGCGCGGGATCACGTGATCGAAGGTCAGGTCGTCGGTCGCACCGCAATACTGGCAGGTGAAACGGTCACGCAGAAACACGTTGAACCGTGTGAAGGCGGGGTGGCTGGCGGGGCGCACATAAGTCTTCAGCGCGACCACGCTCGGCAGCCGGATCTGGGCCGTCGGACTATGCACGAAGCGCTCGTATTCGGAGACGATGTTCACGCGGTCGAGGAACACCGCCTTGATCGCATCCTGCCAGCCCCAAAGCGACAACGGAAAATAACTCAGCGGCCGGTAATCGGCGTTGAGGACCAGTGCCGGACAGGCATCGACCGGAGCTGCCGCGTTCAAGCTCGTACTCCCGTGTTCGCTTGATGGCCGCCGGCAAACAGGCTGAGGTAGCCTGTCCTTGTGAGCCGTCAGCCTATGGCCAACGACATATAGTATATGCGGTGTGTCATCCTTGTGAAGCCGGGAAAAGGCATACGGTCAAAAGCGTGATCCGGCGAAGGATGAGGCGATGAAGTGCCCGCCCATGTACAGGCCATCCTGGTCTATACCATGGCCTATTCCATGCGAGATATGAAACTCAACCGGCGTTTCGGCGGCTGTCAGACCCTGCAACGCCATGAACAGCATGTGAATCGGGATGACCTCGTCGCGGTCGCCATGGACCAGCAGCAGGGGTGGCTTGTGCGTTATCTCGTCCTTGAGATGCTCGCCGCCCGCCAGCGCGCCGGAATAACCGACAATGGCGCCAAGCCGGCCCGCCCGGCGCAGGCCCACATGCAGCGCCATCATCGTGCCCTGGCTGAAGCCGACCAGCGCTACGTCCGCGTCGCTCAGCCCGTAGCGGTCGCGCTCGCGGTCGATGAAACGGTCGAGACCCGGGCCGGCAGCGGAAACGCCGCGCCAGTATTCGCCGGGATCGCGGAACGTCAGCTCGAACCACTGCCGGCCGCCGCCGCCCATGGCGCAGGGCTCCGGCGCATGCGGCGCGATGAAGGCGGCATCCGGAAGAGCCTCGGCCCACTGCCGGCCGATCTGGATCAGGTCGTTCCCGTCAGCGCCGAACCCGTGCAGGAATATGACGAGCTTGCGCGGCGGCGCGCCGTTGGCCGGCGGCAGGCGCGGGCCATCGAGATCGAGTGCCATAAAGCGGAAAACCTTTCGAAAACGGACGACATGTCTTGCTCAACCGGTTAGCGCAGTTGGCGCACGGCCCGCAAGGGGCCTGATCATTCACCCGAGATATCCGGAACGCCGGAACGGCCCTTCGCAGCGGCGTAATAGGCCCACAGCAGATGCGCCGCGGCCCCGCGGTATGGCCGCCAGCAATCGGCAAGCAGGATGCGGTCCTCGCCTTTGGGGCGGTCCGGGAGGCCGCGCATGATCCGGATCGCTTCCATCAGCGCCAGATCGCCAGCCGGCCAGGCGTCGGCCCGTCCAAGGCAGAACAGCAGGAAGATATCCGCCGTCCACGGCCCGATGCCCTTGATCGACGTCAGGGTTGTGTGGACCGTCTCATCATCGGCACCGTCCAACTGGACAAAGTCGAGCGCCCCGCTTTCAACAGCCTCGACGAGCGCGCGCAGCGTACGGATTTTCGGCCGCGACAGACCGCAGGCCGCGAGGTCCTCGTCGGCGGCTTTCGAAACAGCACCATATGAGACCTCTCCCAGCCCGGTTTCGAGCCGGTTCCAGATCGCCCGCGCCGCATGGGTCGACACCTGCTGGCCGGTGATGATCGCGGCAAGCCCTTCAAAGCCCGGTGCGCGCCGCCGCAGCGCCGGCACACCACATTGCGTCAACGCATCGCGCATACCTTCGTCCCGCGCCGCCAGATGGTTCAGCGTATGGGAGAGATCGTCGCCGCTATGCAGATGGGTGAGAATGCGTGTCATGACTTCCGGAAACCATTGCCGCGGCCAACACTGTCCATGATAGACATGAACGCCCATGACGACATTCCACGCTGACGCGAATTCAGGTCAACCCGGTTTCCGGTTTGCGCCGAGCCCGACCGGCACGCTGCACATCGGCCACGCCTATTCCGCCCTGCTGAATCAGAAGCTCGCGCGCGAAAGCGGCGGACGCCTTTTGCTGCGGATCGAAGACACCGATACGACGCGGTGCCGGCCCGAATTCGAGCAGGCCATTCTCGAAGACCTCGACTGGCTCGGGATTCGCTTCGACGCGCCGCCCCTGCGTCAGTCCGACCATTTCCCGACCTATGCGAAAGCGGCGGACATGTTGCGCGGAAAGGGACTGCTCTATCCCTGCTTCGCCTCGCGCTCACAAATCAATGAAGCCGTTTCCGGGATCGAGGCATCGGGGCGCGAGTGGCCGCGCGACCCGGACGGCTCACCGCACTATCCCGGCATCTGGCGCGGCGCCGCGAAGGAAGAAGTGGAGCGGCGAATCGCTGCCGGCGAACCCCACGCATGGCGCATCGATATGGCGCGCGCGATGCAAGGCTTGAGCGAAAGCCGCCTCGCCTTCGAGGAATACCCCGATGAGACGGCGACGCAGACGGTAACAAGGTTCCGGGATCCATCGGTGTGGGGCGACTTCATCATCGTGCGCAAGGACTCGCCTGCGAGCTTTCACCTGGCGGGCGTGATCGACGAAGCCCTGCAAGGCATCACCGATGTTGTGCGCGGACAGGATCTGGCGCAGGCAACCGGCCTGCACCGTGTGCTGCAGCATCATCTCGGTCTCAAGCCCCCGCGCTATCACCATCACGGCCTGATCGCCGGAGAGGATGGCGAAAAACTGTCGAAGTCGCGCGGCAGTCTCGGTCTTTCCGCCTTGCGCGAAGCCGGACACACCGCCAGGGACATAAAGGCGCGGCTCGGCTTTTCGGATTAGGAACGCAAGGACGAGAAGATGGACCCTTCATTCTGGCATGAGCGTTGGACGGCGCGGCGAATCGGCTTTCATGAGGAAAAGCCCAACGATCTGCTGATGAAACATTTCGCACGGCTGGATCTTTCAGCCGGCAGCCGCGTCTTCGTGCCGCTATGCGGCAAGTCGCGCGATCTCGGCTGGTTGCTCGAACAGGGCTTCAGGGTTGTGGGCATCGAACTCAGCCCGATTGCCGTGGAAGAACTGTTCACGGAACTGGGCGTGAAACCCGTCATCGAGGAGCACGGCCCCCTCAAGCTCTACTCCTATGAAGACCTCTTCGTCTTCGTCGGCGATGTCTTCGAATTGATGATGGACCGGCTGGGGCCCGTTGACGCGGTCTATGACCGCGCCGCACTTGTCGCCCTGCCGGAAACGATGCGCAAAGCCTACGCCGCGCACCTGACGCGCCTGACGGGTGCGGCACCGCAACTGCTCATCTCCTTCGACTACGATCAGACAATGGCGGACGGCCCGCCCTTCTCTGTTCCAAGATCCGAGATCGGCAAGCTTTATGGCGAGGCGTATGAAATCGAGCGTCTGGAAAGCATCGCCATCACCGGGAATCTGGCCCGGCGCTGCACCGGTTCGGAAGAGGTCTGGCTGCTGTCGCGGAGATAGGCGGGTCAGTGCGCCAAGAGGAAGGTCAGCCAGGCTGAAACCGTGATGACAGCCAGCCCCGTCGTCAGGCTGACGCCGGCGGATGCCAGCGGCACGGCCTTCGGATAGGGCAGAGCGATCAGATAGGCGTTGAGCCCCGGCGGACAGGCCGCGATCAGCACCGCCACATTGGCCCAGACGGGCGGCAGGTCGAAGACCCAGTGACCGAGCACATAGACGATTGCCGGATGCACGACGAGCTTTGAGAAGGCAACCACGCCAAGCGCGCCGGAGAGTTCGCCAAGCCCGGTGCGGCGCACCGCGAGTCCCATCGCCACTAGCGCGCAGGGCACCGCGGACTCGGCAATCCAGCTCACCATCCGGTCGGGGATGGCCGGAAGCTTCAGGTCGAGCAGGTTGAAAGCAAGACCCGTTGCCAGTCCGAGCAGGATCGGGTGCCGCAGCATGCCTGCGAAGGTCCGCGCGACGGCGGCCGCCTTGCCGCCCGCTCCCTCGCCCTCGATCATGACGGTGGCAAGCAAAGCCGCGAACGGCAGGTGGATGGAGATCAGCAGGAAAAGCGGGATCAGCCCTTCATCGCCATAAGCCGAGACCACCAGCGGAATACCGATCAGCATCATGTTGGAAAACGCAGCGGTGAACCCGCCAATGACCGCGATCGCCCGGTCATGCTTCATGGCGCGCAGGGAAACCTGCGCCAGCGCCCAGACCAGATACATTGCAGCGAAATAGACGATCCACAGGTTCCAGTCCGGCTCATCCGGAAGACTGGCCTTGGAGACCGCGTTGAAAATCAGCAGCGGCAGCGCGAAACGGTGCAGATAGTTTTCGAGACCGCGCCCGGTGCCTTCCGGAAAGAACCCCAGCCGCCCCAGCACGAAGCCGACACCGACGAGACCGAAGACCGGCAGGACGATTGTGACAACGGTTTCAAGCAAGGCGCGGCCCGGGTGCAGGAATTGAATACCCCATTCCATAAGCGGCAAAACCCGGTTTGGCGAGCCTCGCCAAGGTATTCAAGCCATGCGCGGCCGTTTACCGCTTCTTGAGGTTAAGCCCGGGAAAGGATGTTTTTTGAGGCTTGTTTAAGGTGCGGCCGTCATAGTGACCGTCAAATAACAGGGAGGCGACGCCCCTGGCACTGTCCACCTAAAGGACAGGCGGGGGCGTTTCCATTTTTCACAAGCCCATTCCTGTCACTCCCGCAAGTCCAGCCATTCGCATTCCCGGCCGGTAATCCATTCCCGGATTGACTCCTGACGCTTTTTCAGTTTTGAATTCAGAATTCGGAGTTCAAATATGAAACCGCTTCAGCAGCAGCCAAACCTCACCGACCAGGTCTACCAGGCGATCCTCGACGGCATCTGTTCGGGGGACCTCGCGCCGGGCACGCATCTGGTTCAGGAGCAGATCGCCGAACGCCTCGGCGTTTCGCGCCAGCCGGTGCAGCAGGCCATGGCTCTGCTGAAGAGCAACGGCATCGTCCGCGAGCAGCGCGGACGCGGCCTTGCCATCGCGCCGCTCGATCTCGAAGCGATGCGGCAGCGCTACGACATCCGCGCCAGCCTCGATGAACTTGCCGCCCGCCGGGCCGCCGAACAGGCCGCCGCATCGCCGAAACTTGCCGCGCGAATCCGCCGCGAGGGCAACGCGATCATCGAAGCGGGCCGTGCCGCCGTCGAAAATGGCGATCTCCCGGACATGGTCGCCCATGACGTCAGCTTTCACGAATTCATCTACGAGATGTGCGGCAACTCGCTGATCGGCACGACGGCGGAATTGCACTGGCACTATCTGCGCCGCGTCATGGCGGAAGTGTTGCGCTACGCGTTGCCCGGTCCCGCCATCTGGCAACAGCACGAAGACATTCTTGAAGCGATCCTCGATGGCGACGCGGAAAGTGCCGGGACACGTGCCCGCGAACATGTGCTCAATGCCGCAAATCGCCTCGCCGGCGCTTTCATCGCGCACCGGCAGGAAACCGGCCGGAGCCTTGCGTCATGAAGGACTTGCTGACGCTGGGCCAGATGCTGAGCGTGCAGGCCCGTCTCAATCCGGACAAGACCGGCGCGCGCGATCTCGAGCGTTCCATGACTTTCCTGCAATGGAACCGGCGCGCCTGCCAACTGGCCAATGCGATCTCGGGTCTCGGCCTTGCCAAGGGTGACCGGATCGCGGTGTTCGCCTGGAACTGCGTCGAATGGACCGAGATCTATGCCGCCGCCGCAAAGGCCGGCGTCATCGTCGTGCCGATCAACTTTCGTTTGGTCGCGGCCGAAGTCGCATACGTCATCGCGGATTCAGGCGCTCTCGCAATCATCGCCCAGGACGGCCTGCACGGCGTGATCGACGACATCCGCGACCGGCTGGAAATTTCCGCACAGCGCTATCTCCATTTCGGCGCGCCCTGCCCCACAGGCTGGCACGCTTATGAGGACGCAATCGCCTCTGCCCGCGACAGCGAGCCGGACGCCGCGGTTTCGCCGCTCGATCCGTGGACGCTGATGTACACCTCCGGCACCACCGGCAAACCGAAAGGCGTGGTCCGCAACCACCGCGCCGGGGCGCTGCTGTCACTCGTCACCGAGATCGAGTTGTCGCTGACCCGCAATGACGACGCGTTGCTCGTCATGCCCATGTGCCACGCCAACTCGCTCTATTTCTTCGGCGCGTTTGCCTATTGCGGCGCGGCGACGACGGTCTACTCGCGCAAGAGCTTCGATCCTGGCCATTGCCTCACAACGCTCGGCTCCATCGGCAGCACGTTCACCTCGCTGGTGCCGACCCATTACATCATGATGCTGGCCGAACCCACCGCCCGCCGCGGCGAACACAATCTCGACCGCGTCACAAAACTGATGATCTCCTCGGCCCCGGCGCGCGCCGACACCAAACGCGAGATCATGGAGGTCTTCCCGAACTCCGGCCTGTTCGAACTCTACGGCTCGAGCGAAGCCGGCTGGGTGACGATGCTGCACCCGGACGAACAGTTCGATCATCTCGGCACGGTCGGCCGCGAATGCGTCGGCTCGGCGCCGATCCGGCTGCTCGACGAGAACGGCGAAGACGTGCCCAATGGCGAACCCGGCGAGCTCTATTCCAGCAATGCCTACACCTTCGATCGCTACTGGAACCTGCCCGACAAGACCACTGAAGCCTTCCGTGGCGACTATTGCACCGTCGGCGACATGGCGTTGCGCGACGAGCAGGGCTTTATCCGCCTGATCGACCGCAAGAAGAACATGATTATCACCGGCGGCGAGAACGTTTACCCCTCCGAGGTTGAAACCGCGCTTGGCGCGAATCCAAAGGTGCGCGACGTCGCCGTCATCGGCCTGCCCGACGAGAAGTGGGGCGAACGCGTCCATGGCGTCATCATTCTGCATGAGGGCGCAGAAGCCAGCGAAAGCGAAATGATCGAGTGGTGCCGCGAGCGCATCGCCGGATACAAGCGGCCGCGCTCCATCGCATTCATTTCGGAAGACGAGATGCCGCGCACCGCGACCGGCAAGATCCTGCACCGCGAACTGCGGAACAAATTCTCCTGAACAAACCCGGGAGAGCACAGCGTAATTCAGTCAAGAGGAAGCGATCCATGCCAACAAAGACAATCGATCTGAACAGCGACGAGAAATCCTGTGCCGCCTGGATCGCACAATTCCTCAAGGCCCGGGGCGTTGATCGCGTCTTCGGCCTGCAGGGCGGACATATCCAGCCGATCTGGGATAATCTGGGCAAGCTCGGCATCCGCATTGTCGATGTGCGCGACGAGGGCGCAGCCGTCCACATGGCCCACGCCCATGCCGAACTGACCGGCGAGTTGGGCGTCGCCATGGTCACCGCCGGTCCCGGCGTCACCAACTGCGTCACCGCCATGGCCAACGCATCGCTGGCCCGCATGCCGGTGCTGCTGATCGGCGGCTGCACCTCGCGTCCGCAGGCCAATATGGGACCGCTGCAGGACATCCCGCACGTCGACATTCTGCGGCCCGTGTGCCGCCAGTCACGCACCGCCCGCGTCGCCGACCAGGTCATCCGTGAACTCGACGAGGCGGTATCGCGCGCCTTCGGCGACATGGGCGAGCCAGGCCCCGCCTATATCGAGATTCCGACCGACGTGCTGCGCACCCATGTCCCCGACAACCTTGTCCTCGACGACTGGATGCGGGCAAAGCCTGTACGCACCATCCGGCCCAACCCCGATGCGGTGGCCGCCGCCACGGATGCGATCTGGAGCGCCAAGCGCCCGCTCGTCATGACCGGCCGTGGCGCGCGCGGCGCGGCGCCTGATCTCGTGCGCCTGCTCGATGCCTGCGGCGCGGTCTATCTCGACACGCAGGAAAGCCGCGGCCTTGTCCCCGCCGATCATCCCGCCTTCGTCGGCGCCATGCGCGGCGCCGCCATGAACGAGGCCGATCTGGTCGTCGTCATCGGAAGGAAACTCGATTACCAGATGGGCTACGGCTCGCCGGCGGTTTTTCCCAACGCCCGTTTCATCCGCATCGCCGACAATGCCGGCGAACTGCTCGACAACCGGCGCGGCGAACCCGAACTGCTCGCAACGCCCGCGCTGGCGCTTTCGCAGATCGTCGAGCATGCCGGCAACCGGCAACCCTCGGTGGACAAGGAGTGGACCGCCGGACTGCGCAAGAAGCACGAGGAGCGCAGCGGCCCGCGCGATGTACCGCAGACCGGCGAGGATGGCGCGATCCATCCAGCCGCGATCTTCGATGCGATCAAGAAGGTTGCCGAACCCGATTACATCGCCATTGCCGACGGCGGCGATCTGCTGAGCTTCGCCCGCGTCGGGCTGGAAGCGAAGACCTACATGGATGCCGGCGCCTTCGGCTGCCTCGGTGTCGGCGTGCCTTATGCGGTCGCCGCATCGCTTGCCTTTCCGGGCCGTCAGGTCATCGCGATCACCGGCGACGGCGCCTTCGGAATCAACGCCATGGAAATCGATTCAGCCGTGCGCCACGGCGCGAAATGCGTGTTCATCGTGTCCAACAACGCGGCCTGGAACATCGAGCGGCTGGATCAGGAAATGAACTATGGCGGCCGCGTCGTCGGCACCACGCTGCGCCATTCCGACTATGCCGGCATGGCGCGTTCGCTCGGCGCCCATGGCGAGCGCGTCGAAGACCCGGCCGATCTGCCTGCGGCAATCGAACGGGCGGTGAAGAACATGCCGGCCCTTGTCGATGTGGTCACATCGCAGACGGTGGTGTCGTCGGATGCGAAAAAAGGTTTGGGCTTCGTGCCCGACTACCAGCCGCTGACCGCATGGGATGATGCCGAGCGCAAGCGGCGCGGAGAATCGTGAAACAGCTAGCCCCGAGTGTGGCACCAATCCATCACATGCGGGCAATTCCATCTCTAACAGCACACGCGGACAGCAACACGAAAGATTCCCGTTTGCCATTGCCCGCCACACAGGCTAGTGGAATGCCCTCATGACAGGATATTCATCACAGCCGGACGATACCGTGCCGGAAGCACCGCTAAGCAAACTCGACACTCTCGTTCGTGAAACAGGCAAGGGCGCCATACGTGGCCTCTACAAGGTCTGGGCGCAGACCTATGACAAAATGCTTGTGGCCATGCTTGGCTATCAGGCGCCCGATTTCGTCGCGCGCGCCCTGGCTCCATATCTGCCGGACGGCAGCCCGCGCGTCCTCGATGTGGGATGCGGAACCGGCCTGACAGCCGAGGCGCTTCTTTCCCACGGCAAGGCCGAAGTCGACGGAATCGATTTCTCGCCCGAGATGCTCGAGAAGGCCCGCGACCGCGGCATCTACGGCGAACTCATCACCGCCGACGTCACCAAGAAGCTTCCCATGGCTGCGGATACCTATGACGGGGCGATTTCCTCAGGGCTCTTCACCCATGGCCATGTCGGCGCCGAAGCCCTGCCGCACATCCTGCGGGTCCTGAAGCCCGGCGGCGTGTTCGGCTTCACCGTCTATTGGAAGATCTGGGACCGCGGCGGCTTCTCGAAAATGATGGCGAAGCTCGAAAAGGCAGGAAAGATCGAGACCCTGCATCACGAGCAGGAAGCGCATTTCCGCACCCTGAAGAACCAGCAGATCCACACTGTGGTTGTACGCAAAAAGGCCTGACCGGTTTTTTGCGCTGGGATCGCTAGGCGGCGCGCTCCGATCCCGCCTCAACGATCCGCACGATGTCCGCCATGATGGCGTTGAGCTGGAAATCCTTCGGCGTATAGACCGCCGCGACCCCCATCGCCTTCAGCGCCTTCTCGTCTTCGGTGGGAATGATGCCGCCGACGACGACCGGCACATCGTCGAGACCGGCCTTGCGCATGCGCTCCATCACGTCGCGCACAAGCGGCACATGACTGCCCGACAGGATCGACAGCCCGACGACATGCACGCTTTCCTCAAGCGCCGCGTTGACGATCTCCGCAGGTGTCAGCCGGATACCCTCATAGACCACTTCCATGCCGGCGTCGCGGGCGCGCACCGCGATCTGTTCCGCACCGTTGGAATGCCCGTCGAGCCCCGGTTTGCCGACAAGGATCTTGAGCCGGCGGCCCATCCGCACGGAAACCGCATTGACCGCGCCCTGCACCTCGCCGAGACCTTCGGTATCGGCGCGCGCGGAACGCCCGACGCCGGTCGGTGCGCGGTACTGACCGAAAACCTCGCGCAGCGTTTCGCCCCACTCGCCCGTCGTCACCCCCGCCTTGGCGCAGGCAATCGACGGCTCCATCACGTTGCGGCCTTCCTGCGCGGCAGCGCGCAATTCGCCGAGCGCGGCTTCAACCGCAGACGCATCGCGCTGCGCGCGCCAGGCGTTGAGGCGCTCGATCTGGTCGCGCTCGACGTGCTCCGGCACGGTCAAGATCGCACCCTCGCCCGAAGCAAGCGGTGATGGCTCACTGTCGACATAGGTGTTGACGCCGATGACAGGCAACTCGCCGCGCTCGATGGCCTCAAGGCGGCGGGTGTTCGATTCCACAAGCGCCCGCTTCATGTAGCTGTTGTCGATCGCCGCAAGCGCGCCGCCCATGTCGTCGATCCGCTTGAGTTCGGCGCGCGCCTCTTCCTTCAGCGCCTCGACCTTCTTGGTCATCTCCGTGGAGCCGGTGAAAATGTCGCCATATTCCAGCAGGTCGGTTTCATAGGCGACGATCTGCTGCATGCGCA
>JAGRLC010000001.1:61454-63604 GCA_020441995.1 Rhodobiaceae bacterium
CGTTCCAGGCGGGAAGCTGCACCGCGCGGGCACGCGCATCCTTCGACAGCACGACGGCCAGCATCTCGATCAGGATGCGGTAGACATTGTTCTCCGGCTGTTGCTCGGTGAGACCCAGGGAGTTGACCTGCACGCCGTAGCGAAAGCGGCGGAACTTCGGATCCTCCACGCCGTAGCGCGTTAACGTGATCTCGTCCCACAGATCGACGAAGGCGCGCATCTTGGCGATCTCGGTGATGAACCGGATGCCTGAATTGACGAAGAACGAGATGCGCCCGACGGCGGCCGGAAAATCCGCGTCCGGAACCCCGCCGCTCGCCTTGACCGAGTCGAGGATCGCAATCGCATTGGCGAGCGCAAAGGCAAGCTCCTGGACCGGCGTCGCGCCGGCTTCCTGCAGGTGGTAGGAGCAGACGTTCATCGGGTTCCACTTCGGCAGTTCCCGGTAGGTCCAGGCGATCGTGTCCGTCGTCAGCTTCATCGAGGGCACCGGCGGGAACACATAAGTGCCGCGCGACAGATATTCCTTGATGATGTCGTTCTGGGTCGTGCCCGACAGCGCCTTGCGGTCGGCGCCCTGCTCATCGGCGGCCGCGACATAAAGCGCCAGCAGCCAGGCCGCCGTCGCATTGATCGTCATCGAGGTGTTCATGTCGGCCAGCGGAATGCCGTCGAACAGCATGCGCATGTCGCCGAGGTGCGACACGGGTACGCCGACCTTGCCGACCTCGCCACGGGCGAGCGGAGAGTCGGAATCATAACCCGTCTGCGTCGGTAGATCGAAAGCGACCGAGAGACCGGTCTGTCCGCGTTTCAGGTTGGACCGGTAAAGCGCGTTCGATTCCGCTGCCGTCGAGTGGCCGGCATAGGTGCGGAAGATCCACGGCTTGTCGCGCTTTGCCTTGTCGTCGCTCATCGTCTGGCCCTGCGTTGCTGGTTATCCGGCTCCATCAAGCCGGATAATCCGCTGCGGTGCAACATCAACGATGGTTCAGGACAGCACGGCTCACGCCGGGCGGACGAGTTCCGGCGCAAACCTGCGGATCGCCGCTTCGACCGTTTCGATTGTCGCGTCGCTGCCCTTCACGATGACAGTATAGCCGGGCATGTCGAGCATTTTGCCGTATCGTTCCATCAGACGCAGCGCGAGGATCGGCGAAATGCGCGGGTTGGCGGAATCCTTCAGGATCACGGCGAGTGAACGTTGGCGATACCAGTAATAGGGAATACCTGCGATCTCGTCCCAGGGAATTGGCTCGCGCGAAAGCCGGCGATCGAGAAAACCGTCAGCGGACACCTCGATCGTCGGCAGGTTTGAATTCATCCGGAACCAGACGTCCGACAGAAAGCCGACCGAAACAAGGGCAAGGATGACGCCCGTTCCCGCAAGAACCAGCCCGAAAATCGTGTTCTGCGAGGAAAAATACAGTCCCGCGAAACACGCGCTGACGCCAATTGCGAGTTGCACCAGCCAGTAGAGACCCAGCAGTTGCAGCTTGCCGGACGAACTGCCGAAAGAAATGGTGTCCATGGATATCCCGGGATTCGTTGCCATCAGGCAGAGTCATAGGGATTATCGGCTCAAGAGCAATATGGCGTCAGGGCAATATCTTGTTCTTCGCCGTCGCAAGAATAACGAAGACGACAACGGCGCCTGTAATGCCGGTGACGATCACGGGAAGCGCTTCCTGCCAGAAATAGAAGCCCGCCTGATCGGCGGCGGCAAGACCGAGGAAGGCGCCGACGAACAGTACGCCGACATTCAGGAAAATACCGAAGCCCCACCTGTCCAGTGCCCAGTCAAGGGCATAGCCGCACACCATACACAGCGCATAGAGAAACACGACATACTGTGTCGGTATTTCACTGAAGAACTCCACACTCGGCATCATGGCTTATCGCGTCCCGGTTGAACATCACTCGTAACGCCACAATAACCGTGATCAAGTTGCCGGAGGGTAAATTAAACGCCGATGGACATATTTCATTGAACGCATCGCGTGTAAATTTTCATTTGACCGCAAAATAGTTGATTTCAAGGCAAAACAAGGGCTGAAGGGGCACTCTGTTATCCCGAAGTTAACCCCTCTCATGATTAATTCTGTGCATCTGACAACCATGAGATGCAGAACGCCCATGAAAAAGCTTAT
>JAGRLC010000058.1 GCA_020441995.1 Rhodobiaceae bacterium
CCGCCGCGCACATAGCCCGAGCCCTTGAAGGAATAGAGCCCGCGCCCGACCACGGCGATGGCATGTTCGCCTTCGCCGAGCCATTGCCGGAGGTTGCGGTTCTCGGCCTCGCCAAGGATCGCCTCGCCGATGCCGGGAACGGAGACGAGCGCCATCTGCATGTCGATGAAGACGGTTTCGGGCGGCTCTGTCAGGGCGCGTTCGGCGGCGCGGGGATCGTCCATGGCGGCGAAGGTGGCGTTGATCTGCCCGACATCGAGCGAGAGCCGGCGCAGGGTGCCGTCACCCTCCATTGTCACCCAGTCCTGCGGGGCGGGGGCTTCGGGATTGATGACGTATTTCGGCCCGGTATCGTGTTCGGCCGTGAGGCCGCCGAGCCCGAGCGCGCGGGCGACCTTGAGGCCGGAGCGGACGATGCTGTCGTCGATCACCATGACGGTGACGGTGGCGCCGGAGATGATGTTGAGATCGTGGCCGGAGCCGCCGGCGGCGGCCTCTTCGACAAGGTTCAGCCCTTTGTAATCGGCGGCCATCGCCTTGATCTTGCTGTCGGGGATGCCGATCAGGACGATCGGCTCGGAATGTTTGACGAGCTGGACGCCGAGGATGCGGGCGTCATCGTCGAGCGCGACCATGGTGTGGATGGGTTTGCCGGAATATCCGGTGGTGCCGACGAAATCCGACGTGATGAAGACCCAGCCGATGCGCTGGCCGCCCTTGAGGACGGGGGCGACGGCGACATCCTCGCGCATCGGGCCGAAGGCATCGGCACCTTCGGCGATATCGGCCGGGGGGATGTCCTGAAGGAACTGGCTGAGAACGCGGGATTGCGATTGCGCGACGCCCCGGTCGGCAAGGGCGCTCATCACGAGCAGGCCGAGCAGAACGGAAACCGTCAGGCGTTGAAACAGGGAAAGGAGGGCGTGGGGAGTAATTCGCATGGATCAGACTTCGGTTTGGTTCGGGGGACCGCGCGAGGGCAGCCAGATGCGTTCGGCGCGCGGATGGGACATTGCGAGTTGCGGGTAATCGGGGCGGGCGGCCACGGGCGCCCTGGTATCGGAGGCTAGCGTGGGCAGGGCGGCGAGCGGGGTGAGGGAGCAATCGGCGCAATGGGTGCAGCCCTGCCGATCGGCGGGATCGACGGGCGTGCCGCTGGCATCGAGCGTGATGATTTCAGCGCCTTCGCTGCCGCAGATCACGAGGGTTTCATTGCCGGCATAGGCGAGGGCATGGGCGGTGCGCATGTAACTGCCGTATCCGGCCGCGAACACGATGCTCGCGGCGAGAATCAGCAGGTAAACCATGTGCGCGATCCGTGCCATGACGCGTCTCATGCTTGAATGCGGGCGGCGCAACCTTGACTCTTGTTAAGCCCGGTGCCGCTTTACCTTCCGCCCGCGGGGAATATTGCCGGGCGGCGTGTGAAAAACTCAAATCCTGAACCTGAAACCAATCGGGAGGCCAAAGCCTGCGCGCGCGAAGCGCGGCCGTTTATGCCTTCGAGCGCCAGTAGCCGTTGGCGGCGGCCACGGTGGCGAAATGCGTTGCCACCACCTGGCTTGCGGCGATGAGCGCATCGGCATCTTCGGCATATTCCGGGCGGAGCCTGTTGCGGACCGCGGCATCGGGCTGTGTGGCCTTGACCGCGACCCGCGCCAGCTTGACGGCGAGATCGAAGCCTTCCTCGGGGGTGGCGGTTATCAATGTCGGGAGCCATTTCGTCATCTGTTCATCCTCCTGCTGGCCGAAATCCTGCCGGGCCGCCGTGCCATGCTTGTGGGCGCTTTCGTTCGCGGCCGGCGTGCCGAAATTCAAAGAACGCTGATCGCGAAGGCGAAGGCCGCAGAGCGGCCCGCTCACCAGCGCGCCTTTCGCGATCAGCGTCCATTCCCGGAGCGGGGTGGCGCGCTGGCACACGCGCCATGCTTCGGGAAAATCATTTGCCGGCCCAAGGATCAGCATGGACGCCGGCACGGGTTTCATGCCGCTTCCCGCGCGGGAAGGGCGATATCGGCAAGCGTCGACTGGTTCAGATCGTCGAGAAAGCGGGATTCGGCGCGACGCAGCCTTGCCTTGAGGCGACAACAGCCCTCGATGGTGCAGGCGCCGCGATCCGGGCCGAAACATTCGACCAGCGCCTGCCCCTGCTCCAGCAGGCGGACGACATCGCCCAGCCGTATCTCTTCGGCGGGTTTGCCGAGGATGGCTCCGCCACCGCTGCCGCGCCGCGTTTCGACGATGCCGCCACGGGCGAGCTGCTGGACGATCTTTGTCAGGTGATTGCGGGAGAGCCCGAATTCCTCGGCGAGTTCTGCGGTGGAAAAGGGCTGACCGGGCGCGCTTGCAATGCGCATCAGCATCCGCAGGCCGTAATCGGTGAAGGAGGTGAGGTGCATCCGGCTGAGACCCTGCTTTTAAATTGGTATTTACAATACCTATTAGCAGGCGTAGAGAGAAAATCAAGCCCCAAGATGGAGGTTTGAACGCCGATGGCCGATCCAGATGTTTCCCCGGAAGTTTTCTCGGTGCGCCCGGAGCTGACCGCGCGGCTGATGGCCGAAACGCGGCTCGACGAGAAAATCCTAACCGAGCTTGTGCATCGTTTCTATGCCCGGGTGCGCAAGGACAGTGTGCTTGGCCCGGTTTTCGAGGCCCGAATCACCGACTGGGCGCCGCATCTGGAACGCATGGTTGCGTTCTGGTCTTCCGTGGCGCTGATGACCGGGCGCTATCACGGTGCGCCGATGCCTGCCCATATCGGGCTGCCGGTGGGATGGGCCGAATTCGAGCGCTGGCTGGCGCTGTTTCGCGAGACCGCTTTCGAGACCTGCGCGCCCAAAGGCGCGGCGCTGGTTATCGAACGGGCGGAACGCATCGCGCGTTCGCTGCATATGGCCATCGAAGATGCGAGGCCAAGGGCTGTGCCATCGCTGCAATGAATGGAGGACAAGGTTATGACTGGAGACAATCCGCCGGACGCCCCGGGTGAGCTGACCCGGTTCATCGAGACGCGATATCACGAGAAGCATCGCGCCCAGCTTCCCGGGATTGCGGCGCTTTCCGACAAGGTGGAGGCTGTTCATGCGGGGCATGAGGGTGTTCCCGCCGGGTTGGCGGATGTGCTGCGGAAAATGATCGGCGATCTGGAAGTGCATATGAAGAAGGAGGAGCTGATCCTGTTTCCGGCCATCCGGCAGGAGGCGAAGGGGCTCGACGCGCCGATCACGGTGATGCGTGCGGATCATGACGACCATGCCGGAGAGATCGCGCGGATCAGGCAGTTGACCGGCGATCTGACCCTGCCGGGCGATGCCTGCCGGAGCTGGACGCGGCTTTATGCCGAGCTGGGGGACTTCCTGAACGATCTGGAGAATCACATCCGGCTGGAGAACGACGTGCTGTTTCCGCAGTTCGAAACCGGCGCGGCGGGGCATGGCTGAGAGCGATTCCGCAACGCTGCCTGATCGCGGCGATCATCTGCGGGTGAAGCGGATCTATCGGGCGGCGCGGGTATCGGACGGGCGGCGCATTCTGGTCGACCGTATCTGGCCGCGCGGGATGGCGAAGGACCGGGCACGGATTCACGACTGGGCGAAGGAGATTGCGCCGAGCGACGGGCTGCGCCGGTGGTTTCATGCCAACCCGGACCGGTGGGAGGAATTCGGCCGCCGCTATCGGGGGGAACTCGACGGCAAGCGGGCGGAGCTGGGCGAGATTGCCGAATTCGCGCGGTCGGGCGTCGTTACGCTGCTCTATGGATCGAAGGACGAGGCGCATAATAACGCCGTGGTTCTGCGCGACTGCCTTCTCGAACTGCTCGAAACCGGGGGAACCGGAGATGAATGACGGATATGGCGAAGGCGCGCTTCGCACGCCTGTCTGCGATCTGCTGGGATGCGATGTTCCCGTTCTTCTGGCCGGGATGGGCGGGGTTTCGCGGTGGGAGCTTGCCGCGGCGGTGGCGAATGCGGGCGGCTACGGAATGCTTGGGATGGTGCGGGAAGATCCCGGGCTGATCGAACGGGAGGTGCGCGCGCTGAAGGCGGCGACGGAGCGGCCCTTTGCCGTCAACCTGATCCAGGCGGCGACGGAGCCCGCGCTGCTCGATGCGCAGATCGCGCGTTGCCTCGATCTGGGCGTTCCGGCGTTTTCCATTTTCTGGGATGTGGTGCCGGAGGCTGTGGACCGGGTTAAACGGGCGGGGTGCCTCGTTCTGCATCAGGTCGGCACCGTCGAGGCGGCGCGTCTGGCCGAGGAGGCCGGTGCGGATGCGATCATCGCGCAGGGCATCGAGGCGGGCGGGCATGTGCACGGGCGGCGCCCGGTGTTCGAGCTGACGGAAGCGATTCTGGAGCGGACGGGCCTGCCCGTGATCGCTTCGGGCGGGCTGGGCAGCGGGGCCGATCTTGCCAGGGCGCTCTCAACGGGGGCGGCGGGCAATCACTGCGGCACCGCGTTTCTTGCGACAGAGGAATCCTTTGCCCACCGCTATCACAAGGAGTGCCTTTGCGCGGCGGCGGCAGGGGATACGGTGCTGACCGATGTTTTCGTGCTGAACTGGCCGAAAGGTGCGGCGGTGCGGGTGATTGCCAACAGCGTGACCGGGGCGCTTGGCGGCCGCTATCTGGGGCATGATCCGGCGCTTCTGCCGCGCGAGACGATTGCGTGGGACGGGGCGCAGCCGCGGCTGCGGTTCAGCACGGATTCGCCCTTGCGCAGCACAACCGGCGATCTGGAGGCGATGGCGCTTTATGCCGGGCAGGGCGTTGGCGCGGTGCGGGAGATCGTGCCGGCGGGTGCGCGCGTGGCGGAGATGGTTGCGCAGGCGCGGGACATTCTGCGGGCCGGGGGCGTGAAGAGCGTGGAGGAAATCTCATGAGCGACGAATTCGAGAGCTTCCGGTGCAGGAGCGGGTTTTCCTCGCCGCCGTGCTATGCCGCGGAGGTGGCGCCCGACTATTTCGATCCGCTGGCGGTGGACCCGGAGCAGGCGCGCGATGTCGCGCGCTGGCGCAAGGCGGAGCGCGTGCGGTTGCGGACCCGGCGGATGGAGATGCCCGTGGCCGAGCGGCAGGCGGTGAGCGCGGCGCTGGCGGGGCATCTGCGGCGGTTTCTGAACGAGCGGTTCCGCAGGCTGCGCGGGCGGGTGTTTTCCGGCTACTGGCCGATCAAGGGCGAGCCGGATTTGCGGCCCCTGCTGGCCGAGTTGCACGAGGCGGGCCTGCGCGTTGCGCTGCCGCTGGTGGAGGTGAAAGCGGCGCCGCTGACCTTTCGGCGCTGGACGCCCGAGACGGCGATGGTGCGCGGCGACTGGAACATTCCCGTGCCGCCGCCGGAGGCGCCAGAGCTGGTGCCCGAAATCGCGCTTGCGCCGCTTGTGGGCTGGAGCGCGGATGGCTACAGGCTGGGCTATGGCGGGGGATATTTCGACCGGACGCTGGCGGCGCTGGCGCCCCGGCCCTTCACGATCGGGATCGGGCAGGAGGCGGCGCGGCTGGAGACGATTTTTCCGCAGCCGCATGACATAAGGCTCGATGCGATCCTGACCGAGGTGGGGGTCAGGGCTGGCTGACGACGGGAGCGCGGGGTTTTCAGCCGGTGCTCCATGCCCGTGGCTGGCGCATTCCGGCGATCTTGCAGGCCTGCTTGACATATCCGTAGGGGAAAAGCTCGAAGAACCTCTTGCGCCCTGCCGCGCCATCGGTGCCGTGGCGGCTGCCCAGAAAGCGGAAGGCGAAGCGGGCATCGGGCGCGATGCCGTGTTCTTCCAGGTAGTCGCGCATGAAACGGATCACCGCCCAATGCTCTTCGGCGAGTGCAATGTCTTCCTCAGTGGCGAATTTGCGGGCGATATCCTCGTCCCAGAGATCGGGATCGGTGAGGTAGCCGGCCTCGTCGCGGGTTACGGGCCGCCCGTTGATCTTCTCGGTGGTGAGCTTGTCGGGCAATGTTCTCATGGCATGTGTCTCCATTTCCGAATGTGCTGCCACTATCACCAGCACCAATCGCGCTAGGCTTGCCATTCCTTTGCTAGATTCCTGTCTCTTGCCTGGAAACGCTCCCCACTCGGGACGGACATCTTTATGTTAGTTTAGACAGGCTGTTCCATTGAGCGCAATTAGCAGATTCGATGCCATAGGTTTTTGGCAGCAGCTTCAAATAAGTATTCTTTGTACCTATTTATCGCTACCAACCCATTTGTCAAACCCCGAGTTCGATATCCACCGTGAGACCCCGCGCCTTGTGCTATGCCGAAAGAGGGCGAACAAAGCGTTACAATTAGGTGTTTGATCCCACGGTTTGATGGTGCGATCCATTCGTTGGAATGGAAGGAAGCATTATGGGACAAGTTCGTCACGGCAGCGCCACGACCACGCACGCCATCCGAGCTGCAATACAGCGATCGCAAGCTTCGACCGCGGCGCTGAGCCGGGACCTCGGCATCAATCCGAAGACGGTTGCGAAGTGGCGCAAGCGTGAAACGGTCGAGGATCGCAAAACCGGTCCGAAGGAACCACGCTCGACTGTTCTCAGCGAAGCCGAGGAGGCGATGGTGGTTGCGTTTCGGCGGCATACGCTCCTGCCGCTGGATGATTGCCTCTATGCCCTTCAACCTTCGATCCCGCACTTGACGCGATCGGCGCTGCATCGGTGCCTTCAGCGGCATGGCATCTCGCGATTGCCAGATGTCGAAAGGGACAAACCCAAGCGTCAGCGCTTCAAGCGCTACCCCATCGGGTTCTTTCACATGGATATCGCCAAAGTACAGACCGCCGAAGGCAAGCTCTATCTCTTCGTTGCCATCGACCGAACCAGCAAGTACGTGATCGCCCAGCTGGTTGAGAAGGCCGACAGGCGAACGGCGTGGGAGTTTCTGGAGCACCTGCTGAAACTCGTTCCCTACCGCATCCACACGATCCTGACCGACAATGGAATCCAGTTCGCCGACCAGCCCAGGAACCGGAATACTGCCTATTCCCGACCGATGCGCTTCGACATGATCTGCGAAGCGAATGGGATCGAGCACCGTCTGACCAAGCCCAACCATCCATGGACCAACGGCCAGGTCGAGCGCATGAACCGGACAATCAAGGACGCCACCGTCAAACGCTTCCATTACGACAGCCACGATCAGCTTCGCAGCCATCTCGCCGACTTCATGGCAGCCTACAACTTTGCGCGACGCCTCAAGACCCTCAGCGGCCTCACGCCCTACGAGTACATCTGCAAAGTCTGGACTTCAGAGCCAAACAGATTCATCGTCGATCCGATCCACCTGATGCCGGGACCGAACACCTAGCCAGGCCTTGTCTTGGTGTACGGAAATTCGCCGTACGCTTGACATGTACGACGATATACCGTACATAGCTGCATGTGAGCGGCATCTTGCCGCTTGACGTCGTTTCGGATCAAGGAGGCAACCATGTTGGCGTTTGAGGATAGCACTGTCGCTGTCGACGAGCCCAAGAGCGCTCGGCTGGAAGCGCGTACACAGCCTTCGGTGAAGGATGCGATTAGTTGCGCAGCAACCTTGAGCGGTGTAGAGGTAAGCTCCTTTGTTGTGAGCGCCGCATACAAGGCTGCGCAGACGACGATTGAAGCTCACAAGTTGACGGTCTTGGAGAGCGAGGCGGATCGTGCTGCGTTCTTTGGCGCTCTTGAGAACCCTCCGAAGCCGAATAAACGGCTGAAGCAGGCTTTTGCGTTGCGCGAGACGCTGATCGCGAATGCCGACTGACGCCGCCGTCGATGCCAAGTTCACAATCGAGCCGTTCGATGCCAAGAGCCAGGATCGAACGGCTTTTTCCTGTGGTGTCCCCCAGATCGACAATTACCTGAAGTTGACGGCCAAGAAGGGGTCGAAGGCTGATGTCGTCCGGATCTGGGTCGTGCTAGACGAAGACCGAAGCACCGTTGGGTTCTACGGAATCAACATGCACGCCGTCATCGCGGAAAACATGCCGGAAGAATTGGCGAAGAAGGCGCCAAGGCATGGCATGC
>JAGRLC010000059.1:0-21123 GCA_020441995.1 Rhodobiaceae bacterium
AAGCGGAGACGGCGACCGACCCGCACCGCATCGCCGAGGTTCAGACGCGGCTGGCCGATATCGGCGCCCACGCGGCGCCTGCGCGCGCTGCGCGAATTCTGAGTGGTCTCGGCTTCGACGAAGCTGCGCAACAACGTTCGCTCTCCACCTATTCCGGAGGCTGGCGGATGCGCGTGGCGCTGGCCGCGATCCTGTTTGCCGAGCCCGATATCCTGCTGCTGGACGAACCGACCAACTATCTCGATCTGGAAGGCACGCTGTGGCTGCAATCCTACCTGGCGAAATATCCGCGCACAGTGGTGATCGTCAGCCATGACCGCGACCTGCTGAACACCTCGGTCGACTCGATCGTTCATCTCGACCGCGGCAAGCTCACCATCTACCGCGGCGGCTACGACCAGTTCGAGCGCCAGCGCGCCGAAGCGCAGGCGTTGCAGATGAAGCTGAAGAAGAAGCAGGAAGACCAGCGCCGCCATATGGAGGCCTTCGTCGAGCGATTCCGCGCCAAGGCAACCAAGGCGCGGCAGGCGCAATCGCGGCTCAAGGCCCTGGCGAAACTGCAACCGATCGCCGCCGTCGTCGACGAGACTTTTGTGCCGATCAGACTGACCGGACCGGAAAAGCAGCTTGCCGCCCCCATCGTCGCACTCGAAAAGGCGACAGCTGGATACAGCGCGGACAAGCCGGTGCTGACCGGGCTCGACCTGCGTATTGATCCCGATGACCGGATCGGACTGCTCGGCGCCAACGGCAACGGCAAGAGTACGCTTGCCAAGATCATCAGCGGACGCCTCGATGTCATGGACGGGCGCATCAAACGCTCCGACAAGCTCACCGTCGGCTATTTCGCCCAGCACCAGCTCGACGAGATCAACCCGGCGCAGTCCCCCTATCAGTTGCTGCGCGAACTGATGGTCGATCAGACCGAAGCCCGCGTGCGCGCCCGCGCGGGCGGGCTCGGGTTTCCCGGGCAGAAGGCCGACACCCCTGCCCGCGATCTGTCGGGCGGCGAGAAGGCGCGGCTGCTGCTGGGGCTTTCCACCTTCCACCAGCCGCACCTGCTGATCCTCGATGAACCGACCAACCATCTCGACGTGGATGCGCGCGAAGCGCTGGTGCAGGCGATCAATGAGTATACCGGCGCGGTGATCCTGATCAGCCACGACAAACACCTGCTGGAGACATCCGTCGACCGGTTATGGCTTGTCGCCAACGGCACGGTGAGCCCCTATGACGGCGACATCAACGATTACCGCCGCCATATCCTCGAAGCCGCGGGCCTTGCCCGGCGCGCCAGCAAGGAAGAAAAACAGGCGCGCGACCCGAAGGCCGACAAGCGCAAGGAATCTGCTGACCGGCGCAGCGCGCTGCTGCCTCTGCGCGAGGACATCAAGGCCAAGGAAAAGCGCATGGCCCAGCTTCAGGCCGGCATCGCAAAGCTCGATTCCGCGCTTGCCGAACCGGGGCTGTTCGAGCGGAACCCCAAACGCGGCGCGGAACTCTCAAAGTTGCGCGCGGAAGCCGAGCGCTCGCTGATGCGCACGGAAGAGGAATGGCTGAAGGCTTCGGCGGAGCTGGAAGAGGTTGAACAAACTGAATCAGCCTGATCTTTCAAAGGACTGATTCTCCTAAGATTTATCTCAGGCCTTCTTCTGCCAGCGCCCGCCGCCATCCTGCTGCCAGTAGGTCAGCGGATGGCCGGCTTCTTTTGCTTCCTTCCAGAACCCGCGCGCCTCGCTCAGCGCCTCGTCGTCGCGGCCATCGAACATGTAGACGATGCGCTCGTAACCGCTCAGGGCATCGGTGGCGGCACGATCGACCACGAACAGCACCTGCGATCCGTTCGGATTGGCTGTTTCGGTGGTGAGCAGCACCGGTTCCTCAGCCGCCCCCGCCTCGCTGTCTCGCCCGTGCGGCAGGAAGCTGTCCTCGCGATAGGTCCACAACGCGGTGTCGAGCGCGTCCATGCGCTCGCCCGAACCGCAGCGGATAAGCGCCTTCCAGCCGCGCTCCAGCGACTTCTCGACCAGAAGCGGCAGAGCCTGCTCCAGCGCCTGACGCTCAAGGTGATAGAAAAAGATTTCCGGCTGCTCGCTCATTGGCGCCAACAGTGCGAATGTTCTGGAACTTTCGCAACCGGCAACGTCGTTGGAACCGCATGAAACAGATCGTTTTCCACCCCTCATTCGAGATGGCCGGCAGGCTCGCGAAACTCATGCAGCGCATCCGCCCGGCCTGCGATGACGCAGGCTTGAGCGAGAACGACATCGGGGTCGTTCTTGCATCCTATGCGGCAGGGGCCGATGAAGCCGAGGTCGCGGCCCACAATGGCGGCGTTGCGTTCTATCCCGCCAGCACGGTCAAGCTTGGCTGGGCCGCTGTTGCGCTTGAGCGCATCGAGGCGGGAACGCTTCAGCCCCACGACGAACTCGACCGCTGCCTGAGCGACATGATCGGCATCTCTTCGAACGCGGCCACCAACTACGTCGTCGACTGCCTGACCGGCGTCACCGGCGACACGTTGCTGGAAGGCGATGACCTTGCGACGGCTCTCGAGGCCCAACAGGTGGTCACGCGCCGCCTCGCCTCTTTCGGCTGGCCGGAGTGGGAGCGCTGCCAGATCGTGCAGAAGGCATCGGACGAAGACCGTTACGGGCGGCACAGGCAGTTCCGCGACGAACTCGGTCACAACAGCCTAACGCCCATGGGAGCGGCGCGGCTGATGCATGAGTGCCTGTTCGTAAATTTCTTCAGCGAGCAGGTTACATCGCGCATGCGGGAGCTGACCTCGCGGCCGGTTTCGGCAAAGGCCATTGCGGCGGAACCGATAAGCCAGGTCGCCGCCTTCCTGGGCGGCGGGCTAGCGCCTGCCCTGCCCGCCGGTTCGCGCCTTCACTCCAAGGCCGGATGGTCCATGTATACCGGAGACGACAGCGCGCAATGGCGCAGGCACGATCTGGCCTTTGTTGCTCTGCCGGATGGCTCCGGCCTTCTGGCGGTGGTCTTCACCAAGGGCGAGAAAGCCGCCCGCAGCGAAACTCTGCTTCCGGCTGTCGGAAAAGAGATCGCGGCCGTCTGCTTGCCGGGTTGATGCGCAAGCCGGTAAAATCAGGCTCGAGAGGCAAGGAACATGTCAGCACCGCGAACCATCGACATAGCCCTTTGGGCGACCAATCTCGGTTTCAGCGTCGCGAGTGTGCGCGACTGGGCCGGGCACGTTGAAAAACGCGTGCAGGAAGCCGCGGACAGTGGCGCCTCGCTGCTGCTTATGCCGGAATATGTCGCCGAGACGTGGCTGTCATTCAAGCCGGACGGTCTCAAGCCGACGGAGGAAATGGCCTTTCTCGCCAGCCACGCGCCAGAATCAATCGATCTTCTCGCGGACATGGCCAAGCGGCATCAACTGACCATCGTCGCGGGCTCCATGCCATGGGATCACGGCGGCGGACGGATCGCCAACCGCGCCTGGACGCTGATGCCTGATGGAACGCGCCTCTGGCACGACAAGCTGGCCCTGACGCCGGGAGAACGGGACCCTGAAAGCTGGACCCTGACGCCCGGCAGCGCGGTGCGCGTCTTCGAATGGCAGGGGTTGCGCTGCGCCGTGCTGATCTGTCTTGATGTCGAGATGCCGGCGCTTTCCGTGCTGCTTGCGAAGCAGAACATCGATCTGCTGCTGGTACCGTCGATGACCTATCTGCCGACCGGCTATTCACGCGTTTTCGGTTGCGCCAAGGCGCGCGCCATCGAGCTGATGTGCGCGGTCGCCGTAACAGGCTGTGTCGGGTCCGCGCCCGGCTCAACCCAGAACGACCACAACTATTCGGCCTGTGCTGTCTATCTGCCGTGCGAGACCGAACTGGGTTCCTTCGGCGTGCACGCCGAGACCGATATGACGGACGGTGCCGGTGGCGAGGACCCGTTCATCATCGCCCGCGGCGTTCCGGTTGGCGCGATCCGCGATCTGCGCGCGGGCAAGGCGGAGGTCTGGCCGGGCGCATGGGACGCCGGTCATGTCGCCATCATTGACGGGACGGGCGCCAAGGAGGCTGCGGAATAATACCGCAACCCCCTGATTTTGTTTTACTTCTCGTAATGATCGGCGACGACGCGATCAAGCAGCCTGACACCGAAACCCGATGCCCATGTATCGGAAATGTCCGATGACGGCGAGGACATGCCGGTACCCGCAATGTCGAGGTGCGCCCACGGCGTCTCGCCGACGAAACGCTGCAGGAACTGGGCCGCCGTGATCGAGCCGGCATAGCGTCCGCCGGTGTTCTTGATGTCGGCGAACTTCGATTTGATCAGTTTGTCATAGGCTTCGCCAAGCGGCATGCGCCAGACCTTGTCGCCGGTCGCCTCGCCCGCTTCGAAAAGCTGTCCCGCCAGATCGTCATCGTTGCAGAAAAGCCCTGCGCGCGCGGTTCCCAGCGCGACCAGAATGGCGCCGGTCAGCGTTGCCAGGTTGACCACGAACTGGGGTTTGAAGCGATCGATCGTGTAGTACAACGCATCGGCGAGCACGAGACGGCCTTCCGCGTCGGTGTTGATGATCTCGATGGTCGTGCCCGACATCGCGGTGACGATGTCGCCCGGGCGCTGCGCCGCGCCGTCCGGCATGTTCTCGACGAGACCAATAACGCCGATGGCGTTGACCTTGGCCTTGCGGGCTGCAAGCGCGTGCATCAGCCCGGTGACGCAGGCGGCTCCCGCCATGTCGCCCTTCATGTCCTCCATGCTGGCGGCGGGCTTGATCGAAATGCCGCCGGTGTCGAACACGACGCCCTTGCCGACGAAGGCAACGGGTTTGGCGCTCTTCGACTTCGCACCGTTCCAGCGCATGACAACCATGCGGCTTTCGCGCGGACTGCCCTGCCCGACGCCGAGCAGCGCGCGCATGCCAAGCTTGGTCATTTCCTTCGGCGTCAGAACTTCGATTTCGACGCCGAGCCTGGAAAGCTCCGAGGCCTTGGCGGCAAATTCGACGGGACCGAGAATGTTGGCGGGCTCGTTCACCAGGTCGCGGGCGATGATCACGCCTTCCGCAATAGCCTCGGCCGACTTGAAGGCCTTCTTGGCGCCCGGCGCATCGGCGCACTGGATCGTTACGGAAAGCGGCTTGTCCTTCAGCTTGGAAGCCTTGCCGTCATCCTCGTCATCGCTGGATGTCTGGTACTTGTCGAACTTGTAGGCGCGCAGCAGCATGCCTGCGGCAATCGCCGCAACGGTCTCCGGATCGTATTCGCCCTCCTGGCCATCCGCCAGCAGCGTGACCGGGCCTTTCGACTTGGAGATTGTGGCCCAGATGCGCCCGCCAAGCGCCATTGCCGCATCCTGCCCGTCGCCGATCTGCTCGGATTTGGAGTGCTCGGCGACAGCGGTCAGGCGGTCGAACTTCACTCCGGCAGGCGCATAAATATTGAGCGAGCCGGACGCACCGGTGAACCCGGCCGCCTCGGCGGCTTTTTCAAATCCGACAGTCTCCGCAACGCCGCCGGCAAACTTGCCCAGCTTGAGCTTTGCGCCGACGGGAATGACAACGGTTCCGGATTCAACCTTCGAGAGCGGCTTGAAGCCGATTTTGGGCAATTGAGCCATTATGGTTCCTGATTGTTCCTGCTGTTTTCTTCCGAATGCCCGAACGGGCGAATTCACGTGCAATTACCGGGTCAGCAAGGCTGATTCATGTCAGCGTAGCACCAATCTCGCCGGGCAACACCGTATCGCCGGAAATATGCCTGATTGGCGTTTAATCAATGCGCAGGGTGTGTCGGCTATGGTAACGACATGCTGAATGCGAACGAGTAAACTTCGCCTATCCATTGGATTCGGCAAAAGAGTGTAGCGCGTACCCATGTCCCTGATCGGACGATACATTTTCCGGCAGATCATTTTCGCCGCTGCGCTGACACTGATCACGCTCGTGGTCTTGCTGTGGCTCAGTCAGGCCTTGAGCCAAGTCCGGCTTGTCATGGCGCAGGGACAGACGCTCATGCTGTTCCTGAAGGTCACATCCCTTGCCCTGCCGGCCCTGATCGTGGTCATCGCGCCTGTCGCTTTGGTTATCGCGATCGTTCACGTCCTCAACCGGCTGAACAATGATTCCGAGCTTGTCGTGGTCACGGCCGCCGGCGCCCCGCGGATGCAGGTTGTCGCGCCTGTCATGCTGGCCGCCAGCCTCGTCATGGTGCTCACCGCCATACTCAGCCTTTACCTTCAGCCGCTCGCGACACGGCAATTCCGCACGATCATGACGCAGGTGAAAGCGGATATGATCGCCTCGATGGCCCAGGAGGGGCAGTTTACGCGCATCGACAAGCTGACATTGCACATCCAGGCCCGCGACCCCGATGGAACGCTGCGCGGGCTGATGCTGCATGACATGCGCGACCCTGAACGTGTTTCAACATATCTCGCCGAACGCGGACGCATCATCGAGGAAAACGGAACGCCCTTCCTTGTCATGGAAAACGGCAATCTGCAGCGCGCCGGAGACACGCCCGAATCGATCACCATGGTTGCCTTCAACCGCTACGTTTTCGATCTCAGCCAGTTTACCGAAAGGCAGAACGTCTCCGAATACCATTCACGCGAGCGCTCGACATTCGAGCTGCTGTTCCCGGACACATCCGAGCCCTACTACCAGGAAAACGAAGGGCGCTTCCGCGCCGAACTTCACGAACGCGTGTCGGCAATTCTTTATCCGATTGCATTCGCGGCAATCGCGCTTGCCACGATCGGCTTCGCACGGACTTCTCGCGAAGGACGCTCGAAGCTTATCTTTGTCGCCATCGTCTGGATCGTCGGGCTGCGCATACTCGGCTTCGCGGCGATGAACCTTTCCCGCCAGGAGGTGTGGCCGGTCTTCCTGATGTATGCGCTGCCGCTGTCGGCAATCGCGCTTGCGCTATCCATCGCGTTCGGGCGCACCCGGAAACTGCAGGACATCTGGTTGCGCCTGTGGAACCGGATTCCGTTTGCAGTTATCGCGCAACGTACCGGCCTCACCAGCGCCGGTGATTTCCTGCGCCCGAAATGGCAGGCCGTTCTGCGCAATGCCGGATTGTCGGGGTGATATCATGAACCTGCTGGCAAGCCGGATGTGGAGCTATATCTCGTGGCGATTCGTCTTCAATCTGCTGCTCGTACTGATTGTGATATGCGGGCTCATCTTCGCAATTGAATGTATCGAGAACCTGCGCCGCGCCACAAAAAACGACAAAGCACTCGGCATCGTTTTCGTTCTCTCGAGCCTGCGCCTGCCCTGGCTTATCGAACAGGTCATGCCATTCGCCCTGCTGATTGCCTCGATGATGACGTTTCTGACGCTCGGGCGCAGCCATGAATTGACGGTTGCGCGCTCCACCGGCATGTCGGTCTGGCAATTCACCGGCCCCGTGATTCTGCTTTCACTGGTGCTTGGGGTGTTCTCGACGCTTGCCCTCAACCCTATAGCCGCCGGCTTGCTGGCGCATTACGAAGCGGTCAAGGATGATGTCTTCAGGGGCGACATCGATTACAAGGTGAACCGCTGGCTGCGCCAGGGCGGCGGAGCCGATGGCGGATCAAGCGTGCTCTTTGCCAGAGTCAGCCGCGATCTCGGCACGAATCTGACGGGCGTCACCGCCTTTGTTTACGACGCCAACGGCTCTTTCACACGGCGAATCGAAGCCAAGGGCGCGCAACTGGGCGACGGCGTATGGGATCTGACCGAAGTTTGGACCTATGTGCCGGAGCAGAAGCCGCAATTTTCAGAGACCGGATACCTGGCAACCAACCTCACCGCCGAACAGGTGGGAGAATCGCTTACGAATCCCACTTTCGTGTCTTTCTGGGCCCTTTCGCAGCAAATCGACATTTCGGAACGCTCCGGTCTCAACGCGGACAGTTTCCGTCTGCAATACCAGTCACTTCTGGCCCGTCCGCTGCTTTATGCGGCCATGGCGCTCATTGCAGCTAGCGTTTCATTGAGACTGTTTCGTTTTGGCAACGTTGGAAGGATGATTCTAGGTGGCGTTGCGGCGGGGTTTCTGCTTTATGTGGGTACCAAGGTTACGGGGGATATGGGCGCGGCCGGCGTCATAGGCGCAACGGTCGCCGCATGGACGCCACCGCTGGTGGCGTTCTTCTTGGGTACGACCGTCCTGCTGTTTCAGGAGGACGGCTGAGTATGGGGGATTGAAACCTACTTTCTTTGCACCCTGCCCGGGCTTTCCGGGCAAGCGTTTCTTGCCGGTGGCCAGGACCGAATCCCGGCGGCAAGCCGATGGTGCAATCGCGATGAACGGGGAAACAATCGGGACTCTGATACGGACGGAATGAGTGCAGGTAGGACAGATTTGGCGCACGTGCGTGGCAGCCGGCAGGTTGTTGCGGGCGTTTTCGCATGCCTGCTTGGCGCTGCCGTTACGCTGCTCGCGACACCTCACGCGGCGGTGGCGCAGACCGCTGTCGATGCGTCCGGCCAGCCCGCCAACGTCGTCAGCACGCCGTTCGGCGAGTTCAAACCCGACCCGAACGACCGCATGCTGCTGGAAGCCGACGAACTGGTCTATGATTACGACAATCAGATCGTAACCGCCGTCGGCAACGTGCAGATCTACTACACCGGTTACGTGGTGATCGCGGACCGGGTGATCTACAATCAGGCGACCGCGCGGCTGAAGGCCGTCGGCAACGTGCGCATCACCGAGCCAACCGGCAATGTGATCATCGCCGACTCCTTCGACCTTAATGAAAACCTGCGCGACGGCTTCGTCGATTCGCTGCAGGTGGTCGCGCCCGATGAATCCCGCTTTGGCGCGGCAAGCGCGGAACAGCGGGACGGCAAGTACATCTTCACCGACGGCACATTCACCGCCTGCCCGGCGTGTAAGGAAAATCCGCGCAAGCCCCTGACCTGGCAGATCAAGGCGTCGCGGATCATCTACGACCGCAAGCAGGAGGTCGTTTATTACGAGAACGCCCGCTTCGAATTCCTTGGCTTCCCGATCGCCTATGTGCCGTATTTCTTCCACGCGGCGCCCGAGAGCAAGCGCAAGTCCGGTTTTCTTGGCCCGGAAGTCGATTATTCGAGCAAGCGCGGACTTGGGATCGGCCTGCCCTACTATTGGGCCATCGCCCCGAACAAGGACCTGACCATCACCCCGGTGGGCTTCACCAATCAGGGACTTATGCTGAAAGGGCGTTACCGCCAGCGCGTGGCAAGCGGCACGTTTGAAATTCGCGGCGCGGGAATCAGCCAGCACGATCCGGGCGAATTCGATGCGCCCGGCGATACGCGCGAACGCGGGTTCATCGAATCCTCAGGGCGCTTCAACATCAACAAGTTCTGGGACTGGGGCTATGACGGCATCCTGGTTTCCGACCGCACGTTCATCGGCGACTACCGCCTGCAATCGCAGACGCACGGGCGCTCACAGCTGTTCCTGACAGGTCTTTCGACGCGCAACTATTTCAACGCCCGGGCGGTTCACTACACGGTTCTGAACGAGCGCGACTATCAGGATGAACTGCCGGTGGTTCATCCGGTCATCGATTATAATTACGTCCACGGCCAGAGCATCGGCGGCGGTACGGTGCGCTTCAACGCGAACATGACGAGCCTGTCGCGCAACGATCCCGACTACATGCCGCTGACATCCGCGTGTAACGAAGCGGCGCCGACCACGGCAGACTGCTTCCTGCGCGGAGCTCCGGGCACATTCTCGCGTGCGACGGCGGAGGCAAACTGGCGTTCGACCTACAATATCGCCAACGGCCACCTGTTCACGCCGTTCCTGTCGGTGCGCGGAGACGTGTTCTACGGGGATGTCGAGGATACCGATGGCTTTGTGTCCTCGTTCACCGACACCGACAGCCGCTCCGCCGCGCGCGGCATGGTCGCCGCCGGCCTTGAGTGGCGCTATCCGGTGCTTGCGTCCCACGCTGGCGGCTACAGTGTCGTCGAGCCGATCGTTCAGGTGATTGCGCGGCCCGACGAACAAAAAATTTCGGAGTTCGTCAACGAAGACGCGCAAAGCTTCGTTTTCGACGACACCAACCTGTTCGCCTGGAACAAGTTCTCCGGATATGACCGGGTCGAGGGCGGCAGTCGGGCCAATGTCGGCGTCAAGATCAAGACCAAGTTCGACAACGGCCATACCGTGGATACCGTCTTCGGACAGAGCTACCGCCTTGGCGGCCGCAATGATTTCCCCACGGATTCAGGACTTGAAACGACGCGTTCGGATTACGTCAGCGCGATTTACTTCTCGCCCAACCCGATCTTCCGTTTCGCTGCCAAGGGACGTTTCGACGAAGACGACCTTTCCCTGAAACGCGCGGACCTGCAGGCCGCACTCACGACGGCGCGCTTCAACGGGTCGCTCACCTACTCGCAGATCGATGCGCAGCCAACGCTCGGCTACAGCGAGGAGCGCGAGGAAATCGCCGGCAAGGCGGAGTACAAGTTCCACGACAACTGGTCGGTGTTCGGTTCTGCGCGCTACGACATTGCCGATACACGCCTGCTATCGCACAGCGTCGGCCTGAAGTACGAAGACCTGTGCTACTCCAGTTCGATCGTTTACGAGAAGATCAACTATTCGACCGACGAGGTAGAATCCGACGAGCGGATCATGTTCCGCTTCACCGTCCGCCATGTCGGCGACACGCAGATTTCGACCGGATTGCCCGATTGATAGGCTACATGCGCGCAGCCACAATCGCGCCGGGTTCGACCTCTATACGATGCGGCTCAACAAGAATGGCCCGAATGCCATCTCTGCAATTTGCATGAGCGGAATCGAGGAAATGACTCGCAAACACAAAACCGGATTGATGCGCGCGGCTTTGCGCATGCCAATCGTTCTTGCGGCCCTGCTCGGCTTGTCATTCGCGTTGACAGGTGCGGCGAACGCGCAAACGAGCGTTGTCGCCCTGGTTAATGACGAACCGATCACATCCTACGACGTTCAGGCACGCGCAAAATTCATGAGCGTGGTTTCACGCAAACCCTTGAACAGCGCCCTCAAGGCTCAAGCCCTTGAGGAACTGATCGAGGAAGTGCTGAAATTCCAGGAGGCCAAACGGCTCGGATTGCAGGCGGACAAGAGTGCCGTCGACAGCGCATATGCCAGCATCGCCAGCCGGCTGAAAATGTCGCCCGACAAGCTGACCGCCGCATTCCGTTCCGCCGGCGTCAATCCCGAAACGCTGCTCAAGCGTATCGAAAGCGACGTGGTCTGGAACGACGTTGTCCGCCAGCGCTTCCGGCAGGAAGTGAACGTGCGCGAGCAGGACGTGGTTCAGGCCATGAGCTCGAGCGGCAAGCCTATCGAGCAGAAAACGACGGAATTCGAGCTTCAGAAGATCATCGTCATTCTTCCCAAGAACGCGAGCAATGCCACAATCGCCCAGCGCGCGAAGGTTGCTGAAGCCTTCCGCCAGCAGTTCCAGAATTGTAACGGCACGCATGACCTGACCCGGCAATTCGAGGGAATCGTGTGGGATCGTTTCGGCCGCAAGATCGTCTCGCTTTTCGACGAGGAGGATCAGGCACGGCTTATGGAAACCGGTGAAAACCAGGTGACACGACCGCGCCAGACCAAGAACGCTCTGGAAATGTATGCCGTATGCTCGCGGCGCGAGATAGAAGATGACACCATTGCCCGCAAGGAAGCCCAGAGCGAATTGCTGAACCAGCGCGGCAAGGTGCTGGCGCGGCGCCTGCTGATCGACCTGAAGCAGGGCGCGCTGATCGTCCGCAAGTAGACCACCGGCACAAAACGCCATGTCCGCTCCTCTCGCACTGACCATCGGCGAGCCCGCCGGCATCGGACCGGAACTTGCGGCCATGGCTTTCCTGCGCCGCAAGCAGGACGCAATTCCACCATTCGTGCTCGTTGGCGATGCTTCGATCATTGCGCGCCGGGCGACCGCCGCCGGGCTTGGAAAGCTGCCGCTGAAGCTGATCGACGCCAGCGAGATGGCGCATGCGAGCACGATATTCGATGAGGAGCTTCCGGTTCTGGCGGTTGCCTGCGCGGGCAACACGGTCCGCGCGGGCAAGCCGGACCCGGCGAACGCCGGCCTCGTGACGGGCGCAATCGAGACCGCTGTCAATCTCGTCCACACGGGCAAGGCCGGCGCCGTCGTCACCAACCCGATCAGCAAGGAAGTGCTCTATTCGGCGGGCTTCCGCTTTCCCGGCCACACCGAATACCTGGGTCAGCTTGCCCATGATATCTGGAATGTCGATGCCCATCCGGTGATGATGCTTGCGGGTCCGGACCTGCGCGTCGTGCCGGTTACCGTCCACATCCCGCTGTCCGAGGTTCCCGGCTCATTGACGCGGGAACTGATTGTCACGACCGTGCGCACCCTGGCGCGCGACCTTGAACGCCGCTTCGGCATATCCCGGCCACGGATCGCCATTGCAGGGCTTAATCCGCATGCCGGCGAAGGCGGCACCATCGGCAAGGAAGAGACCAAGACGGTCATCCCGGCAATCGAACTGCTTCAGCGGATCAGCATCGATGTCACCGGCCCCCTGCCCGCCGACACGATGTTTCACGCCCGCGCGCGGGCGAACTACGATGCCGCCGTTTGCATGTATCACGATCAGGCGCTGATCCCGATCAAGACCATTGCCTTCGACACCGGCGTCAATGTCACCCTCGGCCTGCCCTTCATACGCACCTCACCCGATCACGGGACAGCCTTCGACATCGCCGGAACCGGCAAGGCCGATCCGTCGAGCCTGATCGAGGCGCTGAAGATGGCCGCCGGAATGGCCGCACGCGAGCAGGCGCAGGCCGCCAGCGCCGCATGAGCACTTCAGCGCTCGACGCGCTTCCCCCGCTTCGAGACGTCATTGCCGATCACGGCCTGCGGGCCACAAAGGCGCTGGGGCAGAACTTCCTGCTCGATCTCAACCTGACCCGCAAGATCGCCCGCGCGGCCGGACCGCTCGACGGCGTTCACGTGCTCGAAGTCGGCCCCGGTCCTGGCGGCCTGACGCGGGCGTTGCTGCTGGAAGGCGCAAGCCGCGTCACAGCAATCGAGAAAGACGCGCGCTGCCTTGAGGCGCTGTCTCAGATCGCCGCCGCAGCGGATGGCCGCCTGAATGTCGTCGAGGGAGACGCTCTGGAATGCGATCACCGTGCACTGATGCAGGCGGCGGGCGATGCGCCCTGCCGGATCGTCGCCAACCTTCCCTACAATGTCGCGACGCCGCTGCTGACGGGCTGGCTTGCCGCCGAACCGTGGCCGGCATGGTTCGACCGCATGGTGCTGATGTTCCAGCGTGAAGTCGCGGAACGCATCGTCGCGAAGCCAGGCGACGCGGCCTATGGGCGGCTGGCGGTTCTGGCGGGCTGGCGCAGCCATGCGCGCATTGTTTTCGATGTCCCCCCGCAGGCCTTCACGCCACCGCCGAAGGTCGTTTCATCGGTCGTGCAGCTCGTACCGAAACCAATCGAGCACCCCTGCCGGCTGAAGGCGCTGGAAACGGTTACGCGGGCCGCCTTCGGGCAACGGCGCAAGATGCTGCGGCAAAGCCTGAAACCCATCTTCCCGGACCCGGCTTTAGTCCTTCGCGAAGCGGGCATCGACGAGACGGCGCGGGCGGAAACGGTTTCAATCGAGGGATTTGCCGCGCTGGCGCGCGCGCTGGGCACCTAGCTTACCGGCTATTCCATCGCCTCAAGATCGGCGATTATTTTCGCCACATCCGCAGCAAGACCGGTCTGCCGTTTGGCTGACGTGCGGGAGGCGTGAAGTATCGCCAGCACTTCCTTCACGCTGACTTCCAGATCGTGATTGACGATCACGTGGTCGTATTCGCCCCAATGAGCAATCTCCGTGCGCGCATTGGTCAAACGGCGCTTGATGGTTGCGCCGTCGTCCTCCGCGCGGCGCTCCAGCCGCTCGCGCAGGGATGTCGCGTCAGGCGGCAGGATGAAGACACTGACCATATCCTCAGGCGCCGCCTTGCGGATTTGTGACGCGCCCTGCCAATCGATGTCGAACAGCACATCCCGGCCTTCGGACAGCGCCTGTTCCACTTCCTCGCGCGGGGTGGCGTAATAGTTTCCATGCACCTCGGCCCATTCGAGGAAATCACCGGCCTTTTGCTTTTTCAGGAATTCGCGCTCACTCATGAAGTGATAGTGCACGCCCGCCATCTCGCTTGGGCGCTTGGCGCGGGTCGTTGCCGAGATGGAAAGACTGAGGCCATTGGCGCGCTCGGCCTCCAGAACCGCGCGCGAAATCGTCGTCTTGCCCGCGCCCGAAGGCGAGGACAGCACCAGCATGAGCCCACGGCGGGCGGCGGTCTGATTTCCGCTCATGTCGATTGATTCCCCCGCCTACTCCAGGTTCTGGACCTGCTCGCGAAACTGGTCGATGACGCCCTTCAGCTTGAGGCCGATGCGCGTCAGGTCGATATCGTTCGATTTCGAGCAAAGCGTATTGGCCTCGCGGTTGAATTCCTGTGCCAGAAAATTCAGATCGCGACCAACAGCTCCGCCCTGCCCGAGCATTTTCCTTGCCGCGTCCACGTGGGCATTAAGACGGTCGAGTTCCTCGCGCACATCGGCCTTGGCCGCTGCCAGGATCGCTTCCTGGTGCAGGCGTTCGGCATCAAGCTGCGGCGCGGCTTCGATCAACTGCGAAACCGCGTGTTTCAATCGCTCGGCAATGGCTTCCGGCGTGCGGGCCGGCAGGGCATCCGCTTCAATCACCAGCACCGAGACGGTTTCAAGCTGGCCACGCAGGGTTTCGCCAAGGGCTGCCCCTTCGGACAGGCGCGCGGCGATCATCGCATCCAGCGCCTTTTCAAACCCCGCCTGGATCGCGGCATCGAGTTCGGCCTGTCCGTCTTCATCAAGGGCCGCCTCGCGCAGGTCGATCACGCCGCGCACGGCAAGCATGCCATCCACGGTGGCTGGCGCGGCACCGGTTTCACGGGCGATGTCGGCGGAGATGCGCTTTACGGCGTCGAGCGCCGCTGGATTGATCACCAGTTCGGCGGGCTGTTCGCTTTCCCGTTTGAGGCCGAGATTTGCGGATACGGAACCACGCGACAGTTTTCCCGACGCGGTGCCCCGCAACACTGTCTCCAGACGCTCGTAGCCGCCGGGCAGCCGGAACCGCAAGTCGAGCCCCTTGCCGTTGACCGAGCGTAGCGTCCATTCCCACTGGTAGCCGCAGGCTGCGCCCGATACCGCGGCAAAGCCGGTCATGCTTGCCAGCGCGCCGTTCCTTGTCGTCATGCTGCCCCCCAGCGCGAAACCCGCTTTACTGCGTCTGTGTCCCTTCGGATGCGGCGGCATCCTGCTTGCGGGATTTTTCGACCTCACGCCATTTCGCAACGTTCTTGTTGTGCTCGTCCAGTGTCTCGGCAAAGACGTGTCCGCCGGTCCCGTCGGCGACGAAGAAAAGATCCTTCGTGTCAGCAGGCCGCGAGACCGCCTCAAGCGCCGCAACGCCGACATTAGCGATCGGCCCGGGCGGAAGACGCTCGATCTGATAGGTGTTGTAGGGATTGGGCGCTTCGAGCTCCGACTTCTTGATCGTACGCGGCATGCCCCAGGCATCGCCACCATAAAGGCCATAGAGAATCGTCGGGTCGGACTGGAGTTTCATGCCCTTGCGCAGCCGGTTGACGAAGACGGAAGCCACGCGCGGGCGCTCGACCGCAACTCCGGTTTCCTTCTCGACGATCGACGCAAGGGTGAGTAGTTCGGCGGAATTTTTCAGCGGCAATTCGGGATCGCGGTTCTGCCAAGCCAGTTCCAGCGCCTTGTTCAGATCGGCGCGCATGCGGTTGACGATCTGGTCACGCGGCGTTCCACGGCCGAACTTGTAGGTTTCCGGCAGCAGCGAGCCTTCCGCGGGAACATCGACAATTTCATTGCCGGACAGCATCTCGTGCGCATTGACCAGCGCGATGACCTGCTTGCTCGTCAGCCCCTCGGGAATCGTCAGCGAATGCAGGATCGCCTTGCCGGAGGAAAGCTTGTCCATGATGTCGTGCATGCTGGCGCCGGGCTCGAAAGCGTACTCGCCGGCCTGCAGCTTGTCCTGGGCCTTGTAGAGAAGGACAGCGCCATAGAAGACCCAGGCGTCGTCTATGAAGCCGCTCTTGTTGATCACGCCTTCCCGCTTCAGCTGGTCGGTGATGCCGCGAACACCCTGACCGCGCGGAATAACGACCGTCTTGGCTTCTTCCAGCGGACCGGGTTTCTCGAACCAGACCTTGCCGACATAGAGCACGCCGCCACCGACCAGAACGGACAGGAACAGCAGCGAGAACAAGCCGGACAGCAAAACAACAAAGGGGTTGCGGCGCCCCTTGGCGCGGCGTTTGGGAAGCTTTTCATGCCGGCGCGGCTGTTCCGGCTCGGATTCGGGCTCCGCTTCCGGCTGCTGCGCGATGATCTCGTCCTTGTCCTGCGGACCGTTGTCGCTCTGCGGGTATTCGTTTTCCGACACGGGCTACCTTCCGATCTTGTTCAGGCCAGGGGCACTACGGTTTGCGACGCGCACATCCGCAGGAACCCGGATTGGGCGCAAAGATGTGGTCCGCCAATGTGGCAAAACCGCGAACCAGCGGCACCGCAATCGCGGTCAATCGCGGCTCAGGCATCCACCCGGCGCATGATCAGCGAAGCGTTCGTTCCGCCGAAACCGAATGAATTCGTAAGGATCGTGTTGATTTCGCGTTCGCGCGCCTTGTGGGGAACAAGGTCGATCTCGGTCTCTACGGACGGATTGTCGAGATTAAGCGTCGGCGGCACAACATTGTCGCGGATCGCCAAAAGCGAGAAAATTGCCTCGACCGCGCCGGCGGCGCCCAGCAAATGGCCGATTGCCGACTTGGTGGACGACATGCACAGGTTGGTTGCGTTGTTGCCAACAAGACGTTCCACAGCGGTCAGCTCGATCTCGTCGCCGCGCGGCGTCGAGGTGCCATGGGCGTTGATATAATCGAGGTCGGATGCCGTCAGGCCGGAACGCTGAAGCGCCGCAAGCATGCAGCGGTAGGCGCCATCGCCATCCTCGGACGGAGCGGTGATGTGATAGGCATCGCCCGACATGCCGTAGCCGACAACCTCGCCATAAATCTTCGCGCCGCGCGCCTTGGCATGCTCGTATTCCTCGAGCACCACCACGCCAGCGCCCTCACCCATGACGAAACCGTCGCGGTCCTTGTCGTAGGGACGCGAGGCGCGGGCGGGATCATCGTTGAATGCGGTCGACAGCGCCCGGCAGGCGGCAAAACCGGCAAGGGCAAGGCGGCACACCGCGCCTTCCGTACCACCGGCCACCATCACGTCGGCATCGCCGAACGCGACGAGCCGGGACGCATCGCCAATGGCGTGGGCACCGGTCGAACAGGCGGTGACAACGGCATGATTCGGCCCCTTCAATCCGTGCTGGATCGAAATGTGACCGGATGCCAGGTTGATCAGGCTGCTTGGAATGAAGAACGGGGAAATCCGGCGCGGGCCACGCGTGGACAAAACGTCGGCCCCGTTCTGGATGCCCATGAGACCGCCGATACCGGAACCGACCATGACGCCGGTGCGGGTCTGCTCCTCATAGGTCTTAGGCGCCCAGCCGGAGTCCTTAAGGGCCTGAGTGGCCGCGGCAATGGCGAAGACGATGAAGCGATCGATCTTGCGATGCTCCTTCGGCTCCATGTACTCGTCCGGGTTGAACGTGTCGCCGGATCCATCGCCAAAACGCACCGGGCAGGCAATCTTCGCGGCAATATCGTCAACATCGAACTCGGTCACCTTCTTGGCGCCGCTTTCACCCGCAAGCAAACGCTTCCACGTCAGCTCAATGTTTCCACCAAGCGGCGTGATTGCGCCCAATCCGGTTACAACAACGCGACGAAGCATGCCTCAATATCCGCCAAAGGCCGCGTCCATAACGAACGCGGCCGGTTGAATTGCCCTGAAGTCCTGCGGGATCGCTAGATCAGGCAGCGTTCTTTTCGAGAAATTTAACGGCGTCACCAACCGTCAGAATGGTCTCGGCGGCATCATCCGGGATTTCACAGCCGAATTCTTCTTCAAACGCCATGACCAGTTCGACCGTATCGAGACTGTCGGCGCCGAGGTCATCAATGAAGCTGGCGTTTTCCGTGACCTTGTCGGCTTCAACACCAAGGTGCTCGATGACGATCTTCTTCACGCGATCGGCAATGCTGCTCATAACGTCTCCTCGATACTGCGTGCGCAGAACCTGCGATTCTTTTTCCTAAATTCCCCCGCCAGCCCGTAAGAACCACCGGAGACACATGGATCGCGGCAACGATAACGGCATATGCCAAAAAGCGTTGCCATTCACCCTAAAAGTGAGCGCCAAGTACCGGGATTCCCTGCAAATCCTTGGCGAGCCGGACGCTCGTAACACACTTTATTTCACTTGACCAGAAGTTGGAATTCACCGTTCACAGCCTTGCGCACAAGTTCGCGCGAACGGCAAAATCCCGCTTCCGCATTATTCATACCATCGCCATGCCGCCATTCACATGCAAGGTCTGGCCGGTGACATAGGAGGCGGCGTCACTGGCAAGATAAAGTGCGGCAGTTGCGACTTCGTCCGCCGTTCCCAGGCGGCCTGCGGGGACGCGGCTCAAAATCCCGTCACGCTGCTTGTCGTTCAGCACGTCGGTCATCGCGGTCGCAATAAAGCCCGGCGCGATGCAGTTGACCGTGATGTTGCGGCTGGCAACCTCATAGGCGAGCGATTTAGACATGCCGGCGATGCCTGCCTTGGCGGCGCAGTAGTTGCCCTGCCCCGGATTGCCGATGGTGCCGACAACGGAGGTGATGTTGATGATGCGTCCCTGCCGGCGGCGCATCATGCGCGCAACGGCTGCGCGGGTCAGATGGAACGTCGCGGTCAGATTGACCTGAATAACACTGTCCCACTCCTCGTCCTTCATGCGCAGGAACAGGTTGTCGCGGGTTATGCCGGCATTGTTCACCAGAATATCGACCTGACCCATGGCCTCGTCGGCGCGGTCGATCAGCCCATCGACGGCTTCCATGTCCGTCAGGTTGCAGACCAGCGGATGAACCCGGTCGCCCAACTCGTCCTTCAGGGCGTTCAGCGCGTCTTCGCGGGTACCGGTGACGGCAACCGTGGCGCCCTGCGCATGCAGCGCGCGGGCAATCGCGCCGCCGATGCCACCGCTGGCGCCGGTCACGAGCGCGGTCTTGCCTGTCAGATCGAACGGATTGGCGGTCATATCGCTTTAATTCCTGTTGTTAGAAGTCTTGCAGCGTCAGCCTTTAAGCGCGGCGATGTCTTCCGGCGTTCCGATGCTCTTTGCGGCCAGCGAACGGTCGATGCGGCGGACAAGTCCCGACAGGACCTTTCCGGCGCCGATCTCATAAAGCGTATCAACGCCGTTGGCGGCCATCCACAGTACAGATTCCCGCCAACGCACCGTGCCCGTCACCTGTTCGATGAGGCGCTGCCTGATTTCCACGGGATCGGAAACCGGCGCGGCAAGAACGTTTGAAATGACGGGAACCACCGGCTTGTTGATGGTCACCTCGCCAAGCGCGGCGGACATCACTTCGGCAGCGGGGGCCATCATGTCGCAATGGAACGGGGCGCTGACCTGCAGAACGATGGCGCGCTGGGCGCCGCGCTCGCTTGCCAGTTTGGCGGCGCGCTCGATGGCCGCCTTGTGGCCGGAAACCACAACCTGGCCGCCGGAATTGTCATTGGCCGCCTGGCAGACCTGATCCCCTGCGGCTTCTGCGGCAATTTCGGCAACAGCGTCGAACTCAAGACCGAGGATCGCCGCCATACCGCCCTCACCGACCGGAACCGCCTGCTGCATGGCCTGGCCGCGCACGCGCACCAGCCGGATGACATCTTCAAGGGAAAAAGCCTTTGCCGCGGCAAGCGCGGCGTATTCACCGACCGAATGACCGGCGACATAAGCCGCCGTTTCAGCAACCGGCATACCCTCGGCTTCCATGGCGCGGATGGCCGCCATGCTCATGGCCACCAGCGCGGGCTGGGTGTTCTCGGTGAGCATGAGCGTTTCTTCCGGGCCTTCCCACATGATCTTGGTGAGTTTCTGGCCCAGCGCTTCGTCGGCTTCTTCGAAGACGGCGCGCGCTTGCGGATATGCATCGGCCAATTCGCGGCCCATGCCCACTTTCTGGCTGCCCTGCCCAGGGAAGGTGAAACAGATCGACATGAACGTTTCCGGGTTTGGTTGGTTTGGGGCGGGTCTAGAGCGTGTCAGCGGCGGTATGTCAAGCCGCACGGCCGCGCTTTATAACATTACGGTGTTGCAGTTTGCCCGCTTTTGGGTATAAAGCGCGCTTCCCGCGAAGGCCCGGCCGGGGGCTGAACGGAAGACTGGCAAGCCAAAGCTTATGTAGCGGCGGCGAAACCAGCAGGAAACCCGAAGAATTTCAGGTTCTCCGCCTTCCCGTGTTCCCGCTCTTCGAGACCTTAATCGCGAATGCCTTTCCAGCCGATCCCGCTACGGGGTGGGAAAGAGGCTTTCGAACGAGGCTCCGCGCCAGTCTTCGCAACGGCACATTTGGAGAAAGGCTTAGAAGCCATGCCGCTTTACGAGCATGTGTTCCTGGCACGCCAGGACGTTTCCGCGCAGCAGGTCGAAACGCTGACGGAACAGATGACCGGTGTGATCACCGACAACGGTGGCAGCGTCGGCAAGAAGGAATACTGGGGCCTGCGCCCGCTGTCCTTCCGCATCAAGAAGAACCGCAAGGCCCATTACCAGCTCATCGACATCGACGCGCCGCCGGCAGCGGTTGCCGAAATGGAGCGCCAGATGAGCCTGAACGAAGACATCCTTCGTTTCATGACCATCAAGGTCGAAGAGCACACCGACCAGCCGTCGGCCATCCTGACGCGCCGTGACCGCGACGACCGCCGTGGCGGACGTGGCGACCGGCCCGATCGTGGCGACCGTGGCCCGCGCGGCGATCGCGGAGACCGTGGCGGCGACAGCCGTCCGCGCCGTGACGACAACGATTCCTCGGAGGACTGATCCATGAGCTCACCTTCCATCGCACAGATGCCGGTCCGCCGGCCGTTCTACCGCCGCCGCAAGACCTGCCCGTT
>JAGRLC010000059.1:21188-23586 GCA_020441995.1 Rhodobiaceae bacterium
CGCGGCAAGATCGTCCCGAGCCGCATCACGGCGGTTTCGGCGAAGAAGCAGCGTGAACTCGCCCGCGCCATCAAGCGCGCGCGCTTCCTCGGCCTGCTTCCCTACGTGATGGATTGATCCTCACGTATTACAAGACCATACGGCGCGCTGCTGATGTGGCGCGCCGCCAGCCTTGAGGGCTGACAATTCAATCAGGTTGGGGCGGGTGGCAATTGCCTGATCCGTTCCTAACCGTTTCCCGGGAATGTCCGGGATAACGGGACAGCGAAACTGAAATGAACACGAGTATTCTCATAGGAATTGGAGCTGGCCTGGCTTCCGCGCTGCTTTTCCTGTCGGTCACGACGGGAAATCCGGCTGCGGTCGTGCTTTTCTATGCCGCCCCCCTGCCTCTGTTCATTGCCGGTTTCGGCTGGGGGTTATTCCCCGTGCTCGTCGCCGCCGGCGTTGCGGTGGTGACAACGGTCATCGCCACCCATTTCATCTTTTCAGGCATCTACGCCGTGAGCTGCGCGGCACCCTGCGTCTGGCTTGTGCGGCTTGCCCTGCTGTCGCGCCCGCTAGACGAGAGCGACCCGCAGGGTCCGCGCGAGTGGTATCCCGCCGGCCGCCTCGTGCTGTGGACAGCCGCCCTGGGCGCGTGCGTCGCCATCGCGGCCATCATCACCTTCGGCGGAACCGCTGAAAACTATGCCAGGACAATCGACACGGTATTCCGTGAACTGTTCAAGGTCAGCGGCAACCCCTTTCCGGCGGAAGCAAACCCCGATGTGCTGATCGCCATCATGACCCGCTTTCTGGCGCCGGTCTCGGCTGCGCTGTGGGCACTGTTCACCCTGTTCAACATGTGGCTGGCGATCCGCATTGCCACAATGTCCGGCCAGGCGATCCGCCCATCCATCGGCATTCGCGACATGCGCTTTCCGCCGCAGGCATCCGCTGCCTTTGCCGCGGCGCTTGCCGGCGCCTTCGTAGGCGGAACGCTCGGGCTTTATGCGAAGGCTGTTCTCGGCGCGCTTGTCGCCGTTTTCGCCGTGCTTGGTGTCGCGGTTCTTTTCGGTCTGACCCGCGGCATGGCGGCACAGCCCCTCATCCTTGCCGCGATGGTCCTGCTGGCCGTTTTCATGGCGCCGCTGTTCGTCGCGATTGTCGCGCTGATCGGTATCAGCGACACGGTTTTCAATTTCCGCAACCAGCGCGGCGGCCCGCCCGCCACTCCTGGAAGCGAATAACCTCAACCCAAGTTTCAAGACATCTGAAAGGAACACCCAATGGACGTCATTCTTCTGGAACGCATTCCCCGCCTCGGCCAGATGGGCGATATCGTCAAGGTCAAGAACGGCTATGCCCGCAACTTCCTGCTGCCNNAGGGCAAGGCGCTGCGCGCGACCGACGACAACAAGACCAAGTTCGAGAACGAGCGCGCCCAGCTCGAGGCCCGCAACCTTGAAATGCGCTCCGAGGCCGAGAAGGTCGCCGAAAAGCTCACTGGCCAGATGGTCACGCTGATCCGCCAGGCCGGCACCAACGGCCAGCTCTACGGCTCGGTCACCGCCCGCGACATCGCCGTTGCGCTCGACGAAGCCGGCTTCAGCGTCGGCAAGTCGCAGGTGCTTCTGCACAACCCGATCAAGGGCATTGGCCTGTCCGAGGTCGGCATCCGCCTGCACGCCGAAGTCGAGACCAACATCACCGCCAATGTGGCGCGTTCGGAAGACGAAGCCGAGCGTCAGGCACGCGGTGAAGACATCATGGCAACCGAGCGCGAGGAAGACGAGGTTTCGGCCGAGGAATTCTTCGAAGACGCGGGCCTTGCCGCCGAGCTCGACGAAGAACTTGGCGACGACATGGACGGCGAAGAGCCCGCAGGCGAGGAAGAAGACCAGGCGTAAGCCTTCGCACCTTCACGCTCAGACAAGAATCAGCGGCGCCGGACCTCTCCGGCGCCGTTTTCTTTTGCGCGGTTTCAAGGGCCGAATCGCCAAAAGTCTGGCAAGCGGAATCTCGGTGTTTCCGGGCTTTTCCAAAGCTTTTCCGGAATAGCGGGGAATAATCGCGAGACTCACTCCATCTCTGTTTTGTCAATGCAGAAACGACACGCACAAGCCGTTAGACCAAGCTTAGCGATATTGCGGGATGCATCTCCCCCGGCTCCCGTTTCGCCCTAACATCACCTAACGAATCGCGCACACTGAGCGGCTCACAGCACAGGCAGGCAAGGCATGTCCGTCACACCGATCAAATCGGTTGAAGCAAGAAACCCGGAATACCGCCAGGTGCCCCACAATGTGGAGGCCGAGCAGGCTCTGCTGGGCGCTATCCTCGTCAACAACGAGGCGTTTTACCGGGTGTCGGACTTCCTGGAGCCGCGTCATTTCCACGACGGCGTGCATGCGCG
>JAGRLC010000008.1 GCA_020441995.1 Rhodobiaceae bacterium
CGTTTACACCGAAGATGTCGGGAGTTCGATCCTCTCACCGCCCACCATTTTCTCTTTTCACGCTGTCGCGGTCTTCGACCGCTTCGCCCCAGAGCGGGCGCCGGAAAGCCGGCGGCGCGCAGCCGCGCTTGCGAACACGGATGTGTTCGATTCATTTATCTCACGGCTATTCCTCGCTTCGCCCGGACCCGCGATGGCGCTTGCAACAGCGTGCGACGTGCAGTCATGCTTGCGAACCCTCCGGGTTCGAGGCGCCCGCAATTTCAAACCAATTTTCCCAAGTTCAAAACAATCGCACAAAGAGCGGTTTGTGCTGCTTGACTAAGGCGGGGGCGTCACGTAAACCGCGTCTCCTGACTGGCAACGCGATACGCGTTGCCGGCCCCTCGGCGAGGGGGTGTAGCTCAGTTGGTTAGAGCGCCGGCCTGTCACGCCGGAGGCCGCGGGTTCGAGTCCCGTCACTCCCGCCACTTCCTTTTTTTGCGCTTTGCCGCCCACCATTCAAAAGCGCGTTTATTTCACGCGAGTTTGCTGTGCTCACGGCTCCGAAGGGGCCGCAATAGTGCGGCGACGCACGGTTGTGCTTGTGGTGCGCTTAGCGCCGTTTTGCTCGAAGCGTTGCGTCAGGGGATCCTAGTTATCCGGGGTCGCGAGCGTCAGGATCGTTCCCGCAGCCTCGATTGCGCGCGTGACGTTCTTCGGCGGGCGGCTATCGGTGACAAGTTCCGAGAACCCCTTGAAGCCGCAAACGCCGACAAGACCGTTCCGGCCGAACTTCGTGTGATCTGTAATGACCAGCGAACGCTCCCCGCGAGACAGAACCGTGCGGGCAAACTCCGCTTCTTCCAGATCGTAATCCATAACGCCCGACTGGGCGTTGACGGCACCGGTCGATATGACCGCGTGATTGACCGAGAAACGGTTGATGAACTCGATGGCGGAAACACCGAACGCTGCGCCTGAATCGCTGCGCAATTCACCACCTGCCATATAGACCTTGTTGCCGTTCACCGTCGCCAGCGTACGCGCGATGTCCGATGAATTGGTGACGACCGTCAGCCTGCGATGTGCCAGCAGTTCGCGCGCGAGGAAGCTTGTCGTCGTTCCGGTGTCCATCATGACGGAATCGCCGTCGCGAATGGTCGTGGCGACATATTTGGCGATGAGGCGTTTTTCCGGTGCGTTTTCGCGCATGCGCCGTTCGAACGGTGCTTCGCCACTATGGCCTGTCAGCGAGACCGCGCCATGCATGCGCACGACCTTTCCGAGGTCTGTCAGCGGCTTGACGTCGCGGCGCACGGTTTCCGTCGACACACCGAGCCGTTCGGCGAGTGCGGTGATGGTCACCGTGCCCTGGTCATTCAGCACACGCAGTATGTCGCCGTGGCGCTTTGAGAGCATTCGTCCGGTCCTTGGATGCACACGATGTTGGCAACCGTGCCCAGCTGTGCATCAAAAAACAAAAAATCGGGCATGAAAACCAAAAAAAACCACAAGAGCGGATTGACAGCCAAACAGAGCTAACGTTCGATTGCGTCTTCGATTGTCTGACGGGAGCGCTCAGCACCGAATGCTGGCGGCACAACAATCCCCCGCAGGCACAGGGGGTTCGGCTTTTAGCCAAGCAGGAGGACGATCATGCAACTCGGCAAGACAATCATGCGCGCAGGATTTGCGCTGGCGCTCGGGGCGGCGGTGGCGCTGCCGGGTAGCGCGATGGCGGCTGCGGAATCATCGGATCCGATCAAGCTCACGCTTCACGACTGGACCGGCCAGCTCATCACCACGCAGCTGATGGGCGAAGTGCTCAAGAAAGCAGGCTACAGCGTCGAATACGTACAGGCGGACTATCTCGCCCAGTTCGCGGGTCTTGAATCAGGTGACCTGCATGTCGCCATGGAAATCTGGGAGACGACCGGTCGCGACGCCATGGATGCCGCTACCGCCACGGGCAAGGTCGAAAATCTCGGCCCCACAGGCATGAAGGCCAAGGAAGAGTGGTGGTTTCCCGAATACATGAAGGAAAAATGCCCCGGTCTTCCGAACTGGGAAGCGCTGAAGGACGAGAAATGCGCCGAAGCCTTCTCTACTGCCGAAACCGCGCCGAAGGGCCGTTATCTCGGCGGTCCTGTGACCTGGGGTGGCTATGATGACGAACGCGTCGAGGCACTCGGCCTTCCGTTCGAAGTCATCCACGCAGGCACCGATGCCGCGCTCTTCGCCGAGCTTGAAAGTGCCTATCAGCGCAAGGCGCCGATCCTGTTGTGGATCTACGCGCCGCATTGGGCTCCTGCCAAGTACAAGGGCGAATGGATCGAGTTCCCCGAGTACACCAAGGAGTGCTACACGGATCCAGCATGGGGCGGTAACCCCGACGCGCTTTATGACTGCGGCAAGCCGTTCGGCGAAATTTGGAAGGTTTCCTGGGCTGGTCTGAAGGACAAGTGGCCCGGCGCCTACAAGGCGATCAAGGCCTTCACCGTCGATAACGACGAAATGGGCGCGATGATCTCAGCCGTCGATCTGGACGGCAAGACTGTCGAGGCCGTCGTCGGTGAATGGATGGGCGCCAACGAAGCGCGCTGGTCTGATTGGATCAAGTGACGGTCCTGAACGCAGCAGTACTCGCGTAACTGGCGTTCATCATGGCGGTTTCCTCACGCCGCTAACCCGGTCCGCTATCCCTCGATGGCGGACCGGGCTGACCTTCTCGCATCACCACAGCGCCGCGGCGAAAGAACTTCATGACGCAGCAAGAAGCCAAACTGGTCTGCCGGAATGTCTGGAAGATATTCGGCGATGATGCTGCCGAATTTCTAAGCTCCCATAACGGCAATCCTTCGCTGGACAATCTGAGCGCCGCAGGTCTTGTGGGCGCCGTGCGCGACGTCAACCTTCAGGTCCACGCCGGCGAGATATTCGTCATCATGGGGCTGTCGGGGTCCGGCAAGTCGACGCTGGTGCGCTGCCTGTCGCGGCTGATCGAACCGACGGCGGGTGAAATCCTCTTCAAGGGCGAAAACCTTCTGGCCGCGGACGAGAAGCGGATGATCGAGATCCGCCGACACCACATGGGCATGGTGTTCCAGCATTTCGCACTTCTTCCCCATATGACGGTGCTGGAGAACGTCGCCTTTCCTCTCGATGTGCAGGGCATGGCCCGCGCCAAGCGGGAAGAGCGGGCGCGCCAGATAATCGATCTGGTGGGCTTAAGCGGCAAGGAAGATTTCTTTCCCCGTGAATTGTCCGGTGGCCAGCAGCAGCGCGTCGGCATTGCGCGCTCCCTCGCGGTTGAGCCGGAACTGTGGTTCCTCGACGAGCCGTTTTCAGCGCTCGATCCATTGATACGCCGCGAAATGCAGGACGAGTTCGCCCGTCTTCAGTCCGTCCTCAAGAAGACGATCATTTTCATCACCCACGATTTCGATGAGGCGATCCGTCTGGCCGACCGTATTGCCATCATGAAAGACGGTGCGGTGGTCCAGGCGGGCACACCGGAAGATATCGTGCTGGCGCCTGCAACCGACTATGTCGCCGAGTTCACCCGCAACGTTCCCAAGGCAAAGGTGGTCAAGGCGCAGGCGCTGATGAAACCGGCCAAGGGGCGCATTCCGAAAGCGCAAGTCTCCGCGCGAGCAACGATAGCCGATTCCGCGCCGCTGTTTCGTGAAGGCGCCGCCAAACTTGCTGTCATCGATGAGGATGGCTCCGTGATCGGTGTTCTCGAACGCGCCGATGTCGTCGATATGATGATGCAGGGCTGAACGCGATGGCAGACACGCACAACAGCGCTGTTCCGGTTCAACCAAGCCCGCGTGTGAATGGCGTGGCAGCCTGGGCGCTGGTGCTGTGTGTCTTCGCGCTTTTGTGGCTTGCCGGCAGCAGTGTTGCCGATTGGGCGTTCGATTATCCCAAAGCCTTTATGATTCCGGCCAAACGCTGGATCGGCGATGGCATGAAGTGGCTTTTAAACGAGGCTTCCTTTGGGCTGTTCACCTTTCTCGATCTGACCCGTTTCATCGCAGCCGTCATCGACATTCCTTACAGAACCGCACTCAGCCTGCTGTCGACCGGGTTCCTGCAAGGGCAGGGGTCGAGCGCCATACAGATCGTGCCACCGCTGCCGTGGATCGCGGTGATCGGCATCGTGTCGCTGATCGGCTATCACGCGGGCGGGCGCAAGCTCGCGGTGCTGGTGGGGGCCTGTTTCACGTTCCTTGCCGTGTTCGGACAGTGGCACAGCGCGATGGTGACGCTGGCGTCGATCATCGTGGCGGTCCCTATGGGAGTCATGTTCGGCCTGCTGCTCGGCATCATGGCGTTCCGCTGGCCAGCCTTCGAACGCGCTATCATCCCTGTTCTCGACCTGATGCAGACTATTCCGGTCTTCGCCTATCTGGTGCCGATCCTGTTCCTGTTCGGCTTCGGGCCGACAGCCGCTGTCGTGGCCACGCTGATCTACGCGCTGCCGCCCATGACGCGGGTTACGATCCTTTCGCTGCGCAAGGTGCCCTCCGAGATCGTCGATCTCGGCAACATGATTGGCTGCAACCGGCGGCAGATGACCTGGCGGGTCATGGTTCCATCCGCCAAGGACAGCCTGATGGTCGGCGTCAATCAGGTGATCATGCTGTCGCTCAACATGGTCATTATCGCTTCGATGATCGGTGCGGGAGGCCTTGGTTTCGACGTGCTCTCCGCATTGCGGCGCCTCAACATCGGCGCGGGGCTTGAAGCGGGTCTGGCAATTGTCGCGCTTGCGATTGCGCTCGACCGTTTGAGCCAGGCTTACGCCAATCGCGCCGCACAGCCGCACCACGGCGAACAAGTGAAAACCGGTTTCATCTATCGCCATCCCTACACACTGGCTGCCATCGTTCTTGTGCTGCTTACGATGACGGCTGGTGTGTTTCTATCTGGCGTTCAGGACTACCCGCCTGACGCGGTGGTCTCCACGGGGCCATTCTGGTCCGATCTCGTGTCATGGATCAATGTCAACTTCTACGACACGCTGGAAGGGCTTAAGAACGCGCTTCTTCTCAACGCGATGATCCCGTTCAAGCGGTTTCTGCTTGGATTGCCGTGGCTCGGTGTCATCGGTTTGATCGCTTTCGCCGGATACAGTCTTGGCGGTCTCAGGCTGGCTGCAACCGTCGGCACCCTCGCTTTCCTCATTGCCGCGACCGGGCAATGGGAAAAGGCGATGATCACGACCTACCTATGCGGCTCTGCGGTCGTGCTGGCTTCGCTGATAGGCATTCCCATTGCCATTCTCGTGGCCGAGCGCGACCGGATGTGGCGGGTCGTGCAGGTGATCATCGACACGCTGCAAACGCTGCCATCTTTCGTGTACCTGATGCCGGCGGTGATGCTGTTCCGCGTCGGCGATTTCACCGCGATGATCGCGGTCGTCGCCTATGCCGTGGCGCCGGCCATCCGCTACACCGTGCTGGGATTGCAGAATGTCGATCCGCGGTTGATCGAGGCGGGCAAGACGATGGGTTGCACCCCGTGGCAATTGCTGACCCGCATCCGGCTCAAGCTTGCCATGCCGGAGATCATGCTTGGCCTCAACCAGACCATCATGTTCGCGCTGTCTATGCTGGTTATCACGGCGCTGGTCGGTACCCGCGATCTCGGCCAGGAGGTCTATATTGCGCTGACCAAGGCGGACACCGGCCGCGGCCTCGTCGCTGGCCTTGCTGTCGCTTTCATCGGCATCATTGCCGACCGGCTCATATCGGCGGGCGCGCGCCGGACGCGCCAGAGCCTCGGGCTTGCATGAGGATGTCATGAGCAAAACCGAGGAGAGGATCGCCAAGCTTACCTGCTGGAACGGCACGATCGACATCGCGCCGCTCAAGGGCGGCCTGTCGAATGAGAGTTATCTCGTCACGGATGCCTCAGGCGGGCATGTGGTGCGTTTCGGCAAGGATTTTCCATTCCATCATGTCTACCGCGACCGTGAGTTGATGACCGCGCGTGCCGCCCATGCCGCTGGCTTCGCGCCGGCGGTCGAATATGCCGAGCCCGGTTTGATGGTCTGCGCATACATCGAGGCGAAGACATTCAGCGAGGAAAACGTGCGCGCAAATCCGGAACGGATCGCCACGTTTATCCGACGCTTCCATTACGAAATGCCAAGCCAGGTCTCCGGCGCCGGCTTCATGTTCTGGGTCTTTCACGTCATTCGCGATTACGCGCGAACGCTTGAAGCCAATAACAGCCGTATGAAATCCGGGCTTCCCGGCTATCTGGCGCTGGCCGAGGAACTGGAAAAGGCCCAGGTCCCACTGCCGGTCATCTTCGGGCACAACGACCTGCTGCCGGCGAATTTCCTCGATGATGGCGACCGGCTCTGGCTGATCGATTTCGAATACGCCGGTTTCAACACCGCGATGTTCGACCTGGCCGGTGCGGCTTCGAATGCCGGCATGGACGAAAACGAGGCCGGACGCCTGCTGACAGCCTATCTCGGGCGTGATCCTTCTCCGGAATTCCTTCGCGCCAACGCTGCCATGCAATGCGCCTCGCTGCTGCGCGAGGCGATGTGGAGCATGGTCTCGGAAATTTTCCTGAATGCGCCCGGTGCTGACTACGAGGCCTATACAGCGGAGAACCTGGAGCGTTTGCAACAAGCGCTCGACAGTTACCGCACAACATATGGAAACGGCGCAATATGACCCTGCCCAGCCATGCCCAGA
>JAGRLC010000060.1 GCA_020441995.1 Rhodobiaceae bacterium
GCGCAAAGTACGCATGCCGAGATGCAGCCTCGCGCAGGGCGCAAGTCTTCACTATTCCGGGTTCTTGGAGAAGTGGCACTCCCAAGGGGACTCGAACCCCTGTTTCCGCCGTGAGAGGGCGGCGTCCTAGACCGCTAGACGATGGGAGCACTAGCGGCGCTTGTGGCGCGGACCGCCGATATAACGGTTCGCGGAAACGCTTGCAAGAGCCGTCACTGGGCCGGTGCGGTGAATTGCACCCGCCCGACCGGTTCGCCGCCGGGTATCCGGAACATCCGGACTTCCTGGGCGCCGCCCGGCAACTTAACGGTCACGGCAAGCGTATCGCCCGAAACGCTTGATGAGACGACGTCCGCACCGGCGGGAAGCTCCGCAACCGCATCAATCGTTTTTGCTGCCGGATCGCCGAACGTGCCGAGCTTGTAGAGGATCGCGGCAAACAGCCCGAGCAGTCCCAGCGCCATGATGCCGAACGAAAACATCATCAGCCGCGCAAGCTTCGCGCGCACGCGCTCAACGGCCGGGTCGAGCGGGGCGTCTTCATCGTTGTTGCGGGTCGTGGTCATCTTCCGGTTCTCTCAAACGTTGCGCGGGTGGCAAAGCATGCTCTGAGCCCCCGATCAAGCGATGATTGCGCATGCGCCTCGCGGTCGGGCGCAAGCGGTGCTACATCGCGTGCATGGAAATCCGTGAATTGATACTGGCAGAAGATGCCGAAAAGCCCATGCGCCTCGATGCGGCGCTTGCGGCGGCGTGCACGGAAATCTCGCGCGCCCGCTTTCAGGCGCTGATCCGCGAGGGACAGGTCAGCATCAATGGCGCAGCCGTTTCGGATCCCTCGCGCAAGGTCGAGCCGGCAACCCGGGCAAAGGTCGTCATTCCGCCGCCGGCGCCCGCCGAACCCGAGCCCGAGCCAATCGCGCTGAACATCGTCCACGAAGACGCCGACCTGATCGTCATCGACAAGCCGGCGGGGCTCGTTGTGCACCCCGGCGCGGGTAACGCAACCGGCACGCTGGTCAATGCGCTGCTGCACCATGCCGGCGACAGCCTGTCCGGCATCGGCGGCGTGGCGCGCCCCGGCATCGTCCACCGTCTCGACAAGGAGACCAGCGGGCTTCTCGTCATTGCCAAGAACGACACCGCCCACAAATCCCTCAGCGCACAATTCGCCGACCATGGCCGCGAAGGCCCGCTGGAACGCGCCTATGCGGCGATCGTCTGGGGCGAGCCTTCCCGCGCCCGTGGCTCGGTCGACGCGGCAATCGCCCGCGACCCTTCCAACGCGAGGAAAATGGCGGTGCGCGGCGGCGGCCGCCATGCGGTGACCCATTGGCAGAAGCTGAAAACCTATGACGCCGGCGGCAAGCCTGTCGCGGCTCTGGTCGAATGCCGGCTCGAAACCGGCCGCACCCACCAGATACGCCTGCACATGGCCCATATCGGGCATCCGGTCATGGGCGATCCGGTCTATGGCACAGGTTTCAAGTCGAAAGCGGCCCTGCTCGGCCCGCCCGCCCGTCAGGCACTGGAAAATCTCGGGCGGCAGGCATTGCACGCCCGCCTGCTCGCCTTCGCGCACCCGAAAACGGGCAAAACGATGCGTTTTGAGTCGGAACTGCCTCAAGATATGGCAAATCTTCTGGAAGCCCTTGAATCCGGCGCCTGAACCACGACTTCTTTTTCACCGGGCCGCCGTTCTTTCGGCAGAATTACGTGTAGTATTGCAAATATCGGTTCGGGGCAGTGAAAACGAACCGGATATATTGCACCTTGCAAGCGACGCACCCATATAACGTGGCTTGTATACCGGGTTGCGCCTATCAGGCTGCCGGAAACGGGGCTCAAACGGCGTAACGCCAAGGACGAGGGTAGACGACATGGCTGCGGCCCTGCCGACAATCAGTTCTGACGGGGGTCTTTCGCGGTACCTCGACGAGATCCGCAAGTTCCCGATGCTCCAGCCGGATCAGGAATACATGCTCGCCAAGCGCTGGCGCGAGCATGATGACCGCGATGCCGCCCATCAGCTCGTGACCAGTCATCTGCGCCTGGTCGCCAAGATCGCCATGGGCTACCGCGGCTATGGCCTGCCCGTCAGCGAGATCGTTTCCGAAGGCAATATCGGCCTGATGCAGGCCGTGAAGCGCTTCGAGCCGGACAAGGGTTTCCGCCTCGCGACCTATGCGATGTGGTGGATCCGCGCTGCAATCCAGGAATATATCCTGCGTTCGTGGAGTCTGGTCAAAATGGGCACCACCGCCAACCAGAAGAAGCTGTTCTTCAACCTGCGCAAGGTGAAGGGGCAGATTTCCGCGCTGGAGGAAGGCGACCTGCGCCCCGAACAGGTCAGCGAAATCGCTACCCGCCTCGGTGTGAACGAGGAAGAGGTCGTATCCATGAACCGCCGTCTCGGCGGCGATGCCTCGCTCAACGCGCCGCTGCGCGCCGATGCCGATGCCGGCTCGGAATGGCAGGACTGGCTGGTCGACGACACCGACGACCAGGAAACCGTGCTGGCCGAGAACGAGGAGCTCGACATCCGCCGCCAGATGCTGGCCGAGGCGATGGAGAAGCTCAACGAACGCGAGCGCCGCATCTTTGAAGCCCGCCGCCTGTCGGAAGACCCCCTGACGCTCGAAGAACTGTCGGAGGAATTCGGCGTCAGCCGCGAGCGCGTCCGCCAGATCGAGGTCCGCGCCTTCGAGAAGGTGCAGAAAGCCATGCAGGAAGCCTCCCGCAAGCTGGAGCGTCCCGCCACGGCGGCCATCGAACACACCACGGCCTGAGGCGCCCGGCTTCCTGTCACTGGAATGTGATCGCGAGTTTCATTCCCGCAACAATCCTGAGTCCCTAGGTTCTTGGAACGGGAGCGGCAGCATGCGCTGCTGCGTCCGAGCCATGAACCAAAGCTCAGGAGCTTCGTGATGACCGACATTCGCCCCGTGCTGCCGCGCACTCAAGCACCTGACCTCAATGTGGCAACCGTGGGCGGCGGTTCCTGGAAACTGGCTGACAGCAGACCGCAGAATTTCACGCTGGTGGTGTTCTATCGCGGCCTGCATTGCCCGATCTGCCGCAAGCAGCTCACCGAACTTCAGAACCAGTTGGCCGAGTTCGACAAGCGCGGCGTCAAGGCAATCGCGATCTCATCGGACAATGCCGAACGCGCCGGAAAAACCGTGGAGACCTGGAAGCTCGACAAGCTGCCGGTCGGATACGGCCTCGATCTGGAAACCGCCCGCCAGTGGGGGCTCTATGTCTCTTCCGGCCGTGGCACGACGTCCATAGGCGTCGAGGAACCCGCTCTTTTCAGCGAGCCGGGCCTGTTCCTGATCAAGCCTGACAACACGGTCTACTTCGCGTCCGTTCAAACCATGCCCTTCGCGCGCCCACATTTCACCGACATCCTCGCCGCAATCGACTTCGTTCTTGCCAAGGACTACCCGGCGCGCGGCGAGGTCGAAAATTTGAAGGCCATCCGCGCCGCCTGACTTCGCGGTTTCCTGACCTGGCGGCTTCATGACTTGACCCCCAAGACTGGCCGGGCGCGGCACATGCGCCCGGCTTTTTTTGCTTCTACTTCAGGACAACCGCGTAATCGGAAACAGGCACCGTTTCGCTGATCAGTCCCTGCGCTTTCATGAATTCTCCGAAACGCTCATAGCGCACCTCATCCAGCGCCATCGGACGCTTTGCGAAACGCGGCATGGTGTCGATCCAGGCCTGCCGGTTCAACGCGTTGTCGAGATCGGGATGGGCTTTCTTGAAAAGCTCCCAGCCCGCATCGGGATGATTGGTCATCCAGATCGTTGCGCGCTCGATCACTTCCATGAACCGCTTCAGCTTCTCATCATTGGTGCGGTCCTTGCGCGCAATGAAGATCAACTCGTCATAGACCGGAACGCCATGCTCCTCCGGATAGAAGGCCTTGCCCTCACGGCCCTCGATCTTCAGCTGCGTCAGCTCGAAGTTGCGGAACGCGCCGATCACCGCGTCCACCTGCCCCGCGATCAATGCCGGCGACAGGGCAAAATTGACGTTGACCAGCTTGACGTTGTCGAGCGTGAGATTTTCCTGCGACAGCATCATTTTCAGCAGCGCGTCCTCGAATCCGCCGACCGAAAAGCCGATGGTCTTGCCCTTCAGATCGGCAATGGATTTGACCGGACCGTCCGCAAGCACGACGAGCGTGTTCAGCGGCGTTTCCACCACGGTTCCGATACGCACCAGCGGCAACCCTTCGCCGATCTGCTGGTGCAGGCTTGGCTGGTAAGAGATGGCAATGTCGCCCTGGCCGGCGGCAACAAGCCTTGGCGGCGCGGACGGGTCCGCCGGCGGAACGATTTCCACCTCAAGCCCGGCATCGGCGAAATAGCCCTTTTCCTGCGCCACGATGATCGGGGCGTGGTCGGGATTGACGAACCAGTCGAGCAGCAGCGTCAGCTTGTCGGCGGCATGGGCCGGGGCGCTTGCCGCCAGCAACAGGCAGACGGAGAAGATACGGATTATCATGCTCATCGGGTTTTTAATTCCTTCTGGTCCGGATAGGGGAAAGTTTCAGGCCGGCAGCTCATCGACCCAATAGACAAGGCGGCGCGTCGCCCACTCCACCAGCAGCCGCAGGACAAGCGCCGCGGCGGCCAGCATCAGCAGGCAGGCGAAAACGAGATCGGTCTGCACCCGCGCATTGGCCTGAAGCATGACGAAGCCAAGACCGGCGGATGCGCCGACCCATTCTCCCACCACCGCCCCGATCGGCGCGATGGCGGCCGCAACGCGCAAGCCCGAAGCAAGCCCGGGCAAAGCCGCCGGAAAGCGCAGGAGAAACAGCGTGGAAGCCGGGCTCGCGCCATAGAGGCGCGCAAGATCCAGCAGATGCGGCTCGGTGCGCCGCAATCCGTCATAGAAAGCGGAGGCCACCGGGAAATAGATGATCAGGGTCGCCATGGCGATCTTCGAGGCGAGTCCGAATCCGAGCCAGATGACGAGCAGCGGCGCGATGGCGAAGACAGGCAACGCCTGACTGGCAACGAGCAGCGGCAGCACGATATGGCGCGCCGGGCGAAACAGCACAATGGACAAGGCTGTGAGAACGCCGAGCGCCGCACCGGTAGCCAGCCCCAGCACCATTTCCAGCAATGTTATGCCGGCATGGGTCAGCAGGAACCGCCACTGCGTGGCAAGCTTTGAAAACACGTCGGCGGGGCCGGGGAAAATATAGGCCGGCGGATCGAAGACCGCATAGGCAGCCCACCAGACAAGAACGGCGCCGCATATCCATACGGCGGCCTTGATCATCGTTCCGGTCCAGCCCAACGGCCGCGCGTCCATGGCTTCATGCTCCCGCGAACAGGCCATGCCGGAAAGTTTGCGGTTGATGAGGCTCCGGGGCGAATGCTTTGAGGTTTCCGCGCCCTGTTCCCATCCCTACGCCGGCATGACCCGGTTCAGGTTCTAAGGGTTCGGCTGTCCGCCATCTCAGCCCCGCAACGCGGGACACCCCTCGGAACAAATCCATACTTCTATCTGACGCGACGACCCGCGCCTGACAAGGGCATGCGCCCTTGCCCGTTTATTGCGATTGCGTGCCCTGCTGGCCCCATTCGGCAAAAGCGTCCGCGAACACTTTCTCGCCTTCCGGACCTTTCGCCATGGTGACGATCGCCCGGTTGCCATTGGCATAGACCATCGGCACATCGAGGAACGGTTGCGTCGACAGGGCCTCGAGGTTACGCGGAGCATCGAGCGGTCCCGCCAGCAACGCCATCAGGAAGATGCCTTCGTCGACCCGGACAACCTCGCCGGCCAGCGGCCCGCCACGCGCCTTCGGCGTCGCCTTCGTCAGCAGACCCGGCACATTGTTGATACCGCCGCCGCCAAACTCGGGCGGCACGGTGAACACGAAATCGATCGTGTGCGTCGCCGGGAATGATGGATCCGTGTTCTTGCGGATCATCAGGCTGAGGGTGAGACTGCGTGAAGGGATCTGTACACGTCCCTCGATGACCGGAACACCATCCTCGCGCTGCAGCGTCCAAGTCACATTGCCGGGAACTTCCGTTGGCGGCGTTTGCGGGGTCTCGCCTTCTTCAACGAGAAGCGCCTCGATAACCGCATCGTCGGGCGGCGATGCCGGAGGCTCCGGCGCCGGGTCGGCGGACGCGGGCTGTTGTCCCTGCGCGTCCTGCGTGCCGTCGCCGTCGGACAGCCTGGCATCGACCTTGGGATCGTCCGTTCCGTCTTGCTGGATCAGGGCAAGCAGCGGTTGGGCCGCTTCCATGATCGCATCGCGTTTCCAGTAACCGACGCCGCCAAGAATACCGATAACGAGGATTGCGACCAGCCAGCCCCAAGGTCGGCGGCGCGACTCAAGCTCATACGCGCCGGGTTCCGGCCAATCGCCGAAAGCCGGCGGCGCTGACGGTTCAAAGTCATCGTCAGAGCCGGCGGCACCACCCACCGGGGCAGTCTGGTCATAACCCGCCTCAACCGTCTCGTCATATGCCGGACCGGCCTGCATGGGCGCTGCCGCGGGCATCGGCGCGGGAGCGGGAGCTGCCTGTGGTTGCTCGAGCTGCGGTGCCGGCGCAGGCTGCGGGGCCTCGTTGCGGCTGCGCAGCGGCGATACGTAACCGGGAGACCCCGGAATGGCCGGCCGGGCGGCCGGGGCCGCGGCCGGACCGGTTTGCGGCGGCTGCGTTGTCTGAGGTGATTGTTGCGCGCCCGCCGGGGCTTCGGCCTGCGCCATGGATCCCTTCGGACGAAATCCGCTTTCTTCCGCCTCGATATTGCGGGCCGCCGCGCGCAGGTTTTCGCGCATCTGGGCGATCCGGGACGCATCCGCCGGAGGATCGGCTTTCTGGAGCTGGGCAACCAGCGCCGTTTCGGCGCGGGCGTACAATTGGCGGCGCGCTTCAACGGTATTCTCCGGGAGATTACCGATCGCTTTGCGCAGGACAGAGTTGAAGTCGGTCATGTCAGTTTACGCTAATCTACTATTGTTGTTCCGCCGCGTCAGTTCACCAACGCCGATCAAACTTTAAGCCTAGTCCCGGAATGGGTCGTGAACAAGGATGGTATCTTCACGCTCGGGACTTGTCGAAAGCATGGCGACCGGCGCACCGATAAGCTCTTCGATACGCCGCACGTATTTCACCGCCTGCGCCGGCAGATCCGCCCATGAGCGCGCGCCCGCCGTGCTGCCGCTCCAGCCTTCGAGCGTCTCGTAAACCGGCTTCACCCGCGCCTGCGCTCCCTGGGAGGCCGGGAAGTAGTCGATCTGCTTGCCGTCGAGTTCGTAACCAACGCAAACGTTCAGTTCGTCAAAGCCGTCCAGAACATCGAGCTTGGTCAGCGCGATGCCGCTGACGCCACTGGTGATCATCGCCTGGCGCACCATCACCGCATCGAACCAGCCGCAGCGGCGCTTGCGCCCGGTCACGGTGCCGAACTCATGCCCGCGCTCGCCAAGCCGGTCGCCGGTCGCATCCTTCAGCTCGGTCGGAAACGGACCTTCGCCGACACGCGTGGTGTAGGCCTTGGTGATCCCGAGAACGAAATTGACGCCGCCCGGCCCAAGGCCGGATCCCGCGGCGGCCTGCCCCGCGACCGTGTTCGACGAGGTGACGAACGGATATGTGCCATGGTCGATGTCGAGCATGGCGCCCTGCGCCCCTTCGAACAGAATGCGCTTGCCCTCACGGCGATAGCCGTCGAGCAGCTTCCAGACCGTATCGACATAGGGCAGCAGGCGTTCGGCAACGGTTTCCAGCTCGCTGAACAGCGCACTCGCCTCGATTTCCGCTTCGCCCAGGCCCCGCCGCAGCGCATTGTGATGGGTGAGCAGCCGGTCGATCTTGGCCGGCAATGTCTTCAGGTTGGCAAGGTCCATGACGCGGATGGCGCGCCGGCCGACCTTGTCCTCATAGGCCGGGCCGATACCGCGCCGCGTCGTGCCGATGCGCGAATCCGCGGAGGCCGCGTTCTCGCGCAAACCATCCAGGTCGCGATGCACCGACAGGATCAGGCAGGCATTGTCGGCGATACGCAGGTTATCACGGGTAATCGCGACCCCCTGGCTTTTCAGTGTTTCGATTTCCTTGGCCAGCGCATGCGGATCGATGACGACACCGTTACCGATGACCGACAGCTTGCCGGGCCGGACAACACCGGACGGCAGCAGCGAAAGCTTGTAGACGGTGCCGTCGATAACGAGTGTATGGCCCGCGTTGTGCCCACCCTGGAAGCGCACGACCACATCGGCGCGTTCCGAAAGCCAATCCACAATCTTGCCCTTGCCTTCGTCGCCCCACTGCGACCCGACAACAACCACATTCGCCATAAACCGTCGCTCCCAAGCGGCTCAGCCCCGCCGCACGTTTCTTTGCCGCTCCGAAGGCCGGACCGGCCACAAATTACCCGCCATTCATGAAAAGGCGGCGGACATTAACAATATTGTCCCGCAAAAGCGAATAGGTATGTGCCCGTTTTGCCTGGCTTTTCAGATCAGGGTTTACACGGCAGCACATAGCCGATAGCGCAGGAACCTTCGACACCCTTTATCCGGACAGGCGCATTGAATGTCAGCGAAGACGGCAAGACCACAAGGGATTTTCTCCCATCCCTATCTGCTGCTGACACTGACGACCCTGTTCTGGGGCGCCAACGCGGTCGCCGGCAAGATTGCCTCGGGCTACATCCCGCCGTTGACGCTGACCGCACTGAGATGGATCTGCGCATCCTCGATTCTTTTTTTCATGGCGCGCCCGCTGCTCAGGGGAGCCATCCCGATTCTGCGCCGACGCTGGCGCTACATCTTCCTGTGCGGCGCGATGGGCTTCGGGATGTTCAATTTCTGTCTCTACGGCGCGCTCAACTATACCTCCGCGATCAACACCTCGATCGAACAGGCCGGCACGCCGATGATCATCATGCTGCTGACCTACATTTTCTACCGCGAACCGATCACCCTGTTGCAGGGGATCGGGGTCTTCATCTCGATGATCGGCGTGCTGATAACCGTCGTCCACGGCGACCTGTCGGTTCTCCTGAGCCTGGATCTCAATCGCGGCGACGCCATCATGGTCGCGGCGGTGCTGGTCTACAGCGCCTATTCGGTGGCCTTGCGCCACAAACCCGATCTGCCATGGCAGGTGTTCATGTTCGGCCTTGCCCTTTCAGCCGCTATCTTCGCGTTACCGGGCATGGCCTATGAAATGGCCTCGGGCCGCTATCCGGCCGCGAGCTGGGTCACGCCAGGCATCATGATTTTCGTCGTCATATTCCCCTCGCTCATGTCACAGGCTTTTTATGTGCGCGCCGTAGGCATGATCGGGGCGAACCGCGCGGGCCAGTTCTTCAATCTCGTGCCGGTGTTCGGCGCGGCCCTGGCGATCTTGATTCTGGGTGAGAAATTCCAACTCTATCATGCTGTAGGCCTGTGCATGGTCATCGGCGGGATCGCACTTGCCGAAACCTCGGCCCGCCGCCGCCTTGCGCGCGAGGGTCAACCGAGCGCAAACTGAACCACGCCCGATCCATCCATAAATCCCCCAAAAAGCAGAGGTGTAATCGAAATGGCAGACTGGCCGCGTTACGGAAAGATTTCAGGTCCTATCGTAATGATCGGCTTCGGCTCGATCGGACGCGGCACGCTGCCGCTCATCGAGCGCCATTTCGAATATGACTCCACACGTTTCGTCGTCATCGATCCCGAAGAAGCCGACAAGAAGCTGCTGGACGAGCGCGGCATCCGCTTCATCCAGACGCCCGTCACGAAGAAGAACTACAAGAAGCTGCTCAAACCCCTGCTTACCGAGGGCGGCGGCCAGGGCTTCTGCGTCAACCTCTCGGTCGACACCTCATCGCTAGACATCATGAAGCTGTGCCGCAACATCGGCGCGCTCTACATCGACACCGTCGTCGAGCCCTGGCTTGGCTTCTATTTCGACAGCAAGGCCGACAACGCCAGCCGCACCAACTATGCGCTGCGCGAAACCGTTCGCACCGAAAAGAAGAAGAATCCCGGCGGCACCACCGCCGTCTCCTGCTGCGGCGCAAATCCCGGCATGGTGTCCTGGTTCGTCAAGCAGGCGCTGGTCAACCTCGCCCGAGACATGAAGGTGAAGATCGCCGAACCCGGCCCCGACGACCGCGAGGGCTGGGCGAAGCTGATGAAGAAGCTCGGCGTCAAGGGCGTCCATATCGCGGAGCGCGACACCCAGCGCACCAAGGACCCCAAGCCGATGAACGTGTTCTGGAACACGTGGTCGGTGGAGGGCTTCATCTCGGAAGGCCTGCAGCCGGCGGAACTCGGCTGGGGTACGCACGAGAAATGGATGCCGAAAAACGCCCGCAAACAGAAGAAGGGCTGCAAGGCGGCAATCTTTCTGGAACAGCCCGGCGCCAACACCCGCGTGCGCACCTGGTGTCCGACACCCGGCGCGCAATACGGTTTCCTCGTCACCCACAACGAATCGGTGTCCATCGCCGATTACTTCACCGTGCGCGACAAGAAGGGCAAGGTGACCTTCCGTCCGACCTGTCACTACGCTTATCACCCCTGCAACGACGCGGTGCTGTCCCTGCATGAAATGTTCGGCGCGGCAGGCAAGGCGCAGCCTGTCCAGCATGTGCTCGACGAGAACGAACTGGTCGACGGCATCGACGAGCTCGGCGTCCTGCTCTACGGCCACAAGAAGAATGCCTACTGGTATGGCTCGCAGCTTTCGGTGGAAGAAACCCGCAAGCTCGCGCCTTACCAGAACGCAACCGGCCTTCAGGTCACGTCCGCCGTCCTCGCCGGCATGGTCTGGGCGCTGGA
>JAGRLC010000061.1:0-21546 GCA_020441995.1 Rhodobiaceae bacterium
AGGACATGCAGGAAGACAAGGAGCCCGCCTTCGACGCCCTCGACAGCGTCGAACTGGCGATCCTCGCCATGACCGGCATGGTCCGCGACATGACGCCCAACACGGACGCCATGAGGAAGGCCGCCGGCGCGGGATACTCCACCGCCACCGACATCGCCGACTGGCTGGTGCGGGAGAAGGGCATGCCGTTCCGGCAGGCGCATCATGTCACAGGCCGCATCGTGGCGCTGGCCTCCGAAAGGGGCGTGGATCTCGAAGATCTGAGCACGGAAGATTTCACCGGCATCGATCCGGCGCTAGACGCCTCGATCCACGATGTTCTCGGCGTCGACAAATCGGTCGCCAGCCGCACCAGTTATGGCGGCACGGCACCTGAAAACGTCAAAACCCAGGCACAAGGCTGGATCGAGCGGCTCAAGAAAGAGCAGCAGGACTGATTGTCGGAACACACGGGGTGTTTCACTCCATGGGACTTTCGTGCTAACCGATCAGGACTTGGGTGCCGGCTGACCGGCGGAACCGGTCATCTGACAGGGGATTTGAGGGTGCTTCAGGAGTTCTTGCGTCATCGCGTATTGCGCGCGGGCCTAACCGCCATTGCGGTCGGCTCTGCCCTGTCGCTTGCCGCCTGCGGCCGCATGGGCGATCTCGAACCGCCGCCTGGTGTCGAAAATCCCGCGCCTCCCGCCGGCACGCCGCGCAAGGCCCCGGAAGAAGGCGAGCGTCCGGAGAAACCTTTCGTCCTCGACGGAATTCTTTGACGTAACTCCCGCGCGCCGGATGGACCCGGCCAGCCGGTTGAGGCACCACAATGCACCATTTCGCCTATCATAACGGTGTCCTGCATGCCGAGGACGTGAACCTTGAGTCCTTGGCCGAGGCCGTCGGCACGCCGTTCTACTGCTATTCGACCGCGACGCTTGAACGCCACTACCGCGTTTTCGACGAAGCCTTTGCGGGGCTCGACACGCTGATCTGCTACGCCATGAAGGCAAATTCCAACCAGGCCGTGCTGTCGACACTGGCACGCCTTGGCGCCGGCATGGATGTCGTGTCCGAAGGCGAATTGCGCCGCGCGCTGGCAGCTGACGTTCCCCCGGAGCGCATCGTCTTTTCCGGTGTCGGCAAGACCGATCGCGAGCTTGCCCTGGCGCTTGAAACAGGCATCCACTGCATCAACATCGAATCCGAAGCCGAACTGGAAGCCCTGTCGCAGGTTGCAAGCGGCATGGGAAAAATTGCTCCCGTTTCGTTCCGGATCAACCCGGACGTTGACGCGCGCACCCACCACAAGATTTCCACCGGCAAGAAGCAGGACAAGTTCGGCATACCCTATGCCCGCGCCCGAGAGGTCTATGCCCATGCGGCGTCGCTGCCCGGCATAAAGGTCGTCGGCGTGGATATGCACATCGGCAGCCAGATTGTCGAACTCGATCCCTTCGATGCGGCCTTCGGCCGTCTCGTTGATCTCATTGAGGCCCTGCGCGCCGACGGCCACACCATCGAGCACGTCGATCTCGGCGGCGGCCTGGGCATTCCCTATCGCGAAGCCATGGAACCACCGCCCGATCCGAAGGCCTATGCCGAGGTCGTGCGCCGCCATGTCGAACCGCTGGGCTGCAAGGTGGTTTTCGAACCCGGCCGCATGATCGCCGGCAACGCCGGCATCCTCATTACCCGCGTTATTTATGCCAAGCCTGGCGACAGCCGCGATTTCCTCATTGTCGATGCGGCCATGAACGATCTCGTGCGCCCGACGCTCTACGAGGCCCATCACGACATGAAGCCGGTGCGCCAATTGCCCGCGGATACGCCACAGGGACATTTCGATGTTGTCGGGCCGGTTTGCGAAACCGGCGATTATTTGGCGCTGGACCGGGAAATGCCCCGTCTCGAACGCGGCGATCTCATTGCCATCATGAGCGGCGGAGCCTATGGCGCGGTGCAGTCGTCGACCTACAATTCAAGACTGCTCGTGCCGGAAGTCCTGGTCAGCGGCAGCCGCCATCATGTGGTGCGCCCGCGGCTGACCCATGATGATCTGATTGCGCTCGATTCGCTCCCGCCCTGGCTTTCCAACGCGATTTGAGGCGGTTTTCCGCCCCGCCCGCCCGCAATCATTTGTGATTGCCGCCGGGCGTGGCCTGCATTGCCGGATACAGGCCACATTCCATATGCTAACGTAAGCCACGCGGCGCCCGGGAGGGGATGCCGCTGCAGGAGCGTATATGCAGCAACGCCTTTCGCGTACATTTTCGCGTGACGCCGGGACCTCGCCCCGTGGGCTTGAGGGCCGCATCCGGCGTGCTCTCTTCACGGCGAAGGCCGGGCTGGTGTGGGAGCGGATCTGGCCGGCGCTGGTCCCCGCGATCTGCGTTATCGCGCTCTTCTGCATCGTTTCATGGGCAGGCCTGTGGCCGGCTGTGGGACCATGGGTGCGCATCGCCATCGTGTTGGCGTTCGCGGTAGCCGCCATCGCAAGCCTCTACCCGCTGCTTCGTTTGCGCCTGCCGACGGCGGAAGAAGCGGTGGCGCGGATCGAAAACACCACAAAACTGCGCCATCGTCCGATTTCGACCATGCGCGACACGCTGTCCGGCCAGGTGTCCGGCGAGGCGCGCGCGCTTTGGGAAGCGCACCGCCGGCGCACGGCGGAAACGATCGGCAGGCTGGAATCCGGACGCCCAAGCCCGCGCATGGCCGCGCGCGATCCTTATGCGCTGCGCGCCATCGTCCTGTTGCTGTTCGTGATCGCCGCGGCCTATGCCGGCAACAACCGCCTTGCCCGCATCGGGCAGGCCTTTTTGTCGCCGGAAGCGCAGATTGCCGCCGCAACGCGCCTCGACGCGTGGGTGTCGCCGCCGTCCTACACGGGCCGTCCGCCTGTACTGCTCACCGGCGACGTCGCCCATGCCGACAGCATCATATCCGTGCCCGCCGGCAGCAAGCTTGTCGTGCGCACCGAAGATGCCGAGGATGTCGCTCTGGCCTGGTCGCCCGACCAGGGCGCCAATGAGACGATTGCCGCCAAAACGGCGGACAGCGACGCCCGCCTGTCGGAAATCGACTACGACCTCAAAACCACAGGCACGGCGCAAATATTGCGCGGCCGCAGCGAGGTGGCGATTTGGCGCTTCGAGATCGTTGCCGACACCGCCCCGTCGATCACTCTGTCGCATGACCCCGAAGGCCTCCCTTCCGGCGCCCTGCGGATGGTCTACGAGGTCTCCGACGATTATGGCGTCATCTCGGCCCATGCTCACATCGCAGCAGCCGATGCGAAAGCCAATTCCGAGCCGCTGGTGCCCGCACCCGATTTCCCGCTCACACTGCCCCAGTTGCGCGCCCGCAGCGGCAATGCCCAGACCGTAAAGGACCTGACCTCCCACCCCTGGGCCGGTGCCGAGGTCATTGCCACGCTCGAGGCCAAGGACGACGCCAACCAGAGCGGTCTGTCCGATCCGGTGCGCTTCACATTGCCGGAGCGCAACTTCCGCGAACCTCTGGCCCGGGCCCTTGTCGAGCAGCGGCGCATTCTCGCACTGGACCGCGGCTCGGCCCGAGATGTCTGGCGTGCGCTTGAGCTGCTCGCGCTCGGCCCGGATATTTTCGACATCTCGAGCTCGATCTATCTTGGCCTGCGTTCCACGACCTACCGGCTGCGGCTGGCACGGACCGACGACGATCTGCGCTCCGTTGTCGATCTGCTCTGGGAGATCGCCCTGTTCGTCGAGGATGGCGATCTGGCCGACGTCGCCCGCGACCTGCGCGCCGCGCAGGAGGCCTTGCAGCAGGCGCTCAACAACAACGCTTCCGATACCGAGATCGCCCGGCTGGTGCAGGAGCTTCGCGATGCGCTCAACCGCTTCATGCAGGAGATGGCGCGGCGCATGCGGGACCCGGCCAACATGGCGGAACTGCCCAACATGGAGAACCTGAAGACGGTCACGCCGCAGGATCTCGACAAGATGCTCGATTCCATCGAGGACATGGCCCGCTCCGGCGCGCGCGATCAGGCCCAGCAATTGCTCAGCGAACTGCGCAACATGCTGGAGAGCCTTCAGTCCGGCCAGATGGCGCAGAGCCCGCAGCAGCAGCAGATGACCCAGACGCTGGAAGAGCTGGCCGACATCATCCGCCGCCAGCAGGAACTGATGGACCAGACATTCCGCTTCGACCAGCAGGGCCCGATGAGCCAGCAGGGCCAACAAGGTCAGCAGGGCAACCATGGTGACGCTCAGCAGCAGATGCGGCCCGGTCAGGGCGACCAGCAGGGCGACCAGCAGCAGGCCTTGCGGGACGGCGCGCAGGCGGAACTCGAAGGGCTTGAACGCGCCCAGCGCGAGCTGCGCGAACAGCTGGCGGAAATGCTGCGACGCATGCAGGAATCCGGTCACAACGGCCAGGAGCAGTTCGGAAGCGCCGGCGATGCGATGGGCAATGCGGAAGGCGCCATCAATCAGGGTGAAACCGGCGAAGCCGTTCAGAACCAGTCGCGCGCGCTACAGGCTCTGCGCGACGGGGCCCGCCAGCTTGCGGACCAACTGGCGCGCTCGATGGGCATGGATGGCGGAATCGGAGAGGCGCGCAACGAGACCGACCCGATGGGCCGCCCGAACCGTACGCAAGGGCCCGAGCTTGGCAATACGGTTCAGGTTCCCGATGAAATCGATGCCGCCCGCGCGCGCCAGATCCTGGAAGAGCTGCGGCGCAGGCTTTCCGACCCGGCAAGACCCCGCATCGAACTGGACTACCTGGAACGGCTTCTGGGTCGCTGAAGCTTTCTCTCGCTCACGGTAGCAGACTTCGTCTGCGCCTCCGCGGAGGCGGCCAAAAAGTTGGCCGGTCGCGCAGTCGCATCCCGGTTTAGAGCTAACCGCTCTGAACCCGGGATTTCGCTAGCGGGTACTCTGGTTCGCAATACGTTCATGGGGCACGTAACGAACACGAAGTGTTCGCAAGCCCGACCGGACGTCGCCGGCTTTCCGGCGTGCCCTCTGGAGCGAAGCGGGCATAGCCCGCGACAGCGGGAAGAGAAAACTAAGCGCTTGCGCGCTGAGCCTCTCCGTCGAGCGCGCCGCGTACGCGGCTGCATATTTCGGCCAGCGTGAACGGCTTTTGCACCACGTCGCGGATAAGGCTTTCAAGGCCGTGGGCGCGCTCGCGCTGATGCGCGTATCCGGTCATCAGCATGATCGGCAGATCGGGCCGCTCGCGCGCGACATTGAGCGCCAGCGCTATGCCGTCCATGATCGGCATCTGAATGTCCGTGAGCAGCAATTCGCTGTCCTCGGCGCCTTCGCGGATCAGGTCCAGTCCTTCCGCGCCATCCATTGCGGTGCGGACCTCATGCCCGTCGCGCTCCAGAGCGCGCGCCACGAAATCGCGAACCGAATCATCGTCTTCAACAAGCAGAATGCGAGCCATTCGGAGTCCCTATTATCCGTTGAGTCCGATGCGGACTCCATCGGGATCGACGAACCTTGCCGCGATGCCGGCTGCGGCACGCGGCGGTGCACTCAGTACGCTACTGAACCCGGCAACTGCGCCGGGCTGCAAAACCCTGGTTTCCGGCTGTATGGTCCAGAAATAGATTTCCTGACCGCTGGATGACGTCAGCGACAAACGCACAGGCGGAATTTCGATCGCCTCCTGCGTCACGTTGCGTATGCCACCCTTGACCCGCAGCACCGGAATGCCCTGTTCCATCCCCTGTATCGGCTCAAGCGCTTCGAACGCCAGTCCACGCAGATTGATCTCGAAGCCCGCCAGAGCATAGAGGCCGGCCATCGAGGGCACACTGCGCACAACATCTTCCCGATAGATAATGCCGGCGGCAAGCATGGCAACCATGCCGCCCACCGCGATCGATTTGGCTCTTCGCACAGCCGAAACCGGTTCATTCTTGCGCAGGCGCGTCTTGAACCGCATGGCCGCCCGCCGGGCGCGCGAAGCCGCTTCGATCGGTACGATATTCTCGGCTTCCGGGGCTTCGGGGACTGCGCCGGCGGCAACGTCGTCGCCGTCATCGACAATGGAAGCCTGCTCCGCTTCGGCTTCGGCAGCCTCGGCCTCGATGTCCGGTCCGGAAAAATCATCCCCTTCTCCGGTTGGCCCGAACACATCATGCGCTGTCATCACCGGTTCTTCGGCGCCGGTCTCCGCGAGATCAATGTCGATGTCGGCCGCAATCTCGGCGGGAAGGTTGGAGATCGCCTCGTCTATATCCGGACCGGGCCCTTCCGCCCCATCGGGCGCGTCTTCAGGCTCCGCGTCCCAGCCGGCAAGCTCCTCGTCCGTCCCGGGCCATCCAGCCATGTCGTCTTCCGCCGCGTCCCCCGCCCCGTATTCGCCGGCGGGCGCAGCCGATGCCGCAACATTGCCGGTTTCCTGAGCGAAGGGATCGTCGGCTGGCGCTTCGGCGGACTGCTCTTCACTCGGCAGCGCGTACCATGTCTGTGCACAACGCGCGCACTTGACCGTCCTCCCCGTGACGGGAAAGACATCCGCATTTACGCTGTAGTCTGTCGTGCAATTGGGACAGGTGATTATCATGGCGAATCATTTGCCGGTCTGACTCAGTGTGAACCTAGGAACGAAAGCGTTAACGAATTGGAAACGAATCCGGCCCAAGTCATGAAACAGCGTGTCTGCAAGCACCGCAACCGCGAGGCCGGCTGATGATCCGTTTTGAGAATGTCGGCCTGCGTTACGGCATGGGTCCGGAAGTGTTGAGCGACATTTCCTTCAATATCCCGGCAGGTTCGTTCCAGTTCCTGACAGGCCCCTCCGGCGCCGGCAAGACGACGCTGCTGCGGCTGCTGTTTCTGGCGCTGAAGCCCACGCGCGGCCTGATCAACATTTTCGGGCAGGACGCATCCGATCTCTCGCTCGGCACGCTGCCGGCCATCCGCCGGCGTATCGGCATCGTTTTCCAGGATTTCCGCCTGCTCGATCATCTCACAACCTACGAGAACGTCGCGCTGCCGCTGCGCGTGATCGGCCAGTCCGAGCCCGCGTACCGCAAGGATGTCGAGGAATTGCTCCAGTGGGTGGGGCTCGATCATCGCATGGATGCCTATCCCCCGGTTCTGTCAGGCGGAGAGAAGCAGCGCGCGGCCATTGCCCGCGCCGTGATCGCGCAGCCCGACCTGCTGCTGGCGGACGAACCAACCGGCAACGTCGATCCCACTCTTGCCCGCAGGCTGCTGCGCCTGTTCAGCGAGTTGCACCGGCTCGGCACAACCGTCGTTATCGCAACCCACGACATCGCCCTGATGGATCAGTACGAGCACGCCCGCCGTCTCGTCCTCAATGAAGGCAGGCTGCATGTCTATGACTGAGCAGGCAACGGCAATCGCGCTGGACGAAACCGGCGGCAAGGACGATACGAGGGTGATCAACCCGATCGTTCCGGCAAACGGCATTTCCGGCCGTGCGCTGGTCGTGGTGATCGCCATCATGGCGTTTCTGGCCTCGCTGACGATCGGCCTGGTGACCGCCATTTCGAATGCGGCGGAGTCCTGGGCCGGCGACCTCGGCAAGGAACTGACGATCCAGGTCATGCCGGAAGAAGGGCGCGATATCGTCGCGGATACGCTGGAGGCCGCCAGGATCGCGCAAACCGTACCCGGTGTGCTGAACGCGCGTGTTCTCGATGACAGCGCCCTGCGCGGCCTGCTGGAGCCCTGGCTCGGCGCTGATTTCGACATCGACGAGCTGCCGGTTCCAAGGCTCATCGTGATCGGCGTCGATCCGGAAAACCCGCCCTCGGTCGAAGCGATCCAGGCGGCGCTGTCGGACACCGTTCCCGCGGCAAGCATCGACGATCACAAGATCTGGCAGGAGCGCCTGCACATCATGGCGCGGACCATTGTGATGGCCGGCATAGGCATTTTCGCGCTGGTGCTGGCGGCAACCGTTCTTTCGATCATCTTCGCGACGCGCGGCGCCATGGCCGCCAATCGCGACATTGTCCAGGTTCTGCACCTGGTCGGGGCGCGCGAGCGTTTCATCGCTTGGCAGTTCGTGCGCCACTTCCTGTTCCTGGGCCTGAAAGGCGGAAACGCCGGCGGCCTTCTGGCGTTGTTCATGTTCCTGACGGCGGGCTGGTTTTCAAACCATCTGATCGCGACCCCCGCCGGCGCGCAGATCGAGGCCATGTTCGGAAATTTCGGCCTTGGACCGGATGGTTATCTGGCCATCGTGATCACCGTCCTGCTTGTCGCGGGCTTGACCGCGATCACGGCCTACATCTCCGTTGTGCGTATTGTTCGCAACATGGTTTAGCGCGAAGGCCCGGGGGCATGGACCTCAAGCCGCAATCCCGCCTACGATATGCCCGATTGATGGTACAAAATCGCACGTATGGCAGTGACGACCGACAGCAACCAGAATACGGCGATGGAGCGTGCTTCGCCGGGACGTTCCCGGCGGATTGCGCGTCTCATTGCGCTTGTGCTGGCGGCTGCCGTGGCGGCCGGCCTGATCGGGCTGCTGCGCTTTGCCGACAACGTATCGTCGCTGTCGCGGCCAGCCGCAGCACTGCCCAGAGCCGATGGCATCGTTGTCCTGACCGGCGGGGCCGACCGCATAGCCGACGCCGTGGCGCTACTGACGGACTCCCGTGGCAAGCGCCTGCTGATTTCCGGCGTCAACCGCTCCACGACGCGGCGCGACATCCGCAAGTCAATCGGCGCCACGCCGGAACTGTTCCGCTGTTGCATCGATCTCGGCTACAGCGCGCTCAATACATTCGGGAACGCGGTTGAAACCGGAGATTGGGCGGATCGCAACGGTTTCCGCTCGCTGATCGTGGTCACATCCGGCTACCACATGCCGCGCACGCTCATGGAATTGTCCCGCGCCATGCCGGCAATCGAGCTTATTCCCCACCCCGTTGCCGGCGATGCGCTGGATTTCGAACACTGGTGGGCCGATCGGCGGACCGCCACGCTGATGGCCAAGGAATATGCCAAGTATGTCCTTGCGCTCGTGCGCATCAGGCTGCGCCCGCCGAATGTGCGCGGCGTTCCGGTCGCGGCAAGCGCAGACTAGTGAATGGCCCCTAGCCAAAACCGTTCAATGGCTGTATAAGCCGCCGCTCAATCCCGATGCGTTGAGGATTTCGCCTGTGGCGGCCCGCCCGCCCCTGCCGCGGCCCGCGCGTCGAAGTTGGAAATTCTGCCTGTTAGAGCAGGCCAGACGGAGTTGCCGAGATGGCTGTACCGAAGAGAAAAAGCACCCCGATGCGGCGCGGTAACCGCCGTTCGACCGACGCCCTGTCCAACCCGACCTATATCGAGGACAAGGAATCCGGCGAGCTGCGCCGTCCCCACCACATCGATCTGAAGTCCGGCACCTACCGGGGCCGCCAGGTTCTCGAGCCGAAAGACTAAGAGACCGATCAGCACGCCAATAAGCGTCAAACAGATCCGACAAAGCGGCCTTACTGGCCGCTTTTTCATTTTCGGGCCGGAAAATTCACACCATGCAATGCCTTGAGGCTGCCCCAAGACCGGCGCATAAATGTATCGTGTTTACCGAAACGGCCCGATCCGGCTGACAAGGACTCAAGGCATATGCTGGCCAATTTTCCCCTGCTCGTGGTTCCCCTGATCGTCTACAACCTGTTCGTCTTCATGGGCGGCAGCGCAATGGCACCGGCGCAGATGTGGGCCGAGCCGGTCTTCACCGTGACCATGGTCTCCGGTCTGCCCTGGACGCTGACCATGGGCGACCTGCTGCTCACCGCCTCATTGGCGCTTTTGTTCATCGAAGTGATCAAGGCGACACGCACCGGCACGAGTTCCATCGTCGATCATATGCTGTCGACCGCCGTCTTCGTCGCCTGTCTTGTCGAATTCCTGCTGGTGGACCAGGCGGCAACCTCGACCTTTTTTCTGCTGATGGTCATGGCCCTGTTCGATGTCATGGCCGGCTTCTCTGTGACGATCCGCGGTGCCCGGCGCGACTTCGGCGTCGGCCCCGAAGGGCATTACTGAGGCTTTTTCACGCCTGCATATGCGATCGGGTTTCGGCGCAGATCTGTCATTCGCGCCAGGAATCTTGATCTTGCGCCCGCCATACTGTCCTGTAGCGCCTTGTCCGTACCCAAGCCGGACAAATGCCACCTTTCAGGAGACCCGTTTTCATGCGCGATTTTCATCAGCCCCGCCGTTCCGCCATGATCGCCCGGCGCGGCGCGGTCGCGACGTCCCACTACCTGTCCTCGGCTGCCGCGCTTGAAGTGCTCAAATCGGGAGGCAACGCGCTCGATGCCGCAATCACGGCCGCTGCCGTACAGGGCGTCGCCGAGCCGCAGATGACCGGTGTTGGCGGCGATCTCTTCGCGCTGATCAGCTTTCCCGACGGGCGCATCGAAGGCTTCAATGCCTCAGGCCGCGCAGCCCGCAATATCGACGCGGGCGCTTTGCGCGCCAAGGGGCTCACGGCAATACCCGAGCAAAGCGGCCTTGCGGTCACCGTTCCGGGCGGCGTCGCCGGCTGGTGCCAGCTGATGGAGCAACACGGAACCATCGGCATCGACCGTGCGCTGGCGCCGGCAATCGACATCGCCGAGAGCGGCTATGCGGTCAGCCCGCGCGTTGCCTTCGACTGGGCCGACGAAGTGGAAAAACTGCGCATGTTCCCCGGCTCGCGCGCGCACTACCTCAACAGCGCCGGCAACACGCCCGCCGCGGGCGACGTGATGAATTTCCCGGCGCTGGCCAAGACGCTGCGCGCAATCGCGGAGAACGGCGAGGACGGTTTCTACAAGGGCGCGGTTGCCGACGACATCGTGGCCACCGTCCAGGCAAACGGCGGATTGCTCGATCACGAGGACCTGGCCGGCGTTTCCGTCGACGACATGAAGCCCGTCTCGGCAAGCTACCGGGGGCGTGAGGTCGTTGAACTGCCGCCGAACACGCAAGGGTTCATTGCGCTTCTTATCCTGCGCATCCTCGAAGGCTTCGATCTGGCAAGCCTCGACCCGCTCGGCCCGGAGCGCTTCCACCTCGAGATGGAAGCGGCACGCCTTGCCTATGCGGTGCGCGGACGCCATCTCGCCGACCCGCAGTTCATGGAGGCGACGCCGGAACAGCTTTTGGGCGATTCATGCATCGAGGCTTTGCGCGCACGCATCAGCGTCGACAAGCGCATGCAAGCCTTCGGCCCGCTTGACATGCCGGGCAGCGATACCGTTTTCATCACCTGCGTTGATGAAAATCGCATGGCGGTTTCCCTGATCAACTCGGTCTTCCATTCCTTCGGTTCCTGCATCGCAACGGAAAAAACCGGTGTCATGCTGCAAAATCGCGGCGCGGGTTTCGTGCTCACCGAAGGTCATCCCAACTGCATCGCCGGCGGCAAGAGGCCGCTGCACACACTGATCCCCGGCATGATGAAGACGGATGGCAAGCTTACGCACAGCTTTGGCGTCATGGGCGGGCAGTATCAGGCCTGCGGCCACGTCCACCTGCTCACCAACATCATCGATTTCGGCATGGACGTGCAGTCGGCGATCGACTTCCCGCGCATTTTCATGGACCCGCTGGGGCTCGATGCGAAACTCTCGGTGGAACGCACCATTCCGCAGGCAACGCTCGCTGGACTGACGGCGCTCGGTCATGACTGGTATGTGGCGCACGATCCCTGGGGCGGCGCGCAGGCCATTGAGATCGACCGGGAACGCGACATCCTGATTGCCGGGTCTGAACCACGCAAGGACGGCTGCGCATTAGGGTACTAAAGCAATCCCGGGAAAAGTGGCCCCGGTTTTCGTCCGCATTTGCGTCAAAAAATCAAAGACTGCCGAGCCTGCGCTGCGGGCGGTAAACCTGCGGGCGCGCCGCGCTTGCTGCATAGGCGGACGCAGCGAAATCCGGAGCCGCACGGCGCCGGGCGCGCATAGATTCAACACCGATCTCCGACGCGATCAACTGGGTCAGGAAAGCGGCTGATCCGCGCGCCGGATTCAACACGGTTTTCGGATGCGAATCGGACTTTGGACGCGGCCCGGTGACCGGAACCAGCGCGCGTGAAGCGGGCCTTGCGGGTGTCTCGGCCTGCTGTGCGCGGCCGCGCTGCTGCGGATGGCTTGAAGCCGCCGCTGCCGTGATTGAACTGATACCGTTCGTGCGTCCGGTAATCATTCTTGCTCCTTACCGGCGAAAACCCGCCGGCTCGCTGTCTGATCGTCTCCCGGCGTCCCGGCATCTAACGGCCTAGGTTCGCCAACTGTCCCGATTTGGGACGATTCCCGCCTCCGCACATTCGGCACGGGCTGAACGGGTCTCACAGCATGATTTTGCAAGCGCCGGGCCACAAACGGCACACAGGGCCCTCGCGGCGCGAAGCAACATCTTAAGCCAATATTAACGCGAAAGACGGAATTGTGTGCACAGAAACTTGTCACGGCATCCGCGCATCGATGCGCAATAGCCGTAGCGCCACCAGAATGGGGTCGGCACATAGTGCGGGAAGGGCAGAATACCTTACAGCAGGCGAACAAGCCGGCCAGCGCCGCCCATGGCTTGAGCGATATTCTGCGCCATGTCGGCACCGCGCTGTATTTCTGGTCCGCCGAAGACGACCGCTTCCGCTGGAGCGCCAACGCCGCCGACCTGTTCAGCCGCGCCTATCTCGACATGCCGCGCACCGGTGCCGAGTTCACCGCATTGCTCGACGAAGAAGTCCGCAATTCGCGCAAGGCGGACATTGCCGCCGCGAGCAATGGCCCGGCCAATCTTGATGGCGATTTCGACCACCTTTTCACCATCAAACAGACCGGTCTCGACGGCCGCATGAAGATCCACCGCTTTGCCGAACGCGGCCGCGTGCTGCGGAACCCAGACGGATCGATTGCCGGCATCCACGGCGCATTGCGCGAGATTCGCACCAATGAGGAAGCGATTGCCGCCGCCGCCAGTTCCGGCGATCTCGATCCGCTGACCGGAGCATTGAGCCGCCCGGCTCTGGCCGCGCAGCTCACAGGCGCAATCGCGGGCGCCCGCACAAAGGGCGGCAGTTGCGGCCTGCTGATTGCCGCCATCGACAAGCTTGCCGTGGTCAATGATTCGTTTGGTTTCGATGTCGCCGATTCCGTCATCGCCGAAACATCGCGGCGCATCGTCAACGTTCTGCGCGACGGCGACATGATCGGCCGCATTGCGGGCAACAAGTTCGCGATCCTGCTGCACCACTGCACCAGCGAAGAAGCCGCAGTGGCCGCGCAACGCATTCGCGACTCCGTCAGCAAAACGCCGGTCGAAACCCACAATACGGAAGTGGTGGTGACGGTTTCCATTGGATGCGTGATCGCGCCGCGGTTTGCCGCGGACGCCGAAAAAGCCATCAGCCGTGCCATCGAGGCCTTGCAGGAGGCGCGCCGCAGCCATCGCGCCGGCTTCAAGATGTATGAACCCGATACCCGCCGCGACGTAGAGCGCCGGGACAATCTGAAACTCGCGACGGATCTTCTCAGCGCCCTGTCGGAAGGACGGATGGGCGTCGCGTTGCAGCCGGTAGTCTACACGAACACCGAAGAGCCGGCCTTCCACGAAGCGCTGGTGCGCGTACGCAGCCGCGATGGCGAGGATATCAGTGCCGGAGCGTTCATGGGCCTGGCGGAAAAACTCGGCCTCGTCCACCTGATCGACACCCGCATGCTCGATCTGGTCATGGATATGCTGATCGCCGATCCGGAGCTGCGCGTCTCACTGAACGTATCGGTCTCCACCGCACTCGATCCCGACTGGTTCCAGCGCATCACGGATCATATCCTGCGCCAGAGCGACATCGCGCCGCGCCTGATCGTTGAAATCACCGAAACCGAGGCCATTCAGGACATCAAGGAAACCGCCGCCGTCGTGTCATGGATGCATGACCTGGGCTGCAAGGTGGCGCTTGACGACTTCGGCGCCGGCTACACCACTTATCGCAATCTGCGCGATCTTGGCGTGGACATCGTGAAAATCGATGGCGCTTTCATGCTGAACCTGCACCGCAGCAAGGCCGACCAGCTTTTCGTCAGGACGCTTGTCGAACTGTCGAGCAATCTCGGCATCGAGACGGTTGCAGAATTCGTGGAAAACGAACAGGACGCCGAACTGCTGAAAAGCTACGGCGTTACCTATTTCCAGGGGCACCTCTATGGCCGTGCGGCCACCCGCTACATGCCCTGCGACGGCCCGCTCAACCAGAAAGAGCCGATAGCTATCTAGAAAAATTTAGCGCGACAGCTTGTCGAGCTTGGCTTGCATGTCGGCAAGCTCTTTTTTCAAATCGTCGATGTCGTTGCCGTCCTGCTTCTTGGGCTCGGCAGCGGGTTTCCCGCCTGCGGACTGACCGGGCATCGCGCCGGGGGTGAATGGCGAGAACATGCGCATGGCCCGCTCGAACATGGCCATGTTGCGCCGAGTCTGATCCTCGATGGCCTCCAGCGCCTGCGCCCCGAAGGCGCGGGTCATCTGTTCACGCAGCTTGCCCTGTTCGTTGGTCAGCGACTGCATGGTGAAATCGAGATAACTCGGCACCAAGCTCTGCATCTGGTCACCGTAGAAACCGATAAGCTGACGAAGGAAACTGACCGGCAGCATGTTTCCGCCACGGCTTTCCTGCTCGAAGATGATCTGGGTCAGCACCGAGCGGGTGATGTCCTCACCGGTCTTGGCGTCGACCACGACGAAATCGTCGCCTGTCTTCACCAGGTTCGCGAGATCGTCCAGCGTCACATAGGTGCTGGTACCGGTGTTGTAGAGTCGCCGGTTTGCATACTTCTTGATCGTGATCGCCGGTTTGCTTTCGGCTGTTTTCTCGGATGATTTGGCGTCGGTCATATTCACCTATCCGGTTCGTTCGCGTCCGGTTCGCTCACAAAGAGCGTCCGGTGGCGCCCGTCCTGAACACAGGATAGGGCTAAGAGTTGTGCAGTGCCAACGCTTTTTTGTGCACTGCATGAGCAGCGTGCCCGAAATGGTAAATGGCGCCGCCTAAGCCGAATGCCGAATTGACTCCGCGCCGCTACGGTTTAATTCCTGAGAACAAATACATCGCATCCGGCACATATGCCCTGTCACATCTGGCTGATATGCGCTGTGGAACGACTGGTTATTGCGCGGAAAACGGGCAATAGTCTTGATCCGAATACGAAAGCGCTTCCGTCAAGAAAGCGGATGGCGCGGATAATCCTGACCTGGAGGCAATCTCATGAGTGGTTCTGCAATCGTCATCGCAAGCGCCGCGCGCACCCCTGTCGGCAGCTTCAACGGCTCGCTGTCCGCACTGCCGGCATCCGAGCTGGGCTCTGTTGCCATCAAGGCCGCGCTTGAGCGTGCCGGCGTTGAGGCCGGCGAGGTTGGCGAGGTCATTCTCGGCCAGATTCTGACCGCTGGCGCGGGCCAGAACCCGGCCCGCCAGGCCTCGATCGGCGCCGGACTTTCCATCGAGACGCCGGCCTGGGGCATGAACCAGCTTTGCGGTTCCGGCCTGCGCGCGGTAGCGCTCGGCGCCCAGCAGGTTGCTGACGGCTCCGCGTCCATCATCGTCGCCGGCGGACAGGAATCCATGAGCCAGGCGCCCCACTGCCAGCATCTGCGCAACGGCGTGAAGATGGGCGACTTCAAGATGATCGATACAATGATCAAGGACGGTCTGTGGGACGCCTTCAACGGCTATCACATGGGCAACACCGCCGAGAATGTCGCCAAGCAGTGGCAGATTACCCGCGACCAGCAGGACGCCTTCGCTGTCGCCTCGCAGAACAAGGCCGAGACCGCCCAGAAGGCCGGCAAGTTCAAGGACGAGATCGCCCCCGTCACCGTAAAGGGCCGCAAGGGCGACACGGTGGTGTCCGATGACGAGTACATCCGCCACGGCGCAACGCTTGATTCGCTGTCGGGTCTGCGCGCCGTGTTCGAAAAGGACGGCACCGTCACCGCCGGCAACGCATCCGGCATCAATGACGGCGCCGCCGCAACTGTCCTGATGACCGAAGCTGAAGCCAATAAGCGCGGCATCACACCGCTTGCCCGCATCGTCTCCTGGGCGAGCGTCGGCGTCGACCCCTCTATCATGGGCTCGGGCCCGATCCCCGCATCTCGTAAAGCACTCGAGAAGGCCGGCTGGAAGATCGATGATCTCGACTTGGTCGAGGCCAACGAAGCCTTTGCCGCACAGGCCTGCGCGGTCAACAAGGATCTCGGCTGGAACCCCGATATCGTCAACGTCAACGGAGGCGCAATCGCCATCGGCCACCCGATCGGCGCATCGGGCTGCCGTGTGCTGACGACGCTGCTCTACGAAATGCAGAAGCGTAACGCCAAGAAGGGTCTCGCCACCCTGTGCATCGGCGGCGGCATGGGCGTCGCCATGTGCGTGGAGCGCGATTAACAGCGCTACAGGGAATGGAAGGCGCGGAACGCGGCTGAGAATGGGATACGGGCGCGGCGTCTGGCGCCGCGCCCGCTGAATGCGTTACAGGCCGCGGAACAGGTTCCCGACGAGCAGGACGATGTAAGCGATCGCCAGGGTCTCGAAGACGTTACCGGAGACGACCGGAATGTTGACGCCGGCATAACGGACGAGCACCGCGAGGATCGCGAGAACGACGGAGATGATGAAGACGGGATTGGTCGGCGGGCTGAGATTGAAGTTCATTGTGTTGCCTCCTTTATTGACCGCAGGGTTGCGGCAGTGAACCTTTTGACGGACGCTTGTGACCTGACAAAGAAAAACAATACAGGCGGAAACGCCAACTGGAAATTTCAAAGGCTCAGGGAGGGCAACATATGACACGTACTGCGTTAGTAACAGGTGGTTCGCGTGGAATTGGCGCGGCAATTTCCAAGGCGCTCAAAGACGCCGGATGCAAGGTCGCGGCGAACTACGCCGGAAATGACGAAGCCGCGAACGCCTTCAAGGCGGAGACCGGCATCCCGGTCTACAAGTGGTCGGTCGCCGACTACGACGCCTGCGTTGCGGGCATCAGCCAAGTCGAGGCCGATCTCGGCCCAATCGACATTCTCGTCAACAATGCCGGCATCACGCGCGACGCGATGTTCCACAAGATGACGCCGCAGCAATGGAACGAGGTTATCGGCACGAATCTGACCGGTCTTTTCAACATGACCCACCCGGTCTTCGCCGGCATGCGCGACCGCGGTTTCGGACGCATCATCAACATCTCTTCGGTCAACGGCCAGAAGGGCCAGATGGGCCAGGCGAATTACTCCGCCGCAAAGGCCGGCGATATCGGCTTCACCAAGGCGCTGGCCCAGGAAGGCGCGTTCAAGGGCGTGACGGTCAATGCCGTTTGCCCCGGTTACATCGGCACCGAGATGGTCCGGGCCGTCCCGGAAGATGTTCTCAAGTCGAAGATCCTGCCGCAGATCCCCGTCGGCCGCCTCGGCGAGCCGGAGGAAATCGCCCGCTGCGTCGTGTTCCTTGCCTCCGACGACGCCGGTTTCATCACCGGCTCCACAGTCAGCGCCAATGGCGGCCAGTACATGGCCTGAACAGCGCTCGGCGACCGGCTACAACAAAGGGGCGCTCCGGCGCCCCTTTTTATTTTGGGCAAAGTCACGATCCGGCCGGAATGACGTAACGCAATATGATGTGCAGTCTGCCTTAAACACTCCGTCGGCACCCGCCATATATCGTTCGTTGACCGCCGCGGGGCGGTTTAGGGGATTTCCCTTCCATGACATTCGCAATGATCATTGCAGGTCTCGCCTTCCTGCTGGCTGGCGGCGAAGCGCTCGTACACGGCTCCGTCGCTGTAGCGACACGACTCGGTATTTCGCCACTGATGATCGGGCTGACACTGGTCGGTTTCGGCACATCGGCGCCGGAACTCTTCACAAGCGTGCAAGCCGCCCTTGCCGGCTCTTCGGGAATTGCCGTCGGCAATATCGTCGGCTCCAACATTGCCAACATCCTGCTGATCCTCGGCCTTGTGGCGTTGTTCATGCCGATCGCCACGCAGCGAACCGCATTGATCCGCGATGGCGCATTGTTGGTCGGTTCGGCCCTGCTGTTCTCGGCGCTGTGCTATGCGGGGCAACTCGGCATCATGGCAGGCACCGTACTGCTGGCAGGTCTCGCCGGTTATCTGCTGCTGCTGTGGACGCAGGAGCGTCACAAACCGGAAACCTCTCAACCGGAAACAGCAGCACCATCTCAGGACGCCCTGCTGCCGTCCGTGGCCTTCACCATCGGCGGTATCGCGCTCGTCATGCTCGGCGCACGTTTTCTTGTGTCCGGCGCCATCGATCTCGCCCGCATCTGGGGGACGCCTGAATCTGTGATCGGTCTGACCATCGTCGCCATCGGCACTTCGCTGCCGGAACTTGCCACTTCGATCGTCGCTGCTATCCGCAAGCAACCCGATGTTGCCTTCGGTAACGTCGTCGGCTCCAACATCTTCAATGTGCTGGCAATCGGTGGAACCACCGCACTTGTGACCCCGCTCACCGTGCCGCCGGATATGCTCACCTTCGACATTCCGATCATGATCGCGGTTTCGTTCGCACTGGTCATCGTCGCATGGACGGGCTCGCGCATCGTCCGGCTCGAAGGTGCGTTCCTGCTGGCAGGCTTCGGCATCCATCAGCTTTTGCTTTGGACCTGAAAGGTATCTGTTGCGGGTGACGCCGAGCTGGAGTATCGGCGGCAAGCATGACGAACACAGATACACATAGCGCTGGCCGCGCCACCGCAACTCTCATCGGCTTCACCGCCGTGCTGATGTGGGCGCTGCTGGCGCTGTTCACGGCAGCCAGCGGAAAGGTGCCGCCGTTCCAGCTCTCAGGGATGTGCTTTGCCATCGGTGGCTGCATCGGCCTGACTAGGTGGATCACCGTGCCTCAGGCGCGCGCCGCCCTCGCCCGCCAGCCATGGCAGGCATGGGCGCTTGGGATTGGCGGACTGTTCGGCTATCACTTCTTCTACTTCACCGCGCTGAGAAACGCGCCTGCGGTGGAGGCCGGTCTGATCGCCTATCTCTGGCCACTGCTTATCGTGCTGTTCTCCGCCCTGCTGCCGGGCGAACATCTGCGCTGGCACCACATCGCCGGAGCCCTGCTCGGTTTTGCCGGAGCTGCCCTGATCGTCACCCGCGGCGAAAGTCTCGACATCGATCCGCAATACACGTTCGGCTATCTCGCAGCCTGTGTCTGCGCGCTCACATGGTCGGGCTATTCGGTACTGTCGCGCCGCTTTGCAGCGGTACCGACCGACGTCGTCACCGGCTTCTGCATCGCAACCGCCATCCTTTCCGCGCTGTGTCATCTGGCACTTGAGGAAACCGTGTGGCCCGCAAATCTGACCGAATGGCTCGCCGTGGCAGGGCTCGGCCTGCTGCCGGTGGGACTGGCCTTCTACACCTGGGACCATGGCGTTAAGCATGGCGACATCCAGTTGCTCGGCGTCAGCTCCTACGCCGCCCCGTTGCTGTCGACAATCCTGCTGATTGCCTTCGGCTTCGCGCCGCTGACATGGGTTGTGGTCGCCGCAGCTGTGCTTGTCACCGCGGGCGCGGCACTGGCGGCGAAGGACAGTTTCCGGAAGAAGAAAGCCTGAAGCGTCAGCCGCTATTGCGCGGCATCGGCCGCCAGTCCGGCGGCGCCATCTCGAACCCGGAAAACTCAAAGCCCGGCGCGACGGTGCAGCTCACCAGCGTCCAGCGCCCGAGACTTTCCGCCGTCTGCCAGGCGTTGGCCGGAACCACCGCCTGAGGTCGCTCGCTTGCGGCCAGATTGGTGCCGAGCCGGAATGCCGTCGCATCGTGCCCGTTCTCGCTGATCGTCAGCGCCAGCGGCCCACCGGCGTGGTAGTGCCAGACTTCTGCCGCATCCACCCGGTGCCAGTGCGAATATTCGCCGGCCGCGAGCAGGAAATAGATCGCCGTCGAGGCTGCGCGTCCGTTGGCATCGCGCACGGGGTCGCGGAACGTCTCGCGGAAATGCCCGCCTTCGGGATGGGGCGCAAGATCGAGCAGCCGGATAACCTCTGCTGCGTCCATCGCCGTCCAGTCCGGCAATATCTCGCTCAAAAGCTGTCCTTGCGGGCGCGCACCTCGCCCAGCACCTTTTCAGGACTTGCGCCGGGCATGCCCATGGCGGCGGCGACCTCGTCCGTATTCGCGCGCACGAACGGATTGGTCGCCAGTTCCTCGGCCACAGTCGTCGGCACAGTGGGAATGCCGGCCGCGGTTTTCTTCTCGACTTCGGCGAGCCGCGCTTTCAGCGCAGCGTTGTCCGGGTCGGCGGTCACCGCGAACTTTGCATTCGACAGCGTATATTCATGTCCGCAGAACACCTTCGTCTCCGGAGGCAGCGCGGCGATCTTTGACAGCGAAGACCACATGTCGGCAGGCGTGCCTTCGAACAGCCGTCCGCAGCCCATGGCAAACATCGTGTCGCCGGCAAAGACCAGCTTCGCCTTCGGCATCCAGTAGGTGATGTGACCGGACGTATGGCCCGGCGTCTCGAACACCTTTACCTCTTCACCGCCGAACGAAAATGCATCTCCCTCGCCGACCAGAACGTCCAGACCCGGAATTCGCGCCGCATCCTTCCTGGGTCCGACCACCGTGATCCCCGGCGCCTTCAGCCCGGCTAGCCCGCCGATATGGTCGTTATGGTGGTGAGTGATGAGAATGTGAGTCAGCGTCCAGCCCGTGTCCCCGAGCGCGGCGCGCACGGCCGCCTCTTCCGGCACGTCGATGCTCGCCGTCTGGCCGCTGTCGGGATCGTGGACCAGCACGCCGTAATTGTCGGAAAGGCAGCGGAAGAGATGGGTCTGCATGGACATGATCACCGTTCAGGAATTTCATTAACCGGCCATGGCGATGCCGCACCGGGATTGACCGGCAACGTGGTAGCATTGCTGCCGCACGACACCAAATAATTCCGATACCTGCCCGGACAACCCGAAACCTTCTGCAGACGATCATATGTGGACCGATGTTGCCGATCTGAGGGATTTCTATGCCGGCCCGCTGGGGCGGGTTGCTCGCGCGCTCGTGGCAAGGCAGGTCGCGGCACTGTGGGGCGAGTTGCGCGGTGAACGGATCGCCGGGATCGGTTATGCCACGCCATACCTGAGCCAGTACCGCGAGACAGCGGAGCGTTTGCTCGCCTTGATGCCGGCCCGGCAAGGCGTGATCAACTGGCCCTCGACCGGACCTTCGGCGTCGGCCCTCGTGGAAGAAGACGACCTTCCGCTGACGGATGCCGCAGTCGAACGGGTCTTGCTGGCGCACTGCCTCGAGCATGCTGATTTTCCCGAAGCGGTTCTGAAGGAAGCAGGTCGCATACTCGCTCCCGGCGGTAGACTTATCGTGATTGCACCGAACCGCCGCGGGCTTTGGGCACGGGCGGACAATTCGCCCTTCGGCCACGGGCGCCCGTTCAGCCGTTCCCAGCTCACCATTCTGCTCAAGGAAACCGGCTTCAGCCCATCGGAATGGCGTGAGGCACTGTTCGTACCACCGCTCAACCGCTTCGGCCTGCTGCGTGCCAGCGCCATTTTCGAGCGTGCCGG
>JAGRLC010000061.1:21652-21952 GCA_020441995.1 Rhodobiaceae bacterium
TACCGGCACTGGCACCGGCCGCCGGCGCGCGCAGGGTTGCGGCAAACTAGCGCTTGCCGCGTTCGAGCAGAAACACCGCCTGTTCGCCGAAAATATTCCAGAACCACCACGGCGCGCGGAATGGGATGCGCTGCCCATAGTGGTTGAGCGCGACCGCTTCCTTGATCTCCGCATCGAGCTCGCCGCAAAGGCCGACGAAATCCCGGATCGTGCAGAAATGAATGTTGGGCGTATCGTACCAGTGATAAGGCAGGTTCTTGGTCACAGGCATGCGCCCGAAAACGAGGATCTGCAGGCGGA
>JAGRLC010000062.1 GCA_020441995.1 Rhodobiaceae bacterium
TGTTGTGGTAGATCGAGTTCTCGCCACGGATCGCGCGCAGCTCATCTTTGGTGGGCTGCACGTAGCCGGTTGAATCATGCGCCCGGCTCTGCAGCAGCAGCGGCGAACCGTCCCAGTCGAACTCGTAGTAGAAGCGGTGGACCGACATGTCATAGCTCGGCCCGTCGATGCGCGCCTCGTGCCAGTTCTTGCCGCCGTCGATCGTGACATCGACGCGGGGGATCGTTCCCCGGCCCGACCATGCGATGCCGGTGAGAACCGTACGGCCCTTGCCGTGCAGGATCGGAGCCTGCGGCGACGGGTTGGTGATGATCGACTTCGCGTCCATCACCCAAGTGAACCGCCGCGCCTTTCCGTCCGCGAAAAGGTCGGTGTACTTCGACGTTTCCTCGCGGTGCTGCCAGGGCTCGTCGCCGACTTCGATGCGGCGCAGCCACTTGACCCACATGTTGCCTTCCCAGCCAGGCACCACGAGCCGCAGCGGATAACCCTGCTCGGGCCGCAGCGCCTCGCCATTCATCTTGAAAGCGACCAGGCAGTCGTCGAGCGCTTTCTCGATGGGGATCGAGCGGGTCATGCCGGACGCATCGGCGCCTTCGGGCAGGATCCATTTGCCGTTGGTCTTCACACCGGCGGTATCGAGGATGTGCCGCAGCTTCACGCCGGTATACATGACGTTATGGATCATGCCGTGGGTGAACTGACAGCCGTTGAGCTGCGCGCCGCGCCATTCCATGCCCGAGTTTGCCGCGCATTCAAGGAAGTAGACCCGGTTCTCGCGCGGGAAGCGCATCAGGTCCTGCATGGTAAAGACCAACTCGCGGTCCACCAGTCCGTTGATCATCAGCCGGTGCTTCGCCGGGTCGATCTCGGCGATGCCGGCGTGGTGACGCTCGAAGCACAGGCCGTTCGGCGTAATGATGCCGTCGAGTTCATGCAATGGCGTGAAATTGATCGACGACACCGGATCGGCCGTCAGCCACTCGACATTGCGGCGCTTCACATGCGCCTCGAACTGCGAGGGCATGCCGTAGGGCCGCGCGTCGACGCCGTCGCCGAGATAACGGTTCCAGTCCTGCACCTCGGTGATCGCCGGATCGCCCGCCGCACGCGCCGTTCCGGCCGTGGCCAGTCCGGCGCCAAGGGCAAGGCTGCCCTTTAAAAGCTGCCGGCGCGATGTCTCCTGGGTCATGGTCTTCTCCGTGTCTTCCCGCCCTTGAAGGGCGCATAGCTTTCAAACTGCGATTGAATGGCCCGATCAGCCAGTGACCACGGTCACCGTTTCGTTCGGCGTGACATTCACTGTGCCCTTACGGCGGATGTAGGCTTCGACCACGTCCCAGATGGGCGGGCCTTCAGTGCCTTCGTTGACGCTGGCCCAGCCGGCGACGACATAAGACTTCGCCGGGTCGATCGACTCGCCGGTCTTCAGAAGCGTCATGTCCGAGATCCGCGAGCCCTGCGGCTTGGTGATGTCGATGCGGTAGCCCATGCCACCGATGCGCACCATGTCGCCGCCCTGCTGGTAGTAGGGATCGGGATTGAAGATGTTGTCGGCGACGTCCTCCATCACGATCTTGAGGAATTCGCCGGTCATCTCGGTGCGATAGGCGTTGGGGTAGGACATGGAGGTGACGTTCCAGATGTCCTCGCGCGTGATCGGCTGCCCCGGCAGGATCGACGGCCCCCAGCGCACGCCGGGCGACAGCGCGATGTCCGCCTCACGCTCTTCAAGCAGCGCATTGCAGATCAGGTCGTCCCATGTGCCGTTGAAGTTGCCGCGCCGGTAAAGCAGCCCGTCGGCATCGCCGATCACTTCTTCCAGGTCGCTCTTGAAGGGCGCGCGGTCGGCCTCGATCTGCGCCGCCACCTCGGCATCGGGCGCGATAACGTCGGAGAAGATCGGGATCAGCTTGTGGCGGAAACCCATCATCCGCCCCTCGCGCACGTCGAGATCAACGCGGCTGACGAACTTGCCGTTCGAGCCGCTGGCGATGATGATCGTGTCACCGATAACGACAGGCTCGGGCAGCGCATCGTGGGTGTGGCCCGACAGGATCACGTCGATGCCCTTCACCTGCCCCGCCATCTTCTTGTCGACGTCGAAACCATTGTGGCTGAGCAGGACGACAAGCTCGGCCCCCTCGGCGCGCACCTCATCAACGCGCTCCTGCATCGCCTCATCGCGGATGCCGAAGCTGAACTCCGGGAACATCCAGCCGGGATTGGCGATCGGCATATAGGGAAACGCCTGCCCTATCACCGCGATCTTGACGCCGCCGCGTTCGAACCACGTATAGGGCGCGAAATCCTCCGCCGGCTCGTCCCACTCGGCGTCGTAGATGTTCTGGCCCAGCGCGGCGAAAGGAAGATCGCGGACCAGTTCCAGAAGCCGCTCGCTGCCAAGCGTGAACTCCCAGTGGAAGGTCATCGCGTCTGGCTTCAGTAGCGCCATCGCGTTCACAACGTCCTGCCCTTGCGTCTTGTAACAGCCGTAGGAGCCGTGCCAGGTGTCGCCGCCGTCGAGCAGGATCGCATCGGGCCGGTCGGCGCGGATCGCCTTGATCACGGTCGCGATCCGGTCGAGCCCTCCCATCCTGCCATAGCCTTTGGCAAGCGAAGCAAAGTCGTTATAGGTCAGCGCGTAGTGGGACGGGCTGCCATCCTCGATGCCATAGAACTTGCGGAAATCGGCACCGGTGATGTGCGGTACCTCGCCCTTGTTGCCGCCGACGCCGAGATTGATTTCCGGCTCGCGGAAATAGATCGGCTTCAACTGGGCATGGATGTCGGTCAGGTGGATGAGCGACACATTGCCGAAGGTGTCGAAGGACAGGAGATCGTCCTGGCTCATCGCCTGCTGGGCCGCCAATCGCGCCCAATTACCGAAGCTCGAGCCTCCGTATATGGCAGAGGCCGCCATTGCGACCTGCATAAAATCACGGCGTGAAATCATTCCGAACCAACCTCATTCACATTCGATTTATTGAATGCATCTGGGTAAAGAAAACCCGCGGCAAGGAAACCTCACCGCGGGCCTTGATGAAACTACTGCCGGACTGCCGGTGTTTCAACAGACAGGCCGTTGCCGCGCGAAGCGACATAGAGCTCAAGCGCCTTGAACTCGTCACTGCCTTCCTTGAACGTCTCGGCGCGGGTATCGCGGATGCACCCCTTGAAGCGGTTATGCACGGAGATGAGCTTGGCCTGCTTCAGCCGGTAGGTCGGGAACCCGTTGATCTGCCCCTGGCTGAGGTGGTCGGCGCGGATCATGTTGCCGTAATTGTCCTCGTGGCAATTCGCGCAGCTCAACTCAAGCTGACCGTAACGGGTGTAGTACATCTCCTTGCCCTTCTCCCAGAAAGGCTTGGCATCGCCATCAATGGTCACATTCACAGGCATGCCGCGAGACTGGTTCTTGATCAGGGCAACCATGCCCTGCATCTCGTCGCTGTTCCACTTCCAGGCTTCGGCCTTCATGTTGTTTGTCCGGCATGAGTTGATCATGTCTTCGAAGACCACGACCTTGCCGTCGACGACCTTGGGCATGGACGGTGCCAGCCCCTTGAACTTCGACACGTCCTCATGACACGAGGCGCAACTCTTGCCCGCCTCGCCTTCGACCTTGGAGAAGGCCTCCGCGGCCGCATCAACAGCGAGCATGGCGGGGTTCGAGAAATCGTCCGCCTCAAGCGCCTGGGTATCGTCGGTGCGGAAACGCCAACCCGAATAAATGGTGCCCAGTTGCTTCACATGCTCGGGAGCCGGAGCCTCCGTGATCATCTCGATCACGTCGTTGATAACGAGCTTGTCCTCATCGGGACCGGCGAATGCCGCGGTTCCAATACCGACAGCGAGCGTCAACCCGGCAATGCCGAGCGCGTATTGTAGGTTCATGGTTATCCTCCCTGTCGCCGGCCTTAGCTTATCGCGATTTTTTCCTTGGCCGTGTAGACTGAACCGTCGTCGTCATACCAGGTAAAGGTGAACTCACCTGCTTCCGGCACCTTGGCCTGGAATTCGAAATACGGGTTCGTCGAAATCGCCGGCGCCAGCACGACATCAACGACGTTCTGCCCGTTAAATTCACAGGTGAACCGGTTGATGATCGAGCGCGGGATAGGCTTGCCTTCCTTGTCCTTGCGCTGGCCCGACTCCATTTTGTGGCTGATCAACGTCTTGATCGTGATCGCTTCGCCTGCGGCTGCCGACTTCGGCACTTTGACGCGCGGCTTAACACCCTCTGCCATTATCCAGATCCTTTTTCCGCTCTACACTCAGCCGCCGCAGCCGCCGATTGTGACTTTGACTTCCTTGGAATCCTTCACGAAAGAGCCGTCCGCCATCTTTGCGATGGCCACAACCTCTTGCGTTCCGGCAAGACGAATGCGGGTTGCCGCAGACTGCGCGGCGGCAAGCGGGCCGAACTTGAAAACCGCCACGCCCGGTGTCGGATTGCCCATCGCGTAGACACGCACTTCCGTCGCGCCGGGAGCCGACACCTCGATGGGAACCGTATTGCCGTTTTCGGCAATCTCGGGCGCCGTCAGCGATACGTCGCCGGTGCCGACAGCCGCGCCGCCGGTGAATTCGTCAACCGCGCCGACCATCGGGATTTCTGCCGATGCCTTGAATGGCAGGCTCACCAGAACAGCCGCCCCGGCGCCGAGGACCAGCGCCTCGCGTCGTGTGAAATTCATGGATTCTCTCCTCGATATTCGCAAGAACACTATTCTTTCAGTGTCATGAGATAAGCGACCACGTCCTCGATCTGCTGGGCAGACAGAAGCGGATCTAGCGGCCCTTCGGGAGCCTTGCCCGTATAGGCGTTGCCGGGACGGATAAAGCCATCGACCTTGTAGAAAGACGGCATCATTGTCTCTGGGAACGTCATCTTGGCGTTGGCAACGATGCCGCGAAGCTGCGCTTCGTTCCAGCGGTCCGCCGCCCCGTCAAGGGATGGGCCGATCTCGCCGTGGAACTGCAATTCGGACAAATCCGAAACCGCATGGCACGCAATACAGTTGCCGGAGCCCTTGTTCATAAGAACTTTGCCGGCTGCCGGATCGCCAGGGGCGCCCGTCAACGACTGAGCCACCGCGCCGTCTTCATATACAACGTCGCCTGGCGCAGGGGGCGCCGCGAAAGCCGCGCTTGCCGCACACACACTAAGTGCAGCGAGTACATTGGTTGCCCGCTTCATGTATCCTCCCTTCGAAGATTCTTATCTTTCTTTTGTCCTACCGTACCTAATCGGCTCGCTAAAGCAACGACAAATTCACATTTGTGAATTTATTATTTTTACAGGTGGTAAAATGTAATTTATCCGTTGCGTTTTTCGATCATACGCTGGTGGTACTTCTGAAAATTTTCGTCTCCTTCGTACCCTTTTTCAAGAATCCAGTTGAATAGGTCTAACGTCGTACCCGGACCGAATGCGCCCGGCATGACCGCCACAGCGGCTTGCGCCGCCGAAACCCCCTCGGGAACCTCCTCGGGGAAAAACATGATTGTCGGCGTGAAAAGAAGGCCCCAGCGGTTGGCCGCCTGCTTCTCCGTCAGTGCCTTGCCGTCGAAATCGGTCACCTCGACATCACCGAACATGTTGACCTGGATAACGAAAAATTTCTCGTTCAGCATTGCCGCGATGTCTTCGCGTACGAAGACTTCTTCATGCATTTTCTTGCAGTAGCCGCAGCCGCGCTGCTCGACGATGATCATCAGGCGGCGGCCTTCGGCATTAGCGTCCTGAAGGTCCTCGCGCAGATCCTTGAACGTATTGCGCTGCCAGGCCTCCTTGTAGAGACCGTCATCGCCAAGCTGGCCGGCATTCACCGTTACCGCTGCCGCCAGTACAAGAAACAAGGCAACCCATATGCGTTTCATATCCACCTCCTCCCATCTCAACCGATGCTCGGCCAGAAATTCAGCATCCAGTTCGCTATATAGTTCATCGTTTGCGTGGCGATCAGCAGCGCGAACACAATAAGCAGCACGCCCATCGCCTTTTCGATCATGCCCAGGTAACGCCGGAAACCGCGCATCCAGCGCAGGAACGGGCGGATGAAAAACGCCGCCAGCACGAAAGGCGCGGTCATGCCGAACGCATAGGCCAGCAGCAGCTTCATGCCCTCGGCCACCGTTTCCTGGCCGCCGGCCATGAACAGGATCGCGGCCAGGACAGGCCCCACGCACGGCGTCCACCCGAAGGCAAAAGCAAGACCGATGACATAGGCGCCGAACACACTGACATTGGTGCCGCTTCCGGTATCGGCGCGCAATTGCCGGTACAAGATCCCGATCCGGATCACGCCGAGGAAATGAAGACCCATGATGAAGATGAGCGCCGCCGCGATCCAGCGCAGCACATCGAACCATTCGCGTACAATCTGGCCGAAGACCGTTGCCGTGGCCCCGAGACCGACAAATATGGTCGCCACGCCCAGCGCGAAAGCCACGGATGCGATAACGGCCTTGCGCCGCACGTCAGGCGGCAAAGGCGCGTCATCCTGAAGCGTCGCCATTCCCGCGCCTGCAAGATAGGACAGGTAGAACGGCACGATCGGGAGTATGCAGGGAGACAGGAAAGACAGAAGCCCCGCAAGCAGAGCGCCCGCCACAGTCACGTCAAACACGAGCGCCTCCCATGCACGCTTTATCTGTTCGTATTGTTATATTAAGAATGTCGAATATGAACTATCTAATCAAGAGCCTTTGCGCTGGCCTCATGGTGGTAGCCGCCTCGGTGTGGACTGCTGGCGCCGATACCATACCCGATGGCGTAGCCCTGGTCATGGCGGAAGAGGAAGGCTGCATTTGGTGTGCCGCGTGGAACCGCGATATATCGCCCGAATACGCGATAACGGCCGAGGGCCGGGCTGCCCCGCTTGTGAGGATAAACATTCACAAGGCCCTTCCCGAAGGGCTAAAGCTGGAAAGCAGACTGCGCTTCACGCCGACCTTCGTGCTCGTCCGGGACGGGCAAGAGATAAGCCGGCTGGAAGGTTATGCGGGAGAGGATTTCTTCTGGGGTCTGCTGCAACGCATGCTGACCAATGCCGGCATCGACTACAACGATCCCCGGTGAAAATCGGCGCGAGAAATCAGTTGGAGAGAGCCTCGCCGATAAAACCGATGGCGACAGCGATGGCCAGGAAAGCCAGCATGATCGCAAGAATCACCAGAGGGGCGCCGAGAAAGCCCAGCCGCTCGATCCACCCGATCGCCCTGCGCAGCGGGGCGCCGCTCTTGAACTTTGGCAACTCGGCGGAATTGGCGGCGCCAGTGACGGGATAACGCAAGCGCCTGTGCATATCGACCGCATAAACCGCCCCGCCGCCCAGCCAGAACAGGGCAATGATGGTCCAGCCGATAATGCCGGGACCGAACTTGTCATAGAGAAAGAAAGCCGTGACCACACTGCTTGCCAGAATCCACATCAGAACACCGGCGCCGATTGCGCCATCAGGCATGAAGCTCACCGCATGACCGCACTCCGGGCATTCATAGCGGATCTCGGTCCCCATGCCTTTCCACTCGCGCGCGGCGGGAGCCATGCTGTCTCCTCCGCATTGCCGGCATTTTCGCATCATGAGGTTCATACCCTTGAGTCTAACCAGCCTTGCGTCCGGATACCATGCCTCCAGGCGCGTCTTGTGAATTGTTGCAGCCCAATCCCGCCCCGTGTTTTATGAAGCACGGATGACGGCTTCCGGAATTATGGAAAGATCCCGTGTATGCGCCCTGGCATGATGACCGATCTTCGCAAGCCTTTCTTGCGCGGCCTGTCCACTCTGGCTTTCTCCGCACATCTGTTGCTGCCGGCTCCCGCATTCGCCGAAGGCCCGTTTGACCCTTTTGTCGGCGAATGGCGCGGCGATGGCATCGTCACCACCAGCGATGGCCAGCAGGCGCCGCTTCGCTGCAAGGTTGAAATCCTTGCCGAGGTCGGCGAACGCGCCAGCCAGGCGCTCAGATGCGCCAGCACCGGCGCAGTGATCGTCATCAACTCCAGCATGCGCCTTGAGCAGCAGGACCAGGAAAAGGTGCTCGTGGGAAGCTGGAGCAACGATCGCGGCAACGCCGGCGGCCTGACCGGCAAGATCGATAGCCGGAGCGTCGAGGTCATGCTGGCCGGCGAAGAGGTCGAGGCACAGATGATCAGCGCCATCGACGGCTGCAAGCTGACGGTTGCGATAGAGGGGCAACTGGGCAAGATCGCCAATCTCCGGGTCGACCTGGAAAAGGGCTGCTAAGGCGTGCGCTCCGCCCTCTTCGGCTTCGGTCTGGAACGGCTTGGCCTTTGGGCCTCCAGGCGTCCGGCACTCGCTCTTGTGTTGCTGGCGCTTGTCACCGGTCTTGCCATCGCCGGCCTGCCGAGGCTCGGCTTCAACAGCGACATCCGCGAAGTCTTCCGCGCTTCAGGCGCCTCGTCGGGAACCCTGGACCGCGCAACCGAGGCTTTCGGCGCTTCCGAACACGACCTCTTCGTGGTGGTCGAAGGCGCTGACCTGTTCACACCGCAGCGCCTGACCGCCATCCGCGATTTCGCGCTCGACCTGCGCCTGATAGACGGGGTCAGTGGCGTCGTTTCCATGTTCTCGGCCCGTAGCGCCCCCGCACCTGACGGATCTTCGAGCGATGTGTTTCCGCTTCGGATCGGTGACGCGGAGGACATGGCGGCGTTGCGGGCGCAAGTAACCGCTCACCCGCTGGTCCATGGCAAGCTGGTGTCCGATGACGGCAAACTGGCGCTCCTTCTCGTCACCTTGTCCGATGAAGCAACCGCCTTGGGCGAAACCCGCCGTGTCATTGCGGAGATCGCCGAAACCGCGAAAACGGCGCTCGTCCCGGCAGGCATCGGCCAGTCCATCACGGGCTTCCCGGCAATCCGCAGCACAATCGTCGGCATCCTGACCAGCGACCAACTCATCTTCAAGGCCGCGGCGTTTTCCCTCTCGATCCTGCTGTCGGGGCTTTATTTCCTCAGCTTCCGCTATCTGCTGCTGGCCGTACTGCCATCAGCAATCGCGGCGACATGGCTTCTCGGCGCAATGGGATGGGCCGGTGAGCAAATCACGGTCGTGACCAACGTCGTCCCCAGCCTGGTGATGGTGATCACCTTCTCCAATGCCGTGCATCTGCTGCTTGCAATCCGGCGCGAGCGCATTGCCGGAAAGACCTGCCGCAACGCTCTCGAAGAGGCCGTCCGGGCCATTGGCCCCGCCACCGCCATGACGGCGCTGACAACCGCTGTCGCCCTCTCCTCGCTGATCTTCGTGGGCCGCCCGAGCATCACCAGCTTCGGCCTGACCGCGGCCCTTGGCGCGGCAATCGGCTGCCTGATCGCTCTCACCCTGATCCCGTCCCTGGCTTATTTCGTTCTTGGCGAACCGGACGCTGACAAGGAAGCCGCGCACGCAAAGGCGGGACTGTCCAAATGGATCCAAACGGCTTCGGACAAGACCGCCCGGCTCGTTCTCGCCCGCCCCGGAACCATCACGGTTTGTGCAATCGCGGTCCTTGCTGTTTGCGGAGCGCTCTATTTCCTCAATCAGCCCCAGTTCCGCTATGGCACCAACCTGCCGCAGAAAACGGAGGTCGCGCAAACGGCGCAGCGCATCGATAGCGAGCTGGCCGGATCGAGCGTCGTACAGTTGCTGATCGAACTCCCCGACACTGCAGCACTTGTTCCACCCGAAACGCTCCGGATCGTGGCTGACGCGCACGCGGCCCTGGCGTCCGAGCCGCTCATCCGCGAGGTCTGGTCTCTCGACGCGGTCGCCCGGTGGTACCGAGGCAACGGGCGCACTGATGCCGATCTCTTGAGAGAAATGCAAAAGCCCGAAGCGACGCTGTTCTCGCGCCTGGTCAACCGCAAGAAAAATCTGGCGCTTGTCACGGGTTACCTGCCCGATCTCGAAGCAGCCACCCTGCTGGCGCTCGAACAACGGCTTGAACCCGGGCTCGAGGCGCTGCGGCAGAAATACCCGGACGCGCGCTTCGACCTGACCGGCATCGCATTGCATTCGGCGCACGCGGCAACGGACATGATCCACATGCTCAGCCGCAGTCTCCTGATCGCAATCGCGCTGATCGTTGTGCTGATCGGCCTGTCGCTGCGCTCGCTTGCCTATGGCGCACTGACGGTCCTGCCCAATCTGCTGCCGATTTCCGTTGCCGGCGCCTATCTCTATCTCTCCGGCCAGCAGCTGCAGTTCACCTCGATCATCATCTTCACGATCAGCTTCGGCATCGCCGTGGACAGCACAATCCACGTGCTGAACCACTACCGTGCAACGCGTGCTGATTTTACCGGCTGGCAGGGGGCCGTTTCAGGAACGGTGAGAACGCTGGGCCCCGCGCTGATCCTGGCGACACTGGCGCTGATGGCGGGCGGCGTCACCATCCTGAGCCCACTGCCGATGGCGCAGCTCTACGGCAAGCTGATCCTGCAGGTACTGACCGCAGCCCTCATCGGCGACATCTTGTTCCTGCCGGCCCTGATCGCAGTGATGGAACGCTGGCGGCGGAAACCGGCCTGAAGATCAGGCGAAGGCCGCCTTGACCCGCGACAGCGCGCGGCTCAAACGCCTTTTCGGCGGGCGCGCAAGCAGGATAACGAACGCCAGCGTGAAGGCCAGAACAACACCGCCGGAGACTCCGAAATCGGCTTGCGTCAGATCGCGGTATTCGGACCGCACGACATTCCCCAAATGCGGTGCCGCCTGGGCTTCCATGCCGCGCCACTGGATGGCGATACCCGCAATCGGGCCACTGAGCTCGGATTTCGTGAACAGATTTCCAAAACCGCCCTGCCCGCCGATCATCTTGTAAACGGTATCGGTGAAATCCAGGCAATTGGTGCCGAACAGGTAGCCGTAGTCCGAACGGGTCTCGCGGTTGGCTTCAAAATACGCCTTGACCTTGGCATAGGCGGCATCGTCGACAGCGACGGTCTTCTCGATCGTATTGACGGCTGACCATTTGCGGTACTGCTCGTGCGAGGTCGAATAGACACCGAGCGGATAGCCCGTGATATCGGCGGAACTGCTCAGCGACACCGATGACTGGCCATCGGAAATCGTGACGCTCGCGTGCCCGACGATCCCGCCCTTGAGATAGTTGAAAGTGATGGTGTTGGTCATGACTGTTTTATGTTTGCGCGCCACGCCGGCGCGGGGTCTTCATTTCGATATCGACGAGGGTGTAGCCCCCTGCACCATCGACGACGTAGAGCTTCACTTCCTGCTTCAGCGGCAGCCAGGACCCGTCGCATCCGAACGCGCGCCGCGCCTTAATTTCATAGTCGCTCGCACCGCTCGTTGCGGCTTCGGGCCGCGAGGCCGGATCGAACATCACGGCGCAAGGATCGGATAGCGCGGCAAGCAGCGGCTTGCGAAGCTCATCGCGCCCGTGAATCTCAACAGGCATGTAGACCACATAGCACTTGCGGCCCAGCCACCAATAGTCGCAGTTGCGCGATTTTCCACCGAGATTTCCGCCGAGAAAATCGCATGACGCGGGCAATACCGTTTCCGGCAGAAGCTGCGCGCAGCGAGGCGGGTCCTTCGGAATCGCCAGTTCGGCATTGGTCATGCGTGACGCATCCCCGACACCGAGCGCATCGGCATTCAGGCCGCGCCACATCGCCATGTTGAGCCCGCCGGCATAGAGATATTTGAGCGTGTACTCGTGGTGCAGGTTCCAGCCGGCATAAGCCAGCCCGAGTGCTATTCCCGCATATCGCAGCACTTTCCACACAGCCTTGCCAGCTCCACCAGCCCGTTCCGCCGCCATCGATGCCGCACCGCAGCATTCTCGCGCGTCGGATGCTCTAGCGCAATTGCTGCGCAAAGCGAAGGACCATGTGCGGGAGATGGATAATAAGGGGGTGTAAAGCGGGATTGCGCGGACAGGTGTCAGCCACCACTGCCGAACTTGCGGCACAATACGCCAAGCACCCCTGCGTTGAGGCCGATCCCGGCAGCCGCCATGAGCATGCCGAAGCCCGCCGCCTGTTCACCCAGCACGGCATTGAAAATCCAGAACCAGGGCGTCGCCAACAGGACAGCGAATACGCCATTTCGCGGATCGGGCTGAAGCCCGAGAAATCCGGATTGCGCCAGCGGCACGAAGATCAGCGCCAGTGCGCCAAGCACGATGAATATCCCGACCGTGATCTTGCAGGACCGATGCATGCACTCCCCCGGACAAATGTTTATGGCCTGCAAAACCTTTTGCCACGAATGGTGTCACAACGCACCACGCATATGGCAGCGGTCGGGGATTCAGTTCAAACGCCCTGGGCCGGCTTGATGTAGCAGCCGGTGATGACAAAGCCGCCGTCCGTCTCCATCAAGGTGTAGACAGCGACATAATATTGCCCGTCGGGCCCGATCACATCGAGGCTTTGAATATGCGTGTCGCCACGCATGCCATATTGCCCGAAAGAATAGGATTGCGGTCTGTAAACCGGTGAATAGCCACGTCGCACCATGGCGATGAAAGCTTCCGGCGTTGGAAACGTCCGGCGGATGACCGGCGCGGCATAGCTATACGCACCAGCTGCATCGTCCTGAAGAAACGCCTCGATCTGCCCTGTAATGACAGCCTGCACGCGGGCCTTGTCCTCTTCCGCGGCAATGGCGGAAACAGCAGGCACAAAGACGGTCACCACAATTATGACCGCAATCAACCGGGCAAGTTTTTCACGCATGATAGCCGGCTCCCACAATGGTTTTGCCGGTGCCGATACGGCATCGGCTTCATGGGTTTGTACGCACGGGGTCCCGGGCCGGTTCAACTGGACGCAAGGAAAAGCGCAACCTCGTGGCCGGTGTCTTGGGTTTTGATATCGCGCTGTTGTCGTGATAGTCAAAAATCAGCATCGGCGGGCTCGTAACCGGGTTGCCGATTTTGTCGCAAGAGTTGGACGCCCCCGGCATCATGTCGCTCGCCATTCTCAGTCTGCCCGGCCGGGCACGCAGGCTTCTCGCCTTTGCACACGATATGGTGGCAACGGCCGCTGCCCTCTCGTTTGCCTATTATGTCCGTTATCAGGCCGGCATTTGGGAGAATGCCTCGACGCATCTGCTGATCGCGTTGGCATTCCTGATGCCTGCGGCTGCTGTCGTTTATCATGCGGTCGGGCTTTATCGCGGCATATGGCGTTTCGCGTCGATACCGGACCTTGCGGCAATCCTGAAAGCCGCAACGATCCTCTCCATCGGCCTGATCATTGCCGACTTCGCCGCCCCCGGCACCCTTATCGTACCGCGCACGGTCGTGGCCGTTTACTGGCTTGCCCAATGTGCCTTTCTGGGCGGATCGCGGCTTTTGTACCGCATCTACCGGGACCAGCGCATCACCAGAACGATGGCTGGAAAAGCGGAAACCGCAGCGCCGATGCTGATCATCGGCGCAACCAACGACGCTGAAATCATCATCCGCTCGATCGAGACAGCGGCACGCGACAGCATCTTCGCGGTCGGCATTCTGTCCCATCGCGCGGCGCATGTCGGCCAGATTATCCGTGGCGTTCCGGTTCTGGGCACATTCGAGCAGCTTGAAGATGTCGTACACGATCTGGAAGCCAAGAATGTGCGGATTCGCGGCGCAATCGTCAGCGGAGACACACTTGGCTCGAATGCGCAGGTGGAGGACATGATCGGTCGTGCCCGCCGCATGGGCCTGGCGGTCGAGCGGCCCCAGTTCCTTCGCGACCAGGGCCGCAAGATGGGCTTCCTGACCCGTTTTCAACCTGTTGAGATCGAGGACGTGGTGGGGCGGCCTGCACGCGACATCGATCTTGAGCCCATGCGCCGCCTTATCTCCGGGCGCCGCGTCCTCGTGACGGGCGGCGGCGGCAGTATCGGCGCGGAAATTTGCCGCCAGATCGCGGCTCTGGGCTGCGAACGGCTGATGATCGTGGAGAATTCCGAATTCGCCCTTTACACCGTCAGCCAGCAGCTCGCGCGCCTGCATGGGGCCATCGCGCTCGACCCGGTGCTCTGCGACATCCGCATGCGCAATGACATCACTCAGCGCATCGGCGATTTCCGGCCCGACATCGTGTTTCACGCCGCAGCCTACAAGCACGTCCCGATACTCGAACACCAGCCGCGCGAGGCCATTCATACAAACCTGCTCGGCACCATGAACGTGGCGGACGCCGCAATCGAAGCCGGTGCCACGGCTTTCGTGCTGATTTCAAGCGACAAGGCCGTCAATCCGGTCTCGGTTATGGGCGCAACCAAGCGCGCCGCTGAAATCTACTGCAATGCACTCGGCGCCCATGTCGCCAGGGGCAAGGTTAAAAGGTCCGATGGAGAGCCCGCGAAAACCCGGTTCGTCTCGGTGCGTTTCGGCAACGTGCTTGGCACAAGCGGCTCTGTCGTGCCGCTTTTCAGCGAACAGATCGCGCGTGGCGGGCCGGTTACGATCACCCACCCCGGCATGGAACGCTATTTCATGACCGTGAGCGAAGCGGTCAGCCTGGTGCTTCTGGCCTCGGCCCACGGCATCAGCACATCGGATGAACCGGCCATTTTCGCCCTCGACATGGGCGAGCAGATCAAGATCATCGATCTTGCCGAACGCATGATCCGCCTTGCCGGTCTTGAGCCTGGAAAGGATATCAGGATCGATTTCGTTGGCCTGCGCGAAGGCGAGCGTCTGAGTGAAATCCTGTTCGACAACCAGGAAAATCTCGTTTCGACGGAGATTGACAGCGTTTTCCTCGCCAACCATCGCGGCATCAACCCGGATGCCGCCATCGCGAGCTTCAAGGCGCTTTCCGGCAAGTTCGACGCAATGACGCCGGCCCAGTTGCGCGAAGAGATCGGCCGGCTCGTGCCCGAGTTTGAAACGGCAAAGCCGGTTCTGGCCTCTTCCGGGAAATTGTCCGCTGTCGAAACCGGAAAAGAATCGGACGGCAACCCGATTGACCGCCCGGCCGCATAAGTTTTAATCTTTTGTTCACCGACAGTGCGTCGATGGCGCCGTCACGGCTGGCTGGATGTTTGCCAGCCGGTTTTGGCGTCGCCATCAAGGGAACAGCGGATACACCTGCACAGCAGGCGTCAAACCGCGGCTGCCCCCGCAACTGTATGCGGCGAGCCGGCACCACGATTGCCACTGGACCTGGGAACAGGTTCGGGAAGGCGGTGACCGGCATAGACCCGCGAGCCAGGAGACCGGCCCTGTCGGATGTCACCCGTTTCATGCGCGGGGTGCGCATGAGCGAAGAGTGGATGAGTTCCCTCTCCGTTGTGGTGATCCGCCGGGGCTTTGTGTCATGCCCCGCGCCGGCACGCCACAATTGGCTCCGGCCCGGATCATGACCTCAAGCCCTGTACTGGAACGCCAGACCGGCTTTTGGCCGGCGGCAAACGGCTGGGGGCTCATGCCGTGTCTGACGCAATCAATACCCGCAATACGCGGGCAATACGCAAACTCGCCTTTTCGGCAACTTTCATCACCACGGTTTTTGGCGGATCGGCATCTCCGGTTCTTGCCGAGCAAACCACGCTTCTGCCCGAAGTCATCATCGGGTCCAGCTTTGAGGAAACGCGGTCCGATCGCGTTGGCAGCGCTGTCAGCGTGCTGACAGGCGAGCAAATCAGCAATCAGGGTGTTGTGACCGCCGCCGATGCGCTGCGCTCGCTACCCGGCGTTTCCGTTTCCCAGTCGGGACAGGCGGGATCGTTGACGCAGATTCGCCTGCGTGGCGCCGAAGCCAATCAAACGCTCGTCCTCATCGACGGCATCGAGGCCAACAGACCCGGCGACGGCGAATATGATTTCGGCGGGCTTCTTGCCGCAGACATCGAGCGCATCGAAGTCATTCGCGGGCCGCAGTCCGGCATTTACGGCTCAAATGCGCACGCCGGCGTTATCAACATCGTCACCTATTCCGGCCGCGGCGCACCGCGCCTCAAGGCAACCGTGGAAGCCGGAACCCCCGCGTCTGCGGCGGGTCATCTGATTGCAGGCGGACAGCAGGGTGCGTTCTATGGCGCCGTGGCGGTCACCGGCTTCACGACCGAAGGTTACAATCCCGCCCGCACCGGAAACGAAAAGGACGGCGCCGGCAACGTGACCCTGAGTGCCAAGGGCGGCATCGACATTTCGGAGAATTTCGGCATCGCCGCCAATCTGCGTTATGTCGACCGCAGGACGGAAACCGACGGGCAGCCGGTCGATTTCCTCATCGATAGACCCAATAAGGCCGATCAGGAGGAATTCCATGGCCGGCTCGTCGCCACCGGAAACCTTTTCGATGGCCGCTGGACCCATGAAGGCGGGCTTGTCTATAGCGACTTCAGGGCGGAAAGCGTTGACGCCGACTTTGGCAACACCGGCACCGCCGAGGACCGGTTCGATATCTTCTACAAGACAACCATCCACCACGACACGCCGGACTTTTTCGGCGCTCAGCATTCACTGACCGGCTACGTGCGCCACCGCACGGAAACCTATCACCACACCAACTTCACGACCTTCGTCACCCCTGCCCAACTTGCTGAAAAAGAACGGGAAATGCTCTCGTTCGCGCTGGAGTATCAGGTCAATCTGCTCGAATACCTGTCACTGTCAGCTGCCCTGCGCCACGACATCAATGACGACTTCGACGATGCCACCACCTTCCGGCTTGCCGGTTCGTGGCGCTTTGCGCAGCACGACGCGCGCCTTCATGCCAGCGTTGGAACCGCTGTCACCAATCCGACCATGATCGAGCAATTCGGCTATGACCCGACGAACTTTGTGGGTAACCCGAACCTGACGCCCGAGTCCTCGACGGGTTGGGATGTCGGCATCGAAAAATCCTTCGCCAATGGCGCCATGGTCATCGACGTTACCTACTTCGAGAGCACACTCGAAGATGAGATCGTCAACGATTTCTCGGGCTTCCCAGTGGTTACCGTCGACAACGCCACCGGGAAAAGCCATCGCCGCGGCGTCGAGGTCAGCGGTGTATGGACGCCGCTCTCGTGGCTCGATCTTTCGGCCACCTACACCTATCTCGATTCCACCGATGCCAATGGCGATCAGGAAGTCCGCCGCCCGCGCCATTCCGGGCGTATAGACGCAACTGCCCGCTTCCATGACGACCGGGCGCGCGTAACGCTCAGTTCAATCTTCAACGCCGACACGACCGATAACGACTTCTCGACCTTCGCGGTCACATCGCTTCAGGACTACGTGCTGGTCAACGCCAAGGCCTCATACAAGCTGAGCGACCACGCGGAAGCCTTCGTGCGGGTCGAAAACCTGCTCGATCAGAAATATGAGGAAGTCTGGTCGTATCAGGCTGCCGGGATATCGGCTTACGCGGGCCTGACGGTCAAGCTGGGCGGCGAATAACCAAGCCCGGCAATACCGGCTCTCCACCCCTTCGCATCGCGGCGGCGCACCGATATAGTGCCGCCGCGAACAAGCGTAGCAGGAATTCCGGGGAGCGGGCATCGGTGGCCGCACAAACATCGCATCATACGGCGGGCCGCCGCAAAATCGCGCTCGTCGCCAGCGACGCCGAAGAGGCCGCGGAAGCCCGCGAGCGGCTCGGCAGCCTCTATGAGACGGTTGAACCGGACGCTTGCGATGTCATCGTCGCGCTCGGCGGCGACGGTTTCATGCTGCAATGCCTGCACCGTTTCATGAACACCGGAAAGCCGATCTACGGCATGAACCGGGGCTCGGTCGGCTTCCTTATGAACGAATACAGCGAAGAGGACTTGTCCGAGCGCATCGCTGCGGCGCAGACCGCTCTGATCCGCCCTTTGCGGATGCATGCGACTGCCGCTGACGGAACTCATCACGAGGCGCTTGCCATCAATGAAGTCTCGATGCTTCGGCAATCCTACCAGGCCGCGAAACTGCGCATTGCCGTCGACGGCAAGATGCGTCTGGAAGAGCTGATCTGCGATGGCATTCTCGTTGCGACGCCCGCCGGTTCGACCGCCTACAACCTGTCGGCGCACGGGCCGATCATCCCGATCGAAGCTCCCCTGCTCGCGCTGACGCCGATCTCCCCCTTCCGTCCGCGCCGCTGGCGCGGCGCGCTGCTGCCCAGCAAGGCGCGCATCTCGATCGAGGTTCTGGAGGCTGAAAAACGCCCCGTGTCCGCCGTTGCCGATCATGAGGAAATCCGCAATGTGATGCGCATCGACGTGGCGGAAGATCAGACCGCCTCGGCGCTCATGCTGTTCGATCGCGGCCACAGCCTCGATGAGCGGATTCTGGCCGAGCAGTTCGGATATTGAGACAGAATCATCCGGAAATACGTAGATAAACGTATGAATCCGCCCGTCTGCGGCACCATCCTCACGATCCCGCAAACAGTTTGTTCATCTGATCGCTATAGCATCGTGGTTACGAGAATGCCGTGATTGCCGCGGCGGTGGGTTTTGAATGCGCTGAGAGTTGCACCGGTCGGCAGATGGAAAAAATCGATTTCAGCCGGATTTCGGTGCTGGTCATCGACGACAACATGCACATGCGCAAGATCGTGCGCACGTTGCTGATGGCCTTCGGAATACGCCAGGTTCAGGAAGCCGAAGACGGCGCCGGCGGGCTCGAACTTTTCGAACAGATGAATCCGGACATCATCATCACCGACTGGGTGATGCCGATCATCGACGGCCTTGAAATGGTGCAGATGATCCGCCGCCCGGATTCCAGCATCAATCCCTTCGTGCCAATCATCATGCTGACGGGGCACGCGGAAAAGAAGCGCGTCATCCAGGCGCGTGACGCCGGCGTTCACGAGTTCCTTTGCAAACCGATCTCGGCGCGCGCGCTTTATCTCAGGCTTTACAGCGTTATCGCGCATCCGCGCCCGTTCGTGAAAACAACGACCTATTTCGGCCCGGACCGCCGCCGTTTCGCAAATCCGCTCTACAAGGGCTCGGAACGCCGTGAAAAGAGCGCCTTGATCGACTTCACCCAAGGCGATGAAGAGCCGGATACCAATCAGATCGATTTCGACGCGATTGGCGAGGAGCCGGCGGACACCAACCAGATAGACTTTGATGCGATCGACGCGGAGCCAGCGGACACCAACCAGATAGACTTTGACGCGATCGACGCGGAGCCGGCGGACACCAACCAGATCGATTTCGATTCCATCGATACGGACGAAAAAGAGAAAAGTAAGGAGCGTGTGGCTGTATGAGTACCGATCACACGGAAAAGAGCGACGAGAAACTCGAGGTCGTACAACCGCCGAAGAACTTGAAACATCTGGTGTTTCAGGCATCTGGCGGCGGCAGCTCGCAGATCGACCTTGAAGCCATTGATCGCGCCGAAAAGGCTATGGAAAAGCTTTCGGTGTCGTTCAACATGTGGATGGAAGACGAAATCGACACCCTTCGCGAGGCCCACACGGGCACCAAGAAGGATGGGATGACCGGCGAGGCCCGGCAGGCCCTTTTCAGGGCGGCTCATGACATACGCGGCGAAGCCGGAACGCTCGGGTTCCCCCTCGTCGGCCAGGCCGCCAGCAGCCTTGCGGATCTGCTGTCGATGCTTCCCGATGATGTGGAGATTCCAGACGCCTTGATCGAGGGACATGTTCACGCGATCTACGCCATGCTGCGCGAAAACGCATCCGGCGACGACAACAAGACCGCCGTCGACCTGGTCAATTGCCTGCGCGAGGCGGCAACCCGGCTTCTAAAGGCCGAAGGCGCGTTCGATGAACCCGAAGCCGATCAGACCGAGGAAAGCAGCGCCGCCTGAAGCCGCGCGGCTTATCCAGTCTCCGAATCCCTTGATGATCAGGCAGCCCTGAAGTATCCGCCCGTCTGCGAGCGCACCTCTTCGCGCGCCTCGTCGGCGGCTAGCCGCGTCAGCAGCGCGTAGAAGGCATCCACTTCCCCGCCGCACACCGTCTCGTAACGCGTTAGAACCCGTTCGACCATGCGCCGGCCGGCCGTAGCCTGCTCGCGGGCTGTATCGATGGGCGCCATCTCGAACAGGACATCGAGCGCGGCCCACAGCGCACCGGCGCCGTCGGCCGGCAGTTTCGTCTTGCGATAGACCGAACGGAACCCGTCGCCCGTCCTGTCCTCGAGAAGCCCCTTCACGCGCTTCAGCGGCACACCGCTCAGTTCGCAGATGGCGGCTTCGAAGAAAGACAGGTGGCCGCGCACCAGCGCGCGCAGCAGCAAGGTGACGGTCAGCCCTTTCTCGGAATGGATTGCCGACACGATCTGCGCCGCGGCTTCCGGCGGCGTTTCGCAGGCCACTTCAAGTGTTGCCCGTTCCTGAAGATCGTTCATCAATTTGGCTGTGCGCTCGGAATTGAGCCAGCCCTTCTCGGCGATCATCGTGCCAAGAGCTTCCGACAGCCCACCGACCAGACGGTGGCGCAGCATCGGAGACAGATCATCGCGCGCAAGCAGAGCGCTGCGCAGACGCGCATCCTCTCGGTGCCGCTCAACCATGCGGGCCAGGGACGAACGGGCAACCTTCGCGCCGGGATTTGCAAGCAGGGTCAGGCAGCAGGGCACGCCGCCGATCTCGGCGATCGCAGCAGCCAGAGGCACGCCGATTTCCTTGCGCCGGGCAATTGCGACACGGTGGCCTTCCTCACCCGCGCCGCACATGTCGACCAGCCAGCCTTCGCTGAGTGCCGGGCTTTGCGCGAGAACCGGGGCGGCGACGTCGCAAATATCCTCGCACAAGGCATGCAGGATCATCTGCGGCGCGTGAATGCTGTCTGCAAGAGCCTCGGCAAGCGCCTTGCGCACACGCGCCGCTGGATCGTCCAACACCGCAAGCATTGCCGAAATCACCTGCTGGCGCTTGTCGCAATCAAGTTCCTGTTCAAGGAAAAGCCGCGCCAGGGCGCCCACGACCTCGGCGCGCTCGGCCACAGCCCCCTGCTCCAACCGTGATAGAAAACGACGCACATACATGAACTTAACCGCACTCGCCTTGATATCGCCGGATACATCCCGGCCACGTCAGGCGATTGTGCGGTTCAAGGCCTTAAGGAAAGGTTCACCATGATTTCGTTTTCCCCGTAGCGGCAATAATGGCCGGGGAAGCTCAGCGTCAGGCGCCGCGCCCGAAACCGAAAAGCGATGCGAGGCCATTGAAGATGGAGGCAAACCCGCCGCCCTTGGCGGAAGCGGTTGCCGCGCTTTCGCTGCCGTCCACGCGCTGGTGCGAAACGGCCGACTTGCTGCTGGCGTGGGAAGACCTGATGGCCGCGGCGTCGTTTGCGCCGTGCATCGAAAAACGCCGCATTGAACGCGGCCGGCTTGCCGGTTCGGCCGGCTTGACCTCCGCCACCGCGTCCGGCTTCGCGCTGACGGCGACAGGCTTGGCGACAATCGGGGATGTCTGGGCGCCCGGCGTCGTGAACAGCGAGGCGGTTTTCATCCCCCCCTGGGCCGAAGGTCCGAGCGCGCTTTGCCCGTTCGACTGGAACAGCCCCAGCATCGGGTGGCTATCCGTGGGCGCCGGAGCCGGCACCGCAAGAATCGGTTGCTTCGCCTTGGGCACGTTGAAGATTCGCGGGCTCGACGCGCCGGGATGCGGCGCAACGTTTGGCGTCATCGTGTGTTCGTGCTTGGCCACCAGATTGTCATAGACATCCGAGATGCTGCGTGCGGCGCCGCGTTTGTAGAAAATCGACCTGTTGGCCTGCGCGGCCGCCGGGAAATGAGACGCCGCTTTCTCGTCGGGACTGGTCTCGGCAAGCTCGATCATCTTCGCGGCGCCACCGGCACCTAGGAAGTGGGCGATGTAAAGCTCGCCTTCGCTCGGGTCGCGCCCGATCGCCTTGCGCAGATAGTCGGCATTGTCCTCGGTAAATGCCCCCGCCATCAGGGCGGCAACTTCCGGGTCCTTGCGCAAGGCCATGATGTGGCTGCGCATTTGAGGATCGGAAACACGGAACTTGCCCCGCCCTGCGGGCTCGATGGCCGCGGCTTCCTCATTCAGCCCGAAACGGCTGCCATTCTCGCGGACAACTCCGAGCCAGGTTGAATCGATGAACTGGAAAAGCCCCGTCGCGCTGGAACTCGGCGCCTTGGCCGAAGGGTTGAACGCGCTTTCGCGCGCCGCCGTTTTCATCAGGTAGTCGAACCCGATACCGGTGCGTTCGCTTGCGGTTGCAAGCGCCGACATCACCCGGTCCGTGATCGTCTGCTGAGCGGCTACCTTCATGTCAGGTCCTGAAGCGGTTGTGTGCGCCCTGCTTCGATGAATGCGGCTCCTGCCGACAACGGGCTTTTACACGCTTTGCAGACTCGCGCGTTATGGTAAACGAGTGGTTAACAAAGCGGCGTATACGCAATCACGCGAGGGAGGCGGCAGACGATGATCGGCATGTATTTCGAGGAGTTCGAGGTCGGCACGACCATCCATCACAAGCTGCGCCGCACGGTGACGGAAATGGACAACACCATGTTCTCCTGCCTCACCCACAATCCCCAGCCGCTGCATATCGATCACGAATTCTCATCGAAGACCGAATGGGGCCAGCCGCTGATGAACTCCCTGTTCACGCTCGGCCTGATGATCGGGATTTCGGTGAATGACACGACGTTTGGCACGACAATCGCCAATCTCGGCATGACCGATGTGCGGTTCCCCGCCCCGCTGTTCCATGGCGACACGGTCAATGTCGAAACCGAGATCAAGGACAAGCGTGAATCCAAATCGCGCCCCGACGCCGGCATCGTCACCTTCGAGCACCGCGCCTACAAGCAGACCGGCGAGCTTGTCGCCATCTGTCAGCGCCAGGCCTTCATGCGCTGCAAGCCGGCGGAGGCTTGAATCGATGCGTTCGATGCTCTTCGTGCCGGGCGACAGCCCGAGGAAGATGGAAAAAGCTTTGGGATCGGGGGCAGACGCCCTGATCATCGACCTTGAGGATTCCGTTGCGCCAGCCGCAAAAGACGCCGCACGGGAAACGGCCGCGGCATTCCTTGAAGAACAGGTGAACGAAGCCGGCCGGCCTGCCTTGCTGGTCCGCGTCAACGCGCTGGACACCGGTCTCACGCAAGCAGACATCGACGCAATCGTCCGCACGCGACCCGATGGGTTGTTCCTGCCCAAGGCCGAGGGCGGCGCCACCGTTCAGGAGCTGCATGTGATGATGTCGGTCGCCGAAGCCCACGCCGGAATCGAGGATGGCGCCACCGGCATTTACGCCATCGCCACGGAGACCGCGCGCGGCATTTTCACCCTCGGCACTTACGCCCATGCAAGCCCGCGCCTGAAAGGGCTCACATGGGGCGCCGAGGATTTGTCAGCCGATATCGGCGCGGAGACCAACCGCGTGCCCGGCCACGGCGCGACCGAACCTTTCCGCATTGCCCGCTCGATGCTGCTGTTTGCCGCCGCCTATGCGGGCGTTGCGGCCATCGATACCGTGCATGTTGATTTCCGCGATCTCGATGACCTGCGCAACGAATGCGAGGAGGCCCGCCGCGACGGCTTCACCGCCAAGATGGCGATCCACCCGGCTCAGGTTCCGGTGATCAACGAAGTCTTCACGCCCTCGGCTGCTGAAGTCGAAAACGCGAAGACCGTCGTGGCGGCGTTTTCGGCCAATACGGGCGTCGGTGTCGTTGCAATCGATGGCAAAATGTATGACCGCCCGCATCTGCGGCGCGCCGAACGCATTCTTGCGCGTGCGGCCGCGGGTAAGCTGTAGCTCTTGATCAAGCCTCGCCGGCTTTCATCATCTCGCAGACAAGCGCTCCCGGCTTATGGCCCACAAGGCAACAAACCTCGTTTTCGTTGAGATCGGGCTTGATGCGAAGCGCTTCGCGCAAATATGCCTTTGCCTGCTCGCGTTCCATTAGCGCCAGATGCGCAGCAACACCCGCCACACGCGGAAGATAGGTCTTGTCATCCGCCAGGCATGCTTCGTGCGCGGCTGTAGCGGCTTCCGCGCTTTGACTGTTATGCAGATACGCCACGGACAATATCGCCCCCCAGGCGGAAAGCCTGCTGTCGGCAGGACTGATCGAGATCCCGTGCGACAGATTTTGAACGGCCTCCTCCGTCCTTTTCCGCGTCAGGTAGGCGGCACCAAGCGCGGACCATGCCTGCCCGTTGCAGGGATTGATCTTGATGGCGTTCTGCAGGAGCGGGATACCGCGCTCGGCCTGCCCGATATCGGAAAAGGCGCACCCGGTCAGACCCAGAACGATTGAATCCATGTTGTCGAGATCGAGCGCGGATTCCGCTTGGGCAATCGCTTCCACCACCACTTCATCGGAATCGCGCAACAGACCGACACGGTGCCCCAGCGCCAGAAGCAGAGAGAGATGCGCACGCGAAAGCGCCAGATCCGGTTCCAGCGAAATCGATTTCCGCAGCAGTTCGGCTGCCTGCATGAACACCGTCTTGTGCCAGCCTTTCAGGACAATCAGCCCCATCGCCTGCAGAAGAAGCTGGCGGCTGCCCAATTCGCCGTCGGGCCGCGAACTGTCCTTGAAAATCGCCCGCACGAGCTGCGGCTATAGCCTGGAAACGATGTCATAGACAAGCCGCTCGTTGATGCTCTGGCCTTCCGGAAGCTCGAACTGATGCGCCCACAAGCGAAACCCGTTGGCCGTTTCCGAAAGCTGGACGCTGACTTTCAACACGTCACCGGTTTCCTGGATATTTCCATCCAGAAGATACGTCACAGAGGGATTATCCGCATCGGCGGCGACTTCGAGCAGCGGAACACGGCTGAGCACCATTCCGAGACTGGTGTTCAGCGACCGTGCGGTTGCGATTTCCTTGTCCGAGCCTTTTCCGGCTTCGAACAGACGAATTCCGAGAACAGGCTGGAATTTCCCGCTGACCGAAGTCGGCATGCCCGAAACGGCGGCATCGTCCTTGATCTTTTCCACATCTGCGCAGAAACGGAACCCGCGCCCGCGAACGGTATGGATATAGACGGGCTCCGCGCCCGAATCCCCAAGCGCCTTGCGTGCAGCCTTCACACAGCCGGAAACAGTTGCGTCGGAGACAAAGCGGCCATCCCAGACGGCGGAAACGATTTCTTCCTTCGTGATGATCCGGCCGGCGTTGCTGCACAGAAAAACCAGCATATCGAACACTTTCGGCTCGACATGCTGCGCCTTGCCATTGCACCGCAACTCGAATCCCGCGTCATCAATCTCGAATTCACCGAATTTCAGCACGACCCATCTCCATCAGGGCTCCGTCAGAGCCAAAATCCGAGCGCATCATATACCAGAAGATGGAAACTCGGGCTTCTTCATGCTTCCCCCCGAATTCCCCACGAAATCTCCAGGTTGCCTTCAAGCATCTCCGGATGGCGTCGCCCAAATATGGCTCATCGCACAGCGCTTACAACGCCAAACTGAGGAGAAAGACGATGAATGCCCCCGCAACCGTTCAAATGACGCCGGATTATACTGCCATCAAAGTGAAACAGAATGCCGCCTGGGGATCGGGCGATTACGCCAAGATCGGCGTGACCCTGCAGCATACGGGAGAGGACCTTGCCGAAGCCATGGATCTGCCGTGCAGCGCCGGCGTTCTCGATGTCGCGGCCGGAAATGGCAACGCCACACTGGCTTTCGCCCGCCGTGGCTGCGGCGTTCTTTCAACCGACTATGTCGACACGCTGCTCGCCGCCGGCCGCAAACGGGCCGAGGCCGAAGGACTCGATGTCGACTACCAGATCGCCGATGTCGAGGATCTGCCGTTCGAAAACGCGTCCTTTGACGCGGTCGTTTCCACCTTCGGTGTGATGTTTGCCCCCAATCAGGAAGCGGCGGCTTCGGAAATGAAGCGTGTATGCCGCTCCGGCGGCAAGATCGGCATGGCGAACTGGACGCCGGACAGTTTCATCGGCGCATTGTTCCGCACGCTCGGCAAGCATGTTTCACCGCCCACCGGCGTACAGTCACCGGCTCGCTGGGGTACTGCGGAATGGATCAAATCGACCTTCGGCCCGTCTGCGGCGAAGGTTGAGATCGAGATGCGGAATTACGTCTTCCGCTACCCCTCGCCCAAGCAATTCGTGGACTTCTTCCGCACTTGGTACGGACCGGTCCACAAGGCTTTCGCCAGCCTCGACGAAGCCGGCCAAAAAGCACTCGAAGCCGACATTCTGAAGACGATCGAGGCTTACGACACCGCAAAGAACGGTGAGATGCGTGTTCCTTCCGAATACGCGCAAATCGTGATCACCAAGGCCTGATACCTTCGGGTGGGCTAGGCAGATCCCCGCCCCCCTTGGCGTGGGGGTCTGCCAATTAACTCTTGGACTCAGGCCTCGCCCGGCCGCGTCATCTGGAATAACTCGTCGACAACGAGGTAATCCTTGTAACCAAGCCGGGCCAGCGGACGCGCTTTGGTGATGTCGACAATCCCGTCGCTGATCAGGCGGTCATCGATATGGATGCCGACAACCTCGCCAACCACAAGTTTGGCGCCGACTTCCCTGCCATCGCTCGTGACGAAATCCACGGTTTTCAGATACTTGCATTCAAGCGCCGCAGGCGCCTCGCCGACACGCGGCGCGTCGACCATCTCGCATTGCACCGGGGTCAGTCCGGCCAGCTTGAATTCATCAACATCCGCTGCAACAGCCCCGGACGAGATGTTCATCTGGTCGCGCAAATCCCACACGGCCATCGAGCAGGAAAATGCGCCCGTCGCCTCGATATTGGCGATGGAATGCTTGTAGCCCTCGCTACCGAAACCGACGATATACGGATAACTGGAGAACGCATTGAAGAAACTGTAGGGCGCCAGATTGAGCACGCCCTCGGGAGATTTCGAACCGATCCAGCCGATGGGACGCGGTGAGACGAGCGCCTTGAACGGATCGTGCTTGAGCCCGTGAGTCCTCGCCACAGCGTCATAAAACATCATACAACTCCGGTTTCTGCTGAAATTAAGCCTATGCGGACCACCTGCTGGTCAGGGCATCGATATCCGGGCGGTCCCGGTCCGTCTGCGGCTCATCGTTGGTCCCGATGTGGATGAAACCCGCAATCGCCTCCCCGTCCTGAAGTCCGTAAGCCGCTTTTGCGGTTGCGTCATAGGACGCCCAGCCGCTCAGCCATTGCGCACGGTAGCCCAGCGCATGGGCGGCATGGAGCATGTTGAGACAGACGGCCCCGGCGGAGAGAACCTGCTCCCATTCCGGGATTTTGGCGTGCGGCAACGCCTTGCTGACAACGGCGACATGCAGTGGGCTTGAAAGCAGAACGGCCCGGTCCTTGGCCAAACGCTCATCGGTCACCTCAGGCTCGGCCTTACGGCGCAAGGCTTCAAGCCTGTCCGCCAATTTCTCGCGCGCATCTCCAGTGACAACGATGAACCGCCACGGCGCAAGCTTGCCGTGATCGGGAACGCGCGCGGCAATCGTCAGGATTTGCTTCAACTCCGCGTCCGATGGACCGGGGCCATTCATTTGCAGCGCGGGAACCGAGCGGCGCGCCTCAAGATAGCCAAGAAGCTCGGGAAAGGATTCGGACATGTTCTTGATCTAGTGTCTGAGGAAGGTCTACGACAGATGCATATCACGCCGTCTGGGCGGGGTGTATCTGTGCCGGAGAATAGGGCCGCCAAGCTGTACGGCAAGCCATTTCCGGAACTGCTGAAACCACGGAGCCTATTGCGTGCACGCATTACAACGCCTTCTGTTCCTCGCCATTGTATGCGCAGGGCTTTTTGCTTCCGCTATTGGTAACGTATCCGCGCAGTCGAACACTGCGGCGGAAGAGACGGTTCGCGCGGTCGAGCAAATCCTGAAGGGTGTTATCTCATCTGGCGGCGAACAGCCCGCCGGTGAATCCTCCGGCGACGGTGCGGAGCCTGCCGAAGGCGGACAGGCCGCGGAAAGCCAGGCACCATCAGCGAGCGTGCCTCCGCCCGATCCGGACGCTCCGCCGATACCGGGCCGTCTCTACGCTCGCCTCACTGAAGAGGCCGGCGCATTGGGATCAGGCGTGCGCTGGCGCGTATACCGCGCGGCACCCGAGGCCGACGGCAGCTTCATGACCGTGGCGTCTTCCGAAGAGCCCCAGCCGGTCATCAACGTCGCGCCTGGCGATTACGTCGCCGTTGCCATTTATGGACACGCGGTCGCCTCGCGCAAAATCACCGTTGCAAACGAACCCTTCCGCGAAGCCGTTACCCTGAATGCCGGCGGCCTGCGCCTGACCTCGCAAGACAGCACAGGCAAGGCCCTGCCGCCAAAGTCCGTAAAACTCTCGGTCTATTCCGCCGAGCAGGACGAATTCGGCCAGCGCAAGCTGGTCGCCGAAAACGCCGAGCCGGGCCGCGTCATGGTGCTCAATGCCGGCAGCTATCACATCGTCAGCCAGTATGGCGACGCGAATTCCGCCGTGCGCGATGACGTCAAGGTCGAACCTGCGCAACTGACCGACGCCCGCATCACCCATACGGCCGCCGCGATCACCTTCAAGCTGGTGAATGAGGCCGGTGGCGAAGCGCTGGCCAACACCGCATGGAGCATCCTCTCGCAGGGCGGCGATGTGGTGAAGGAAAGCTACGGCGCCTTTCCCACCCATATTCTGGCCGCCGGCGACTATTCCGTCATCGCCCGGCACGAGAACAACATCTACAACAGGGAATTCTCGGTCCAGCCCGGCCTGCCGCGGGATATCGAGGTCGTGGCGCAATAGCCCCTGTTGCGGGCAAATCAGCCACGGACAAACCGTCGCATCAACTCGACGTGCAACCTTGCTGGCATATGTGCATTGATACATAAGCCCAAGGAGCGGGGGACTAATGATGCACGAAGCAGGTCATCATGTTTGAGGGCTGGGACGCGACATTCCTGGCACGTCTTCAGTTCGCCTTCACGGTGAGCTTCCATTTCATCTTCCCCGCCTTCACCATCGGGCTCGCCAGCTATCTCGCCGTTTTGAACGGGTTGCACTACGTCACCGGCAAGGAACGCTATATCGGCCTCTTCCATTACTGGGTGAAGATATTCGCCGTGACCTTCGCCATGGGCGTCGTCTCCGGCATCGTCATGTCCTACCAGTTCGGAACCAACTGGTCGGTCTTCTCCGACAAGGCCGGCCCCGTCATCGGCCCCCTGATGGCCTACGAGGTTCTGACCGCGTTTTTCCTTGAGGCGGGCTTCCTTGGCGTCATGCTGTTCGGCCGCGACAAGGTCGGCCCCGGCCTGCACCTGACCGCAACTTGTCTGGTCGCAATCGGCACCGCCGTCTCGGCCTTCTGGATTCTCAGCGTCAACAGCTGGATGCATACCCCTGTCGGATATGCGATTGCCGAAAATGGCCAGTTCGTGCCCGCCGGCTCCTGGTGGGAGATCATCTTCAATCCGAGCTTCCCCTACCGGCTGATGCACACGGTAACGGCCGCCTATCTCACGACCGCGCTTGCCGTCGGCGGCGTCGGTGCGTTCCATCTGCTGCGCGATCATACCAACAAGCAAGCCCGCACGATGTTCTCCATGGCGATGTGGATGGCGGCAATCGTCGCGCCGGCTCAGATTTTCCTCGGCGACCTGCATGGGCTGAACACGCTCGAACATCAGCCCGTCAAGGTCATGGCGATGGAAGGGCATTTCGACAGTCATCCCGACGGAGCACCGCTGATCCTGTTCGGACTGCCGGACCAGGAAGAGAAGAAAGTCGACTATGCGATTCAGATCCCGAAACTTTCCTCGCTGATCCTCAAGCATGACCTCAACGCGCCGCTGGCCGGTCTCGACACCGTTCCGGACGAGGACGAGCCGCCGGTCGCAACTGTCTTCTGGGCCTTCCGCGTCATGGTGGCGCTGGGCCTTGCGATGGCGCTGCTCGGCTTCGTCAGCCTCTACGCGCGCTGGCGCGGCACGCTGTATGACTGGCCGCTGCTGCACCGTTTTGCGATCCTGATGGGCCCCAGCGGCTTCGTCGCCGTCATCGCCGGCTGGATCACCACCGAGGCGGGGCGCCAACCCTGGACGATCCACGGCCTGCTGCGCACGGCGGACTCCGTTTCCCCGCTCGAAGCCCCTGCCGTCGGCGCGTCGCTGCTCGCCTTCATCGTCGTCTATTTCACCGTCTTCGGTGCGGGTACCTGGTACCTGCTGAAACTGATGGGCAAGACTCCGGGGGCGCATGAAGCTGGGAAAACCGGGCATGCGCCGGGCATTTCCGTTGGCCCGCAGCAGCAGGAAGGAGCCTGAGGCATGGATGTAAATCTTGACCTCACAATTCTCTGGGCCTTCCTGATCGCCTTCTCGATCTATGCTTATGTCGTGCTCGACGGCTTCGATCTGGGCATCGGCATCCTCTTCCCGGCCATTCCGGTCGGCAAGGACCGCGATCAGGCGATGAATTCCGTCGCCCCGGTCTGGGACGGTAACGAAACCTGGCTGGTGCTCGGCGGCGGCGGTCTGTTCGCCGCCTTCCCTCTGGCCTACGCGATCCTCATGCCGGCCTTTTATCCGCCGATCATCGCCATGCTGCTGGCGCTCGTCTTCCGTGGCGTCGCCTTCGAATTCCGCTGGCGCGATCCCGGCCACCGCCCGTTCTGGGACATGGCGTTCACGCTGGGTTCGCTGACGGCGGCCTTCATGCAGGGTGTGATCCTCGGCGCATTGCTGCAGGGCGTGACCATCGAAGGCCGCGCCTATGCCGGCGGCTGGTGGGACTGGCTGACGCCCTTCTCGGTCATGACCGGTGTCAGCGTTGTCGCGGGTTATGCCCTGCTCGGCGCATGCTGGCTGATCTGGAAGACAACGGGCGAAGTCCACGATCTCGCCCGCCGCTACGGCTGGTACGCCTTCGTGGCGACCCTTGCGGCAATCGTTGCGGTCAGCGTGGCCACGCTTTTCCTCGACTACGGCTACTATGCAAAATGGCTCGATACTCCGCGCGTGTTCTACACCGCGCAGGTTCCGATCGTGACGGCGCTGATCGCATTCGTCTTCTTCCGTTCCATGAAACGGGGAAGCGACTGGATGCCCTTCGCGCTGGCACAAGCCCTGTTCCTGGTGACGCTGGCGGGCCTCGGCATCAGCATCTACCCCTACGCCGTCCCGGTATCGGTCACGATCTGGGAGGCCGCCGCGCCGGAAAAGAGCCAGATCTTCATGCTGGTGGGCGCCGGCATTCTGATCCCGGTCATCCTCGCCTATACGGTCTATGCCTATTGGGTTTTCCGCGGCAAGGTCAGCGCGGAGGGCTATCACTGATGGCGATAAGCGCGACACAAGCCCCGCTCTGGAAGCGGCTTGGATGGATGGCGCTGATCTGGGCGGGAAGCGTCGCCGCGCTGACCGCGGTTGCCATGCTGATCCGCCTGGCGATCAGCGCATGAAAAAGGCCGGCATCACTGCCGGCCTTTAGTGTTTATTCCGCAGCTTGCGCCGTCACGCCACCCTTGTCAGGGGCGATGGCTTCGGAAACAAGCTCGCGCACGATGTCGAGCAGCGGCACCGTCTTCTGATCGCGGGAACCGAGACGGCGCACGGATACGGTGCGCTCCTCCGCCTCGCGCTTGCCGACAACCAGCAGCACCGGCACCTTGGCGTGGGAATGCTCGCGCACCNNTTGATCTTCTCGTTGCGAAGATCGGTCTCGGCGCGCAGGCCCGCCCCGTCCAGCACCGCCTGCACTTCCTTGGCGTATTCGTCGGCTTCCGACACGATGGTGGCGACGACCGCCTGCGTCGGCGCGATCCACAGCGGGAAGTGACCGGCGTAATGCTCGATCAGGATGCCGGTGAAGCGCTCCAGCGAGCCGAACATCGCCCGGTGCAGCATCACCGGAACATGCCGGTCGCCGTCCTGGCCGATATAGAACGCGCCAAGCCGGCCCGGCAGGTTGAAGTCGACCTGCAACGTGCCGCACTGCCAGTCGCGCCCGATGGCATCGCGCAGTACATACTCGAGCTTCGGCCCGTAAAAGGCACCCTCGCCCGGGTTCAGCGTCCACTCGTGCCCGGTGACGTCGATGGCGTGACGTAGCGCTGCTTCCGCCTTGTCCCAGATATCGTCGGACCCGACCCGCTGTTCCGGCCGGTCAGAGAACTTGATACGCACATCCTCGAAGCCGAAATCCTTGTAGATCGACAGGATCAGGTTGTGGACCTTCAGGCACTCCTCGGTAATCTGCTCGTTGGTGCAGAAGATGTGCGCATCGTCCTGCGTGAAGTGGCGCACGCGCATCAGCCCGTGCAGCGCGCCTGACGGCTCGTAACGGTGCACCTTGCCGAATTCGGCAATCTTCAGCGGCAGATCGCGGTAGCTCTTCAGGCCATTGCGGAAGATCTGCACGTGCCCGGGACAGTTCATCGGCTTGCAGCAATAGACGCGCTCGTCCGGCGTCTCGGTCACATACATGTTCTCGCCGAACTTCTCCCAGTGGCCGGACTGCTCCCACAACCCCTTGTCCATCATGTCGGGGCTGTTCACTTCCAGATAGCCGGCTTCGTGCTGGCGGCGGCGCATGTAGCCGATCAGCTGCTGGAACATGGTCCAGCCCTTGGCGTGCCAGAACACCGCGCCCGGCGCCTCTTCCTGGAAATGGTAGAGGTCCATTTCACGGCCAAGGCGGCGGTGATCGCGCTTCTCGGCCTCCTCGAGCATGTGCAGGTAGGCGTCGAGATCATCCTTCTTGGCCCATGCGGTGCCATAGATGCGCGTCAGCATCTCGCGGTTGGAATCGCCGCGCCAATAGGCGCCCGCCACCTTCATCAGCTTGAAGGCGTCGCCGATCTTGCCGGTCGAGGTCATGTGCGGACCGCGGCACAGGTCGAGCCAGTCGCCCTGCTTGTAAATTTTCAGGTCCTGATCCTCGGGGATCGCGTCGATCAGCTCGACCTTGTAGCGTTCGCCCTTGTCGGCAAAGTGCTTCTTGGCCTCGTCGCGCGTCCACACTTCCTTCGTGAAGGGCGCGTCGCGCTTGATGATCTCGCGCATCTTCGCCTCGATCTTTTCGAGGTCTTCCGTGGTGAAGGGCTCGTTGCGGGCGAAATCGTAATAGAAGCCGTTCTCGATCACCGGGCCGATGGTGACCTGCGTGCCGGGATAAAGTTCCTGCACGGCCTCGGCCATGACGTGGGCGGCATCGTGGCGGATCAGCTCGAGCGCTGCCTCATCGTCACGGGTGACGATGCGCACCGTTGCGTCCTGCGAGATCGGATCGGCAAGATCGCGCAACTCGCCGTCGACCGCGACGGCAACAGCCTTCTTGGCCAGTGACTTGGCGATGGATTCGGCAATATCGGCTCCACTCACGCCAGCCTCATACTCGCGCGCGTTGCCGTCTGGAAAAGTGATGGTGATCATAAGGATATGTCCTCCGGCTCAACTCCTGCACACCAAGCAGGTAAGCATTGGGAAGCCCGCGATAGATCGCAGGCGGTTTCACGCGCGGTCTCTAGCCTGATTTGACATCGCAATGCAAACCTCTCTTGCGGTTCATGGCGTCGCAGGGCAAACCGCTGATGAACAAGATCATGCGGAATAATCCAATGACCGACACCATGAGCCACCGCTTCACCAAGGCAATCGTGCGTAGCCCGGCGCGCAGCATTACCGATGGCCTGCGTGCCGGCGATGGCCCCGACCCCGACCCGGACACATTCCAAGCCGAGTTCTCGGCCTATGTGACGGCGCTGGAAAAGGCCGGCGTCGCGGTGACCCGCCTCCCCGCTCTGGAGGCGTTTCCGGATTCGGTGTTCATCGAGGACCCGGCACTCTGCCTGCCCAAGGGCGCGGTCGTCCTGCGCCCCGGCGCCGAAAGCCGCATTGGCGAGGCGAACGAGCTCGAACCCGCCTTGCGCAGGCAGTTCGCGGACGTCCGCAAGCTCGCCGGCCCAGGCTTCGTCGATGGCGGCGATATCATGGTGACCGGATCGGAAGTGATCGCCGGGCTGTCGGCGCGCACAAACCGCACCGGTTACGACGAATTGGCCGCGATCCTGAAAGACTGGAGCTATGCCAGCCGCTGCGTCGAAACCCCGCCCGGCGTGCTGCACCTCAAGACCGCCAGCGCCATCCTCGGCGAGGATATCGTACTGTGTACGCTGCAGATGGCGCAAAGCGGCGTGTTCGACGGCTACAGGCTGATCGAAACGGCACCCGGCGAGGACGCCGCCGCCAACGCCATTCGGGTCAACGATACGGTTTTCGTGTCCGCTGGCTTTCCGCAAACGACAGCACGCATAAGGGAAGCTTTGCCGGACGTTTCAGTCGTTGAATTGCCAACGACACAGGCCGCCCTTGTCGACGGTGGCCTGTCCTGCATGTCGCTGCGGTTCTTTCAGCCGGAGTGAGGCGTCTTCCACACCCCGTAGCGCCAAGGCGGATACCAGCGCGCATCGCTGTTGAGCGTTTCTGGAACAGCGTCGAACCCGTCGCCGCCGAGCCGGCAACGCTGGATGCGGCCAAACGCCACTAGTGGCCGCTGAATAACAGGTAAAACCCAATGCGCCATGCCGCACCGGGCCCATCCTGGCAAAAATGGAAAGCGGCCCTTATCTGGAGCCGCTAACCGGATGCTGAATTAGCTGTTGTCTTCGACCGGCGCGTCGGGGCCGTTCTTCTTGATGGAGTCGATGGCATTCTGGGCGCTCGACTTGGACGTATAGCCTTCCGTCGAAAACATGATCTCGCTGTTATATTTGAAGCGGACGCGGAACTCACCAGCCTTGTCTTTGTAGATTTCGAACTTATGCGCCATTGGAATACATTCCTCCTATAGTGTTGCCGATTACAGCCTATTACAAAGAGTCGAGTTTTTTAGCCAGCACCTTGATCCCTGCAAAACGAATCCCCGCGCTCCGCCTTATTCCTCCGGAACCGGATCTATCCCGCTGGTGCCACCCGGGCGGCAGCGGCTGACGCGGATGGCAGCGAGCCATGAACCACGCATCAGCCCGTGGCGGGCGATGGCCTCGTATGCATATTCCGAGCAGGTCGGGAAATGGCGGCAGTGATTGCCGATGAAGCCGGACAGTGTCAGTTGGTAGAGCCGCACCAGCGCTGTGCCAAAGACGCGGCCCGGGGTTCTGGGCCAGGAACCGCTATAGTTTCGCGTGCCGGTTGCCAAGGGGAACAGGGCCTCAGGCAGCGGACCCGGCCGCCGCCGATTTCTCATCTGCGTTCAGGCCCTCGGCCATGTCGAGCGCATCAACGACGGCATCGAAGGTCAGCAGCGTGGAGGCATGGCGCGCCTTGAAGTCGCGCACGGGTTCAAGAACAGCCAAGTCCGCCCAGTTGCCGTCCGGCGCGGGGCCTCCCTCTTTCAGCATTTTGTGCATCTGTTCGCGGAGAACGCGCAGGTTTTCCGATGTCTCGCCGATTATATGCCGCGCCATGATCGAGGAAGACGCCTGCCCCAGCGCGCAAGCTTTCACCTGATGGGCGAAATCAGTCACGGCGCCATTCTCGACCTTGAGATCGACGGAGACGGTCGATCCGCACAACTTGGAATGGGCTTTTGCGCTGCCATCGGGCGAATCGAGCCGTCCGATGCGCGGAATATCCGCCGCAAAGCCGAGAATCTTCTTGTTGTAGATGTCGTCGAGCATGGATGCCGTCACAACGTAATCTGTCTGTCCGGCCCCTAACATAGTCGCCGCAACCGTTTCCGGCGAGGCCTCACGCATATTTAGGCAAACAAGATTGATCCGGTCTTTCGTTCGCCCCATATAAGGATGCAAGACAGATTATTCGCAAATGGCGGTTTTCAGACCGGATTTGCCGTGCAATGGTTAGTCCGACGCCGCATCCGATGCGATAATCGTCATCACAACGGGCTCTAGACGCTTAAACCCTGGATAAAAGGCAGACATATATCGAAAGCGGTTCGGTCACGCCGGCAAGGGCGATGACGAGGCCCGCATAGATCTGCCGAAACGGGTGAGAACCCGCAGGTGTCTGGAGTAATTCGAGGAGATCTTGATGGACGCCATCGTCAAGAAGCTGAACGCCGCGCACCTGCTGGCAGAGACGCCCGAAATCGAACGCCCCTCACGCGAGGAAGCGGAAGCAGCCGTGCGCACGCTGATCGCATGGGCGGGTGACAACCCGGACCGCGAAGGCCTGCTCGATACGCCCTCGCGCGTCGCCAAGGCGTATAAGGAACTCTACAAGGGCTACGGCGAAAACCCGATCGAGGCGTTGTCGCGCACTTTCGAGGAAGTCGGCGGCTACGACGATATCGTCCTCGTCAAGGACATCTCCTTCTATTCCCATTGCGAGCATCACATGGTGCCCTTCTTCGGCAAGGCCCATGTCGGCTACTACCCGCAGGACAAGGTCGTCGGCCTGTCCAAGCTCGCCCGCGTCGTCGACATCTTCGCCCGCCGCCTGCAGACGCAGGAAAACCTGACAGCGCAGATCACGCTGGCGATCGACGAAATCCTGAAGCCCCGTGGCGTTGCGGTGATGGTCGAATCCGAGCACCAGTGCATGTCGATGCGCGGCATCCAGAAGCAGGGCGCGAAGACGGTGACCAACCAGTTCACCGGCATCTTCCGCGACGATCCGACCGAGCAGGTCCGGTTCCTGACCATGGTGCGCGGCTCGGACCGCTGAGTTTCATTCTCCGCAGATTCATTTCGAAAGCCCCGGTGCCCGCATCGGGGTTTTTGTTTTTCCAACTTGATTGACGCACGCCCCCGGCCCTGTTTCTTATCCGTCCATGACAATCGAATTCGAAAGCTTAAGCGATCCAAAGCTGCGCGAGAGCGGCGACGTGCTGGCTCCCGCCTTCAACGCTGACGGGCTTGTGACCTGTGTCGTCACCGATGCCGATGACGGCAGCGTTCTGATGCTCGCCCACATGAACGCCGAAGCGCTGTCGCTGACGCTGGAAACCGGCATCGCCCATTTCTGGAGCCGTTCGCGCAAGAGCCTCTGGAAGAAGGGCGAGACCAGCGGCAACGAAATATCGGTCATCGACATCCGCACCGACTGTGATCAAGACGCGATCTGGATCGCCGGCCGGATCGCCGGAAACGGCGTTGCCTGCCATACGGGCGAGAAAAGCTGCTTCTTCCGGCGGATTACCTCCAACGGCAATGGCGGATTTCACCTGAAGCCGACCGACTAAGCCCTTGGGTTTTCAGACGGATGGTAGCCGCAAACCATAGCCGCTCCGCGTCCACTTGGAACCACATTTGAAGGAACGCGACATGAAGTGGCTGGGCCTCACATCCGCGGCGCTCCTGATTGCATTTTCGGCTCCCGCCTGCGCAGAGCCGCGTGTGGTTTGCACGTTCGTTCAGGAAGTCGGCGCGTCCGAACCGCTCATCCGGGAGGGACAGGACTGCGACAAGAGGATTTCGCCGGCCTCGACGTTCAAGGTCGCGATCAGTCTCATGGGGTTTGACAGCGGCGTTCTCTCTTCGCCGGACGAGCCGGAATTGCCATTCGAGAAGGGCTATGTCGGCTGGAGGCCTGAATGGCGGCAGACGACGACACCGAAAAGGTGGATGCGATACTCGGTCGTCTGGTTCTCGCAGCGGATTACCGAGCAAATCGGCGCAGAGCGTTTTGCAGCCTATGTCGATGCATTCAGCTACGGAAACGAGGACGTTTCCGGCGACAAGGGAAAAACGAATGGCCTGACCCACGCCTGGCTGAGTTCCTCATTACAGATTTCACCTGCAGAACAGGTTGCCTTCCTGACGCATATGGTCTCAGGCGAACTGCCGGTCTCCGCGAGAGCGGTCGAAGAGACAAAAATCCTGATGGAAAATCGAGATCGGTTCGCCGGCTGGCATGTATATGGCAAGACGGGTTCAGGGCTGCCGTTCGGGGGCAATGGCGCATTGCTGAAAGAACAACCTTTCGGCTGGTATGTCGGGTGGGCGGAAAAAGACAACCGCCGTGTCGTATTCGCCCGGCTGACCCGATTTGACGAACGGCCCAAAGGCGGCTCTCCGGGCGGGATGACCCGCGATGGCCTGATGGCCGAATTGTTTGCAAAGAATGGGCCTTTGAATTGAGCGCATGCCTGTCGAATCGCATTTGCGACAAATTTTCCGCGTTCATGAGTTGTTTAATTCACCGCGCATAAACTGATCGGATGACTGCGCGCGGCGCCATGCCTGTGCTTTCGATGCCAACACTGGGCTCCAGAGCGTGTTCATGAAAAGTGGGAACCGGTTTTCCGCCCGGAACACGCGGCAAAACAGAAGGGCTTGGCCGCCGCCTCCTCGCGCAAGCGACGAAGGAAAAGGCAATGTTTGGCTCTGTTACCCGCATGATGCTGGGTGCTTCAGACACCGCAAAAGAAACGGATTCCCCGTCCGGTCCGCATGACCCCGCGCAAGGGTTCGACGAGCCCGTGACATTCAACGAACCGATGACTCAGGAACGCGACATTTCGCCTGAAACCACGCCGCGCGGACGCAAGATGACCATCGGCCTTGCGCTTGGCGGCGGCGCGGCGCGCGGTTGGGCTCATATCGGCGTCCTGCGCACGCTGGCGGCCGCCGGCTACGATTTCGACATTATCGCCGGCACATCCATAGGCGCGGTCGTCGGCGGCTGCTTTGCCGCCGGCAAGCTCGACGACCTGGAGGATTTCGTCCTCTCGCTGACACGCCGCCGCGTCTTCGGGCTGATGGACTTCAACATCGGCGGCTCGGGTCTCATCTCGGGCAACAAGCTGTCATCCCTTCTTGAACAGAATCTCGGCGACACGCTGATCGAGGATCTGCCCGGCAAGTTCATCGCCGTTGCGACCGAAATGCGAACCGGTCACGAAATCTGGCTGCAAAAGGGGCACATGGTCAGCGCTCTGCGCGCCTCCTACGCCCTGCCCGGCGTCTTCAAGCCGACCAACTTCATGGGCCGCTGGCTGTTCGATGGCGCCATGGTCAACCCGGTCCCGGTGTCGGTATGCCGCGGGCTTGGCGCGCGCCTCGTCATCGCGGTCAACTTGCAGACCGACATGTTCGGCAAGGGCAGCATCGTACCGGTCATGGAAGACAGCGGCGACGAAAGCGAGGCCGACGCATCGAATTTGCCGCGCACGGCCTCCAGGCTCGTCAGGAAACAGCTGGTCGGCGCATCCGAGGGCGCACCGGGCATGTCGGCTGTGATGATGGATGCGCTCTCAATCATGCAGGACCGGATATCGCGCGCGCGCATGGCCGGCGACCCGCCGGATGTGACCGTGGGACCGCGCCTGCACGATGTCGGTCTTTTCGATTTTCACCGCGCCAAGGAAGCCATCGATCTGGGCGCCGAGGCCACCGAACGCATGCTCGGAGAAATCTCGGCAGCGGTGGAATCCCTGCGCGAACGCTATTGAGCGATCCGGCCCTTATCCCGCGGCGATATAATCCTGCATCGCTTGCCATTCGGTCTCGATATCGGCGATGCGGCGCTTGACCACGTCGCCGATCGATATGATTCCGGCCAGCTTGCCGCCATTGACCACCGGTACATGGCGGAACTTGCCCTCGGTCATCTTCAGCATGACCGAAGAGATGCGGTCCTCGTTCTTGCAGGTGACGACTTTCTTGGTCATATGCGTGGCAACCGCTTCGCCGAGGGCTTCCGGCCCGCCGCGCGCCACGGCGCGAACGACATCGCGTTCCGACATGATGCCGGCAAGCTTGCCATCGGCGTCCACGGCCACCACCGCGCCGATCTTGTTCTTGTCGAGCAGCTGGGCCACTGCAAGCAGGCTCTCGTCCGGATTGACCGTAACGATATCCGTCCCTTTATTTGCAAGAATGCTGGCAACAGTCATGACGAATCCTCCTCACCTTGTTTGTTTCTTGCGCAAGGAAACGCTTTTGTTGTCGCACCATCATGCGGTGCGTATGCGGTTCCGGCAAGTTGGATGCGTCAAATTTCCTGTTCGTTCTCGTATTCGCTGATTGCGGGGCGAACGGGATCGAACACGCCGAACAGCAGCAGGCCCGCGAAAAACCCGCCGACATGAGCCTGCCACGCGATCTCGCCGTCAACACCCGCCAATGATGTCACCCCGAGGCCGAACAGCAGGTTGAACGCCATCCAGATCGCCGTGAAGGCGATGACGGAGCGGTTCCTGAATGCCGCCAATATCCCCACAGCGGGCACATGGGCGGCCCGTTCGGGATCAAGCCGCCCCATGGGCGATAACGGCCCGCCTGGCGAGAAGGCAAAGCGGATCGCAGCCGCCATGTAGCCGGAAACAGCGGCAGACGCGCCGACCATTGGCACGAGTTCCCCCCAATGGGTCGCCAGATGCGCAAGCGCGCCTGCAACCGCGCAAACCACGCCGAAGATCACGAAGCGAAGAGCTGCGAACCGCCGCGCGACGGCTGCGCCGAATGCGACCAGCCACAAGGCATTGGACGCCAGATGCATCCAGCTCCCATGCAGCAGGGAGTACGTGAAAAAGCCCAGTACATCGCCAAAGGCACCAAGCGGCATCGGCACTTGAAGGGCATGCCCCGCATACCGGCCCGGAACGAACCCGAACGCGTATATGATCCAGACATCCATATCCTCGGGCACAAACTGGCGCACGCCCTGGATAATGGCCATTACCGCGAGCAGCACCATTAAGACAGCCGGCACATTGAATGCCGGCGGATTGCGCTCTTCCTCGATCATCCCTTCTCCCTGGGTGTCCCCTCGATGCGCCTGTGTTGGCACACCTCCTGCGACACAACCCTCAATTGAAACCATGAAGGGCGACCGTGTGCCGGGTCAGCACATATCCGCCCCGCAACGGGACCGTAGAGGGGGCTTTATGTACGCACTTGAAACAACGACTGTCGACCGCGCAATCACAAAGCTGTCCAATCCAGCGACGCGGCAGGTCTTCGAATACTGGGACCGCCTGCGTGGAGAGCGCAGCGCTCCGGACCGCCGGGAAATCGAACCGTTCGACATCTCGGCTGCACTGGGCGACATCCTCATGCTGGATATGGATGGTGGCGAAGCCACCGTGCGCCTGGCCGGCAGCCGTCTGACAACCGCCATGGCGGTTGACCCGCGCGCGCAGGCTTTCCAGTCTTTCTGGCAGCCCACGGACCGCAGACGCATCGGCGATATGCTTGAGCATGCCGTATCCTGCCCGTCTGGAATTCTGCTGAAATGCGAAATGCACACCGTATCCGAGCGCAAAGTCGCTTGCGAAGCCTTGCTGCTGCCCTTGCGGCTCGACGGCGAGAAAATCCGCCGGCTGATTGGCGCGGTATGTTTTCCTGAGCTGCCGTATTGGCTCGGCACCGAGACCTTCAGCCACTTCTCCATAGAGAAATCCGCGATCTTCCCCACTCAGGCAGACGCCACCCTCACACCCCGGTTTGCCCGCAGCCATCCGATTTTCGACCGCGCGCAGCCAAAGCGCAGAATGAAGCACCTCGCGCTTTACGACGGCGGTCTGAGCTGATCGTCTCGCGCGCCTGCGGCATCCAATCGCGCCCGCACTGAAAAGACTGGATTTCAGCCCGGGGAATTACGACTGGTTAACCTGCTCTTCACTAGAATGGCGAGGCTGGCGGGTTTGATGCCATGATTGCGGCATTTCCGGCACGCCAGCAGGAGGAGAGCTTTACTCGTGCTGAACCCGGCGCCGCCACAGTTATCGGATGCCCAGAAGGATGCCCGCCGTCACCGGCGCGTTTCCGTGCATCTGCTTGGCCGGTTCATGCTCCCCGACAGGAAAGAGTATCCCTGCCAGGTGATTGACATGTCTCCTGGCGGCGTTTCGCTCAATACGCCGGTTGCCGGCCGCAAGGGCGACAGGGTTGTCGCCTATCTCGACCATATCGGCCGCATTGAGGGCGAACTCGTCCGCCTCTTCCAGGGCGGTTTCGCCATGACGATCCATGCGGGCGAGCGCAAGCGCGAGAAACTCGCCAACCAGTTGACCTGGCTTGCCAACCGGTCCGCGCTCGGCCTTCCCGAGGATCGCCGCTTCGAACGCGTAACGCCTGAAAACAAGTTCACACAGGTCACGCTCGGCGACGGGCGCACATTCCCGTGCCGTATTCTCGACATGTCACGCTCCGGCGCCGCCGTGCGCTCGACCATCGTTCCCAACGTGGGAAGCCCGGTCACCCTGGGCAATTCGCGCGGCCTTGTCGTGCGCGCCTTCCAGGACGGCTTTGCGATGGAATTCTCCAAGGCGCTGACGGAAGACGAAATCCGCCAGCAGTTCGGCGCCGTGGCCTGATTACGGCCGCCTTCCGCGCCAGCCCATACCTTTATCAATCAAGCCTGCCAGACATCGCTCGCGCGGTATACGACCCCGCATGCCCATATTTCATCGCATGCATGAGCCGGTAAATCATGGTTAACCGCAAATTAAATCAATCGATAAAATTTGAATAAAAATGCGCGATTCGTGTATTTCAAAATTCATCCATATATTAGCCGCATTCGTAATTGGCTTGAATTCGATAAAATTGTTCGGAATGACTTAGACGCATAGCGAATACTTACTGCGACAGTACCCCCATAACAAGGGAGAACAGGGGGCTGTTCGTTATGAAGGCAACATTTATCGCTATGGCGGCATTGGCAGCGGTTTCCGCGGCCAGCGTTCCCGCCACCGCCGCAACACCGGGGCAACACACCGAAGCGGCAAACATGGAAGTATTCGGCGAAGCACGCGCACCGATTGGCTATGTCCAGTTCTGCGGGCAGTTTCCCAACGAATGCACCGCAGCGGGCCGTGGCCGTACATATATGGGCCTGACGCAGGCACGCTGGGCCGAGCTTGACGCCATCAACCGGCAGGTCAACTCAACCGTGACGCCGGTGACGGATCTTGAGCTGTATGGCCGTGAGGAACTTTGGACCTACCCCAACCGCTATGGCGATTGCGAGGATTACGCGCTGCTCAAGCGCCACATGCTGATCCGCCAGGGTTGGGCGCCGGAATCCCTGCTGATGACCGTTGTGTGGGACGAGAATGGCGAAGGCCACGCGGTTCTGACCGTCACGACATCCGCCGGCGACTTTGTCCTCGACAACAAGCGCGACGATATCCGCCGCTGGCAGGCAACCGGATACACCTTCGAAAAGCGCCAGTCGGCTTTCGGACGCGGCCGCTGGGTGTGGCTGCGTGGCGACCGTCCGAGCGCCATGATCGGCGTCGGCTCGACACAGGCGAAGAAGTAGATTGAAAGGCCCGGCGCCATGCGCGCCGGTTAAACAAAGGACGTCATATCGACATGGGCCAAAGGGCGCCCGCTTACAGGCTTGCTACGGACCCAGCCTGCGCCCCCACCCCGACGTCCCTTGAAAAGGCTGGCTCCGAAAGTCCGGCCCTTCCGTTCCCCCGCGGAAGGGCCGGCACCCCTTTTTCAGTTACGCCTGCCCACCTCACACGCGCCTGAAATTCCTGGCATAGCGCCCCGCCTTGTTGACATAGATGGCGGCGGCCTCTTCCAGCATCTTCAGTCCCGGCTCGCCGATTGACTTGATCACCTTGCCGGGCATCCCGACCACAAGCGAATTGTCGGGGATCTCGCGCCCCTCCGGGATCAGCGCATGCGCCCCCACGACGCAATTATTGCCGATCACCGCCCCGTTCATCACCGTCGCACCCATGCCGATCAGTGAATTGTTGCCGACGGTGCAGCCGTGCAGCATCGCCATGTGGCCGATGGTGCAGCCCTCGCCGACCGTCAGCGGATAACCCATGTCGGTGTGAAACACGCAGCCGTCCTGGACATTGGTGCGCGCGCCGATGTCGATCAGTTCGTTGTCGCCGCGCAAAACCGCGTTGAACCAGATGCTGGCCTGCTCCCCCAGCCGAACCTTGCCAAGCACGGTCGCGTTTTCCGCAACCCATGCGCTGCCGTCACCGGCCAGTTCGGGCACATTGCCCTCGAACTCGTAAATCGCCATCGGATCCCCGCCGCTAGCACAAACGCCCTCGCACCATCCGGTATCAGGCCATCAGACGGTGTGCGAAATTGAACAGGGTCAGGATAAACACGCCGGACAACAGGCACCAGCCCGCGGCAATACCCCCCGAAGCGGCGATCCAGCCCAGGGGACGCCCCTGCTTGACCCGCCCCAGATAGGAATTGCGCGCCAGAACCAGCGGCCCGCAAAACAGCAGCAGCAGGACATGCAGAACCGCCTTGCTTGCCGCTTCGGGGCGCTTGTCGAAACGCGGCCGCTCGGCAACGAACATCTTGTAGGCGCATTGCGCGGCCCCCGCCGCCGCCAGGCCGATGAGAACGATGATGATGTGCTGAAGGATGCTGATAAGACCGGACATGATTACGCACGCACTCGCTACAACGCGCCGCCGGTTTGAAACACAAACCGTACGGCAATGGCACAGTGACTACCGGGCCGATACGGTCCGGCAGTCCTACTCTCATTGTTGGCAAGTTCCGTGCCGCCCGTTTCTGTCCCCAAAAGGAACAGTCAGCATGGCGTTCGCACGCGCCCCCTTGCCCCGTGCGGCTCTTGATAGGCCGCAATTCAAAGCCTTGGGGTGATCCTAGCTTCGTTCCCGCAAAACCGGAACGGTTCGAATCGATTCATGTTTAATTAACGCTATTCCGGCCGGGAGCGCAGGTCCACATCAGCGGAAACCGGAATCCGTTTCGCGGAAAACCGGTGCCCGCTTTTCCTGGAATTGCATGCTTATGGCAGACGCAATTCCGGACCGAAAACCGGTGCCCACTTTTCCTGGAATTGCTTCAGATATCCGCGCCGAGAAAGTTCAGCGAGTTCTCGCCCAGCCGGTGATCCATCGACAAGGCCGGCTGGTTGCAGCCCGCCTCACCGACAATACGCGCCGGCACGCCGGCCACCGTCTTGCACGGCGGCACGTCGGACAGAACGACCGAACCGGACGCAACTCGTGAGCACGATCCGACTTCGATGTTCCCGAGAACCTTGGCGCCCGCACCGAGCAGCACGCCCTTGCGCACCTTCGGATGGCGGTCCCCGCTCTCCTTGCCGCTGCCGCCCAGCGTCACGCCATGCAGGATCGAAACCTCATCCTCGATCACCGCCGTCTCGCCAATCACGATGCCGGTGGCATGGTCAAGCATGATGCCCTTGCCGATGCGTGCGGCGGGATGGATGTCGGTCGCGAATTGCGACGACGAACGGCTCTGCAGGTAGAAGGCGAAATCCTTGCGGCCCCGCTTCCAAAGATGATGGGCAAGCCTGTGGACGGCGAGTGCCTGGAAGCCCTTGAAATAGAGCACCGGCTCGATGTAGCGCGAGCAGGCCGGATCGCGCTCATAGACCGCGACGATGTCGGCGCGCAGCGCGCGGCCGATCTCGGGATCTTCCTCGGTCGCCTGGACGAAGGCCTGACGGATCAGGTTTGCCGGCACGTCGGGATGATCCAGACGCGAGGCGACACGGTAGGCAACCGCGCCCTCGAGCGAACGCTCGTTGATGATGTCGGTCAGCACCAGACCGGACAGCGCCGGCTCATCGGCCAGCATCTGCTCTGCCTCGCTGCACAACCGCGTCCACACCGGATCAACCGATGTCACACTGGCCTTTGCGTCACGGGTAGAACCGAACTTGGTGGTGATCTGGCGGGCCATGGCCTGCTCCCTTTCGCCGTACTGTCACGCCCTCAGCAGCAGGGCTGTTGTCCATTGAAACGGCTGAACCGCAAATTTCCGTTGAGGCTTAAATAGGACGTCTTAAGGCCCGAGACAAACCCTTTGCTGAGAAGAAGATGAATCGGTGTCTCAAAAAAGCGTGACGGAAAATCCGCTTATGGATTCGGCACTTGCCCCGGCCAGATGCCACCCCGGCAAAGGCGGATGAATCGGCCCGGCAACGCCCAGAATCGGTTTCTAAAACCCTTGAATCAGATTTTCAGCACGTTGAATCACATTACGAGAAGGTCGAATCTTTCTCGCAATAACCCATCTTAAAGCATTGAAACAAAATAACTTTGTTACACCTCAGGTTTTTCGCCGATTTTCGCCATGAATGAACATATCGCAGCGGAAAAAACATCGTTCCGATCGCCCGCAACCATGTGCCCCGCACCGCCCACATCAATCACTTCGGCATGCGGCGCCAGCGCCTTGAAAGCTTCAGCATGGGCCTGTGTGATCAACTCGCTGGACGCGCCGCGCACCAGCAGAACGGGTATGCCGGTCGCGCGTAGCGCATCGCTCGTTGCGGCTTCCAATTGCGCGCCATCGGTGTTGATCGAGCGCGGACCGTTCAGGAAACGCGGGTCCCAGTGCCAGCGGTACCGGCCATCAGGATCGCGCCTCAGGTTCTTGCGCAGACCGTCGAGAGACTTCGGCCTCGGGCGATGCGGCAAATAGGCGGCAACCGCGTCGGCCGCCTCCTCGACGGAGGCAAACCCTTCCGCCATCGCCGCCCCCATGAACGACTGAATCTTGTCGACGCCGCCAGGGTCCATCTGCGGCGTGATGTCGACCAGGACGAGACCATGCCAGAAATCGGGACCCGCCTCCCCTTCGGCGAGCATCGCCGCAAGCCCGCCCAATGACGCGCCGATGACCACCGGCACCGTGCCGAAACGCTCCGCGATCTGCCCGCCAAGTCGCACGGCATCCGCGCCGTAATCGGCAAAGGCGTACGACCCGTCATCCAGCCAGTCGCTCTCGCCATGCCCGCGCTGGTCGACTGTAATCGCGACAAATCCGGCACGGCTGAGATCGCGTGCGGTGCGGTCCCATGCCCGGCGCGTCTGCCCGCCGCCATGCAGCAGCAGAGCCGGTGCCTTCATTGCGGCGCCGGCAGCGCCCCAGACATCGCCCGCAAGCCGGTTCCCGGCGGAACCGGCAAAGACGATCTTCTCCGGGGTGATGGCGGTGGAGGCGGTCATCGCATCTCTCAGGGGCGGCGGTCGAGGAAATCCAGCACCGCCTGCTTGTAGGCCTTGTCGCCAACGGCCCGGTTGTGGTCGCGCCCGGCGATCTCGAAAGCCTCGGCGCCGGGGATGATGTCGGCAAGCTCATAGGGCGAGCCGGCAATATCGTCCTTCGATCCGACGCATACCAGCACCGGCAGCCGCAGGTTCGCAAGCGCCTCCTCGCGGATTTTGATCCGCGCCGAGCGGATACAGGCGGCAAGTGCGGCCAGATCGCTTCCGGTGGCCTCGGCGAACTTGCGGAACATGAGCGCCGTCTGATCCGGGATTGTGCCGGGATCGTCGGCTTCCAGCGCCTCGGCAATCGGTTCGGGCGCGCCGACACCCTTGACCATGCCGATGCCGAGCCCGCCGAAGATGGCGGAGCGCACCCGGTCCGGATACCCCATGGACAGGAACGCCGTGATCCGCGCGCCCATCGAATAGCCCATCACGTCGGCGCGCCCGATATCCAGATGATCGAGCAGCAGCCGCGCGTCTTCCGCCATGATCGGGGCGCCGTATTGCGCCTTGTCGTAGAGCTTCTCGCTCTTGCCATGACCGCGGTTGTCGATCGCAACGACCCTGAAGCCTGCCTGCGACAGCGTATCGACCCACCCGGTCCCGACCCAGTTGATCTCGATGTTGGAGGCAAAGCCGTGGATCAGCAGGATCGTTTTGCCTTCCGCGCCGCTGCCGGGCCCGGTGTCGATATAGGCGATCTCGACATCGCCCGAATGAAAGCTGTGGTAGCTGTGCATGGTGCTCTTACGTTTCGAATCCGGTTTGATCTTGGCGTGAGTGGCTGCTCCATTACGGGGTATCCGGGCAAACGCAGCCTTGCAACGCGCAATCGGCAAGCTTTAAGAAAATGTCCTATGAAGAAGCGGGCATGCGCACTATGGTGCGCCCCGAAAACAAACAAATCAGAGACCGGGGATTTTTCCAGCCATGGCAGCTCCCAAAACACCGCATTTCCACAACAGCGAAGGTCACCGTCAGGTCAGCATCGGCGTGCACGAATTCCAGTGCGTCGGCGCCAAGCCGCCATTCGACCATCCGCATGTTTTCCTCGACATGGGCGACGACCATGAAATCGTCTGCCCCTATTGCTCGACGCTCTACAAATACGATGAAAGGCTGGATGCCAGCGAGACATCTCCCGCCGGCTGCCTGTTCGAATTCGAAGACGCTTGATAAAGGCGCAGCGCCCGGCAGTCCGGGTGTGAAAGGTCTCAAACCGAGGAAACAATCGTGACAGACCGGCGCACGATCGCCATTGCAGGTGGAGGCATCGGCGGCCTCATGGCCGCAATCGCGCTGGCGCGCGGCGGCTTGCGCGTCTCCGTCTATGAACGCTCACAGCGTTTCGCGCCATTCGGCGCCGGTATCCAGCTCTCCCCCAACGCAAGCCGTGTCCTGTTCGCATTCGGTCTCGGCAAGGCGCTGGCGACGGTTGCCAGCGAGCCCGAACAGCTCGTCATCCGCCGTGGGCGCGATGCCCAGGAACTGGGCCGCGCGCCGCTGAAAGGCTTCATGAAGCAGCGCTACGGCGCGCCCTACCTGATCCTGCACCGGGCCGATCTGCACACCGTCCTCAAGGTGGCGGCGGAAAAGGAAATCGACATCGATGTGGAAATGGGCACGGCGGTTGCCGATTTCGCCCGCCACAAAAACGGCGTCACCGTCCTCACCGAGCGCGACCACCAGCTTGAGGAACACCGCGTCACCGCACTGATCGGCGCCGACGGCATCCGTTCTACCGTGCGCGCCCGCATGTTCGGCAACGACCAGCCGGTCCCGGCGGAGCGCACCGCCTGGCGCGCGCTCGTGCCCGCCGATCAGCTACCGAAGGATTTCGCCGTCAATTCTGTCGGTCTTTGGCTCGGCCCCGACGCCCATCTGGTTCACTATCCGGTGCGCGGCGGCAGCGTGGTCAACGTGGTCGCCGTCGTTGCCAACGCCTGGCAGGCGAGCTGGACCGGAGAGGGCTGGAACGCGCCCGGCGACAAGGACGAGCTGGCGGGGCGCTTCTCCGCCTGGGCGCCGCAGGTACGCGACCTGATCGACGCGCTGCCGAGCGTGACGCGCTGGGCGCTGGCGGACCGCAAGCCGCTGCGCCGCTGGGGCGAAGGCGAAGTCACCCTGCTCGGCGATGCTGCCCATCCGATGCTGCCGTTCCTGGCCCAGGGCGGCGGCATGGCCATCGAGGATGCCATGGTGCTCGGCCGCTGCCTTGTGCGCGGCCAGGATGTTGCGGCTTCCTTACGCAAATACGAGCGGCTGCGCCGCTACCGCACCGCGCGCGTTCAGAAAGAAGCCCGCAAGCTCAACAAGATCTACCACTATTCCAACCCGATGGCGCACTTGCGCGACATGGCGATGAACATGCGTTCGGGTGAAAAGATCATCGAGCGCTACAATTGGCTCTACCGCCACAAGAGCTGATCCATGGCAAAGCCACCCAGACCATATTCCCGCCCCTTCCCGCTCATTCAGGCTTTGGAAGCCGGAAAGTGGGCGAAGGCGGAAGAGATGCTGCGCAAGATGATAAAGACGCAGCAGCCACATCCCGAAATGCTGCTCGACTTCGGGCGGGTCCTCAATAAGCTGGGCAAGCACGAAGAGGCCGTGAAGACGCTCAAGCGCGCGGCCAAGAAGGTTATCGGAATCCCGGCGATTCACTTCGAAACCGGCCTTGCCGCCATGCAGGCGCGGATGTGGACCGACGCGCGCGATGCGTTTCGCCAGGCCTTGTCGCTCGCGCCTGGCCAGCCCGCGATCGAAATCAATCTGGGAACCGTCTACATGGAATTGGGCGAAGCCGCCCAGGCCGCGAAACTGTTTGCGGATGCGGCCGCCCGGCCCGGTCTGGCCGCGGATCAGTCGCTCTACGCGCGTACGCTGCTGATAGAAGCCCTGCGCGATTCAGGCGACATCGACGCCATGCGCGAACAGGCCGCCGCCCTTGGCAAGGATGAGCCAAAGGCTCGCGGCGCAATCCTCAATATCCTGTCGAAAGGAATGAGCGGGCGCGTTCCACTCGCAGCCGCGAGCATTTTCAACGACTAGGGCCCGAGGCTTAACCCCCGACGCGATCCTGCCGGTATTTGCGCCGGTAGATCTGGGTATCTTCCTTCAAGCCCTGCTGGAATTCGATCTGATCGGCGACGCCCTGCTCATCCAGTTCGCCTATATCGAGTGACATTTCCTCGCGCCGGATCGGCAGAGCCTGCGCAACCGGCGTGCCGCGCGGCAGAGTTCCCTCGAAATCCGGGTCGATCCAGATTGCCGGGAAATGAATGAAAGTGCAGGAGAAAACGTCGGTATCGACGATACCCGTCAGAGAGCGGAACGGCAGGTCCTCGCGATTGAACGGGTGGGTGAAATAGAGCGAGATGCCCGGCGGCGTCTCAATCGTCCAGAAATTGGAGAACTTGACGACGAAATGGCCTTTGTCGGCCCGCAGGGGCGCGCCATGCCACTGTTCGGGAACGTGCAAACCAATGGGAGACTGCGTCGCGGTCACACCTTCGACCTTCGGCAATTCCCAGTCCCAGCTCATTTCACCGTCCTTGAAATGAACATCGGTTGCCAGCGGAAACACGATTCCGGTGCGCACCGCGTCGAGAAACGGCGGGCACTGCTTGAAGGTTGGCACGCTGCCGCCGCCAATCGTCTCGCTTTCGGCCTTGTTGGGCATGCTGCGGAACCAGTCCGGCAAAGCCTTTGAACCCATGACGGGCTCCGGCACGATGCCGCGATAACCCGGCATGCAACGCAGCTTGATATCCATTCCCGGCTCCTCGTTCGCGCGGATAAACGACTAGTATGCGCCACATAACAAGGCCGCGGATCATGAGGCAAGAAAGGAACCCCAAGCGCGCGGGAAGTTTGCAGGCCCGCTCCGCAGCAAATGCCTGATCGCGGCTAGATCTTACGCACGAATTCCGACTTCAGCTTCATGGCGCCGAAGCCGTCGATCTTGCAGTCAATGTCGTGATCACCGTCCACAAGCCGGATATTCTTCACCTTGGTGCCAACCTTGAGCACCTGTGAAGACCCCTTGAGTTTGAGATCCTTGATCACCGTCACGG
>JAGRLC010000063.1:0-16968 GCA_020441995.1 Rhodobiaceae bacterium
ACCGCGTTATGGCCATACCACCACTGGGTCATGGCGTCCTGCACACCCGACCAGGCAATGTAGGACTTGGTGCCGAAGATCGAAACCGGAACCGTTGCGTTGTTGACCAGGTGCAGCATCGCGATCGTCACGATGAAGGCCAGGTAGAACCAGTTCGCGACGTAGATGTGCGGCTCCTTGCGCTTCCACAGCGTGGCCAGGAAGACCAAGAGGTAGACGACCCAGACGATGGTCAGCCACAGATCGGCGTACCATTCCGGCTCGGCGTATTCCTTGCTCTGCGTGACGCCCAGCAGATAACCGGTGCCGGCGATCAGGATGAAAGCGTTGTAGCCTGCGATCACGAACCAGGGCGCAACGTTGCCGGCGATCCGCGTCTGGCAGGTGCGCTGGACGACATAGAAGGACGTCGCAAGCAGCACGTTGCCGCCGAACGCGAAGATCACCGCGCTGGTGTGCAGCGGGCGAAGCCGGCCGAAGTTGGTCCAGGGCAGGTCGAAGTTCAGCGCCGGATAGGCGAGCTGCAGCGCCAGCACAAGGCCGACGGTAAAGCCCGCGATCCCCCAGAACATCGCCATGAAGCTGGCGAACTTGACCGGACCGAGTTGATAGTTGGGCAGGCCATCGATGGTCTGCGGCGGATTTTCTTTACGGTTCGCGTATCCCTTGAAGATTGCGAAGATGCCGACCAGCGACAGGGCCAGCCCGACCCATGCATGGAAGGCCATGACCGCATCCGTCGTCTTGGCGGCGGCGATCAGGCAATAGAGCGCAATCAGCCCGGTGAAGGCTGCAAAGCCACCTTCTTCGAGCGTCAGGGATTTCTTGGGCATAGAAGCCATTTGAAGGAATACCCCCGGTTTTCTCCGGCGCACTGGCTGAATCCGTATGGATGCAACTCGGGCGCAGTTTCACACCGTCATCCAAAGCGGATGCCGGCCTTCTTTGTCTTGATCTCTGTCAATCCGGTACGTAAATGCACATCAAAGCTCCTGTCGGTATCCGGAGCAGTGCGTAGAATTATCTACTGAGGCGGCGTACGGACCTCACGAGGCGCCATGATTCGCAGCACCACAGGCAAGAATAACCCGAGGCCAAGAAAGCGGGCAACATGGTGGACTGCGACATAAGCGGGGTCGAGATCGAGCGCGAAGGCAAGCAGCGCCATGGCCTCCGCCCCACCCGGCGCGAATGCCAGCAGGACCTGCCCGAACGGAATCCCCAACACCATCACCACGAGCGCTGAAAACAGGCAGGCCACGATCGTTGCAAGCGCCAGGTTAAGCAGGCCGACACCGAGTGACGAACGGATGAGAGGCCAGCCGACACCGGTGAAGCGGGCGCCGATATTGGCGCCGAGAACAAGCATGGCGGGGTTCAGGATTTCAGGCGGCACGCGCATGACGCTCCAGCCCGCGCCATGGGCGATTGCACTGACGAACATCGGCCCGAACAGCATGCCGCCAGGCACCCGGAAGCGCTGGAACAGGAGCGCTGCCGCCGCACAGGCAAAAGCCAGCAGACCCAGGTCGATCCAGTCCACATCGAGAACCGGCGGGAGATTGGCGGTCCCCGTGCTTCCCGTTGCAACAATCAACGACGGCAGCACGAGAACCAGCACAACGAGGCGCAGCGCCTGCACCACGGCCACACGGCGCGCATCGGCGCCGGTTTCAACCGCGACGGATATGACATAGGACAGCGCGCCCGGCATCGCCGCCAGCATCGCAGTGTGCCTGTCCCAGCCGGGCACACGGGAAATCACCAAAACCGATGCGGCGACCATCACCGGCACGGCAACCGCGAGAGCCACAAGACTTAGCGGCCATGTTCTGGCCAGTTCCAGTGCTTCCGGCGTTACGCCGCTGCCCATGGAGATGCCCAGCACGACGAAGACCGGCAAGCGCCAGATTTCCGGAATGCGCATCGGCGCGCCCGCGGCCGCAATGATTGCGCAAGCCGTCATGGCTCCGGTCAGCCAGGCGACCGGCAGGCCAAGCATGGCTGCAATCAGGCCGCCAATGAATGCGACAGCGAGTGTCGCCGCCAGAGCCGCTGCGGGACGGGCCGCCAGCCATTTGAAAAAGCGCTGCAAGGTAATGGGTCCGGAGTGCGGTTTGATCATCATCAACTCCGCCTGACAGCGTGCATGCGAAGTGTAACGTATGAAGAAAGAGACAATCGAAACCTACGCCAGAGCACAGGTGCCACGCTACACGTCATACCCGACGGCAGCGCAATTCTCCTCTGCGGTAAACGGGGACCTTGTGACGCAATGGGCGTCCAGGCTCAACGATGACGCGCGCCTGAGCCTGTATTTCCACGTGCCGTTCTGCCGGTCGATGTGCTGGTACTGCGGGTGCCATACGAAGATCAGCCGCAAGGACGGCCCGCTGATCTCATACGCGCAGACGCTTGAGCGGGAGCTGGAATCCTCCGCCCTCGCCTTCGCGAACGGGCGCTCGGGTCCACGCCAGGTGGTTTCGGTCCACTGGGGCGGCGGCACGCCGAGCCTGCTTCCTGAAGAATCCTTCCGCGACATCGTTGAGACGATGCGGTCCTGCTATTCGGTGGCGGATGACGCGGAACACGCCATGGAACTCGATCCGCGGCTTGTCGATGAACCGCTGGTTGCCAAGATCGCCGACGCCGGAATCAACCGCGTCAGCCTTGGTGTTCAGGATTTCACGCCACGCGTGCAGGCCGCCATTGGCCGCGTTCAACCTTTCGAGCAGGTTGCGGCAGCCGTTGGGCTGCTGAACCGCGCCGGCCTCAAAGCCATGAACTTCGACCTGATTTATGGTTTGCCGCTGCAAAGTCGCGCCGACCTGATCCGCAGCATCGACCTGGCCGTGGGACTTTCGCCGGGACGCATCGCGCTGTTCGGCTATGCACATGTCCCGTGGTTCAAGAAACATCAGCGCATGATTGACGAAGCCGCCCTGCCGGGACCGATGGAACGGCTCGATATGGCGGAGGCGGCGGCTGAACGGCTGGTTACGCTCGGATACAGACGTATCGGCATCGACCATTTCGCACGCCCCGACGACGCGCTGGCGATTGCGGCTGAAAACGGCACCCTGCGCCGCAACTTCCAGGGCTACACGACCGATCCGGCAGACGCGGTGATCGGGTTGGGTGCCTCATCCATTTCCAGCTTCCCGGGCGGCTTTGCGCAGAATGCGCCGGCAACGGCTGAATGGGCGCGGGCCGTGGACGCGGGACGCCTTGCCACTGTCCGTGGCGTTGCAACGACGGCGGAAGACCGCTTCCGGTCGGCGCTGATCGAGGCCCTGATGTGCAACCTCACTGTCGATGTCGCAGCCGTCGCGTCATCTCACGGGATCAATACCGCGTGTCTTGGCCCCTGGCACCGGCACATCGATGAACTGGCCGCGGACGGACTTGCCGTACGCTCTGGCAACACGATCCGTGTTCTGGAAGAAGCGCGCGCCTTTGCGCGCATGGTGGCGGCCGTTTTCGACGCCTATCTGGAGCCGGAAGCCAAAAAGCACTCGGTCGCGGTCTGAGCGGCCAACAAAAAATAGCCGCGTCAAAAAACGCGGCTATCCAGTTCGATGAGAGGAAAAAGAGAGGAACACTACGCCACGCCACATAACTGACATCGCAGGCGGCGATGGCGCCTCAGCGATCGCCTGAAAGACTTTCCATCGCTTCGGCATCGGGAATGTGGAACCAGTCCGCCTTCTCGAAAACGATCAGGCCACGGCGGCGCAGTTCGGAGAGAGACCGGCTGACGGTTTCGATTGTCAGGCCAAGATAGTCGGCCATTTCCTGCCGGGTCATGGCAAGGCGCACATGACCGTTGGCGCGCCGGCCCGTATCCATCGATGCAAGGCGCAGCAGGAAGCTGACAACTTTCTCCATGGCGGACTTGCGGCCCAGGACAACGGAATGTTCGTGGAGTTCGGCCACCTTCTTCTGCAGTTGCCCGCACATCCTGCAAATGGCTGCCGGAACCTGAGAACAATCCAGCCGGTGCGAAACGCGCAGACGCGTGGCAACCAGCGTTTCGGCGGAACAATCGTATTCGGACGCACAGGTGAGACCGAACATGTCTCCGGGGCCAAGCAGTTCGACAAGCTGGCGGCGCCCGTCCGGCAGAACGCGGAACAGCATCACCGCGCCATCGACAATGTCGTAACGCTGGTGCGCGGCATCTCCCTCGGCGAAGACCAGTTCATGCTCTCGGACCGTAACCGGGGTTGAATCGGTCGACTCATGGGAGATGTTGATTTGCTGCAAGCTCGCCCCCTTGCCCGTCGAAGTGCCGCCGGGGCGGCTTTCAGCATGCGCGAGAATGGCCGTTGGCATTGTTATTCCCCCATTACAGGCGGTTACGCTGGCTCCCGCCCGGCAACCTTAGCACCTTGTGTTCAACCGGAAACTAGCCCTTCGCAGGTGCAATAGGGATTGGTTCACATACGTATCAGGGTTACTACCTAGCCTGTGCAAGAGCGCTCGCGAGGCAATCCGGCTCGAACGGTTTGCGCAATATCACCGCATCGCCGGCGAGGGACAGTTCGCGATCCAGGGCCGATTGGGACTTGCCGGATACGATGATGATTTTCGGCGGGTTTTCACGTTGCCGGAGGCTCCGCACGAGCTCAGCGCCACTCATGCCCGGCAGTCCGATGTCGATCAGAACCGTATCTTCACCGTGAGGGTTCTGCTCGCGCAGGAAATCTTCCGCTGTTGCATAGGCAACCGGCTGCAAATCCATTTGCCGCAGATACAACGCGAGCGATTCGCGCACTGCCTTGTCATCTTCGACAACGAAAACAGACACAGTACAAACCTTTATACGCCGTACATTTTTGCAGATTATTTCATGTAGAATTATACCTGTGTTCCGGCAAAAGACATTCCGGCAAAAGACGTATACGGGAAATTACTTAGGCAGGACTCAAAGGCCGCCCCGGCCAGGCAAGCCCGTTCTGTTTCCGGGGTTGAGACCTAGTTGTTCGACAAAACAATGCGAACGAGGTCGGCGGCGTTGCGCGCACCGAGTTTTTCCATGATCCGGGCGCGATGAACCTCGATCGTGCGCGGTGAAATACCCAGATTGCGGCCCGCCTCCTTGTTGGAAGCACCGCTCGTGATCTGCTGCAGCACATCGCGCTCACGCGGCGTCAGGCCTTCAAAGACCTCGCCATCGAAGCTGTAGGAACTTTCGCCAAGATTGGTTGCCGTCTTTTCAAGCGCATCCGAAACGCGTGCAACAACCGTATCGGCGTCGAAAGGCTTTTCGATGAAATCGAATGCTCCGAGCTTGATCGCCGAAACGGCGGTCGGAATGTCGCCCCGGCCCGAGATGATAAAGATCGGCGTCGGATAATTCGGCGCGTCGACTTCCTTCAGTATCTCCATACCGGAACGCCCCGGCATATGGATGTCCAGAATGACGCAAGACGGCGGAGTGTTGCGCGCCGCCGCCAGAAAGTCGTCGCCATTTTCAAAGCCGACAACTTCATACCCTTCCATGCGAAACACGACTCCGAGCGCATCGCGAACCGCGGGGTCATCGTCGACAATGAAAATCGTCGGCACTTTTGCCTGGCCGTTTTCAGTGTCCATTGGTCTGCTCCTTGCCGCCACTGGTATCAAAGACCGGCAATACCAGTCTGAATCTTGCACCTTGGCCGTTGCCTCCCGGTTGCACCGTCAAGTCCCCCCCGTGGCTCTGCGCAATCGTACGGGAAATGGCGAGCCCAAGTCCGGTTCCCGTCGCTTTGCTGGTTGCGAATGCCTTGAAAAGATCCGGCAGCATGCTCGGCGCAATGCCGGGACCGGAATCGGCGATCTCCATGGCAACCCGATCGCCGTCCTGCCAAGTCTCGATGTCGATGGTCTGATCCTGCGTGTCAACCAGCGCATCCAGGGCATTTCGCAGCAGGTTCACGATAATCTGCTGGATCTGGATCGGATCGGCGTAAACATCCGCGACCCCTTCACTGTGATTGCGGTTGACCGTCACGCCACGGGTGCGCGAACCGATCATCGTGAAATCCGTGGCCTCGTCGACCAGTTCCGCGAGCGACACCCGCACCCGTTCAATATCGCGCTTTTCGATGAACTGACGGACGCGGCGGATGATCTTCCCGGCCCGGTCCGCCTCTTCGACAGCCCGATCAATGACCTCGAGCATCTCGGGCGGAATAACGACATCATCGCTCTTGCGCGCCCTGCGCGTCACGGCCTGGAGATAGAGCATGAGAGCCGTCAGCGGCTGGTTGAGTTCATGGGCAAGCGCTGAACCCATTTCGTCCATGGCGTTGACGCGGGCCATTCGCACAAGCTGCGCCTGAACCGCATCGAGCCGTTCCTCGGCTTCCACCTTGGGACGCAGATCGCGCAGGATTCCGATGAACTGGCGGCCATCCGGCGTTGCCGATTCACCAACGGACAACTCCAGCGGAAAGACGCTTCCGTCCTTGTGGCGTCCATGCACGGCGCGGCCAATGCCGATGATCTTGCGCTGCCCCGTCGTGAGGTAGGAATTGAGATATTCGTCGTGATGATCGGAATAGTTCTGCGGCATCAGAATGTTGACATTCTCGCCCAGGACTTCGCCGGCCGGGTATCCGAAAAGCTTTTCGCACGCCTTGTTGAACACGAGAATCCTGCCGCCATCATTGATCACGATGATGCCATCGACAGCGGTATCAAGCACGCTCAGCAAGCGTGCTTGTGAAGTGGTTTCCGCCGACAGATTTGCAAAATCCATGTCAGGATGTCCGCAATCGAAGCATTGATTCCAAAAGAACAACGTACGCTATTTTACGTACAATGCGAATCGGCAGGTGTCACAATATCAATAGCGGGCGCGGTTAACGTTGTGTCAGCCATGCGTTGAGCCGGTTCATGGCTTCGCCCAAACCACTTGGCCGGCGTACAAAACACAGCCGCATATAGCCTGCCCCCTCCGGCCCGAAAGCGCGGCCGGGCGCTATTCCGATGCCGGCCTCGTCAACTAGGCGCAAACCGAGACGATCCGTATCCGGCTCACCTTCGATGCCGAAAAACGCATAGAACGCACCGTCCGGCTCCGTGAACCGGCAGCGGCCGCTTTTCTTCAGCCCCTCGGAAACGATCTCGCGGCCGCGGCGCGCATCGGCGATGACGCTTTCGGCGAATTCATCGCCCTCCTGCAGGGCAGTCAGCGCCGCGCGCTGCATGAAGCCCGCAACGCCGGATGTGGAATACTGGATCAGGTTTTCCAGTTTGATGCCGATCGCTTCCGGCGCCTCGATCCAGCCGATGCGCCACCCCGTCATCGCCCAGTTCTTGGAAAAGGTGTTGACGAAAAGAACCCGGTCCTCGGGCGTGATCACATCATGAAAGGACGGCGCCAGCGGGCGGCCATGCGCTCCATTGCGCACATCGCCATAGACGAACCGGTTGTACACCTCGTCGGCAATGATCCAGATGCCGCGCTCGCGGCAGAAGTTCAGCAGGGTTTCGAGGTCCGCCTGAGGCATCACCCAGCCGGTCGGGTTGGAGGGCGAGTTTATGCAGATCGCCCGGGTACGCTCGCTCACCGCCGCGAAGACCCGCTCAAGATCAAGCCACCAGCCGGTTTCGGAAAAATTCATGGCAACCGAAACCGGCGTCACTCCGGCGATGGTTGCCGCCGCGGGCAGATTCGGCCATGCGGGTGCGTGATAGACGATCTCGTCTCCGGGATCGGCAGTGAGCAGGATCGCCGTCTGGATTGCCTGCATGCCGGAGCCGGTGACGAAAAAGCGCTCGAACGAATTCGGCCTGCCATAAAGCCATTCGGTGTAGCGGGCGAGCGCATCACGCAGGGGCGGAATCCCGCGCTGGTAGGTATAAAACGTATCGCCCTCCGCGAGGCCGGTGGCGGCCGCGTCGCAGATGAAGGCGGGCGTCGCCACATCGCCCTCGCCAGCCCACAAGGGAATGATGCCCTGCCGGCCAATGCCGTAGTTCAGAACCTCGACGATGCCGCTTTCCGGGGACTGCGACGCACGCGCGCTCAATGCCTCTATCCCCGCCGGAAGCGGATATGCGGGTGGTGTCATGGGATTACCTGCGAATTCGATGCGTACGGCCGGAAGCCGGGCCTGGACCCTATTTCTTTTTCAGAAGATCGCGGATTTCCTCAAGCAACTCTTCATTGCGCGGCTTGGCGGCGGCTTCCGGGGGCGCGGCCTCGGCTTCGCGCTTGAGCGAGTTCATGGCCTTGATCACAAGAAACAGCACCCAGGCGACGATAAGGAAATTGATCACCAGCGTGATGAAGTTGCCGTAAGCCAGCGTCGCGCCCGCCTCGCGGGCGGCATCAAGCGTGGACTGGGGCTCTCCGGCCAACTGCACGAACATGTTGGAGAAATCCACACCACCGGTAATCAGACCGATAACCGGCATGATGATGTCGTTGACAAGAGACGTGACGATGCCGCCGAACGCTCCGCCGATGATAACGCCGACGGCCAGGTCAACCATGTTGCCCTTGACGGCGAATTCCTTGAATTCCTGAATCATGCCCATCTGAGTTTGCCCTTCCTGTTTTTGCCCGCCCGCCACGCAATCACGCGGCATTGGCACATATACGTATATGTGCATGCAGAAGATGAAATGAGCCAGACATTTCATGCATGGAAATCATGTCGGCGCGCAAAATTCCTGAAAGCGCTCACGAACGGGCGAACAGCAAGCCGCGCACCATCTCGTCCAGGTTTGACAGCTTGTTCAAGGCGCGCTTCAGGCGTTCCTGACGCGGCCCCGAAAGAGCCGCCACCTCGACCGCGTTCGTGGGCGGGAGACCGCGCTCGATATCATCGATCTGCTGGTCCAACATCGCGTCGAGCAGAACGGCATGGGCATCAACGGCCCGTTCAAGGTCGTTGCCGCCGCCGATGTCGAGTTCCCGCACCCCGTTCAGACGGTCCGGTGTCGAACGATGCAGGATGCCATGCCGGATCGAAAGAACACGGGCATTGGCGACCAGGGGAAACAAGCCACCCTTCTTGAGATCGACGCGTCCGTTATCGGTCTTGAAGCCGCCAAACATACCCAGCGGCGGCTGAAAGCCCGCCGCCTGCTGAGCAAGCAGCTTGAGAAAGGGGATCGCCGAGGCGCCGTGTTCGTGAGCGTAGCGCCATATCTCGTCGGCAAGCCCGGCATCACCATGAACGGCGCGCATATCGTAGAATATATCGACATTCAGCAGGTCTTCGGGTTTCGAGCGCCTGATCCAGTCGTCGACACGCGCCTTCCAGCCGCTGACGCTATCGCGCCATTGCGCGTTGCTGGCCATGATACCGCCCTTGCAATAGGGGATGCCGGCCTCGTGCAGCGTATCGGCGATGCGCTTGCCAAGCTCCGCGAACCAAGCGGCGCTTTCTTCCTGCCCGCCTGAAAGATCGGCGTGAACGATGGCGTTGTCCTGATCGGCCGCGAGCAGGCTTTCACCGCGGCCGCCGGAGCCCAGGACGAGAACGGCATAGGGCGCCGGCGCCTTTCCGCGCCCTTCCCGCACCATCGCGGCTTCCGCCAGTTCCGCCGCGCGCCGCGTCATGGCGCACAGTTCGCGGCTGATGATCCCGGCCACCTCGCGGCCCTCAATGTCCTCGTTGCGAAGCCCGCGCGCAATGACCGGTATCTTCGCGAAAGCCACCCCCAACGCCTTGGCGCTGGGAGCGCGGTCGATCTCGTCGCCAAGGGATATGGCATCGGTCGTGCGCAGCCTGAGAAGATCCCGGGCGCTGATGGCGCCAACAACGCGGCCATCCTGTTCGATGACGCCCAGATGACGGATGCCAAGCCGCGACATGCGCCCGATCGCGCGATAGAGGTAGGCGTCGGCAAACACCGTTTCGAGCGGCATGTTCATGTAGTCGGCGATGTCATGCTCCAGCGCCTCGCCACCGTCCTGCGCAACCGCCCGCAACACGTCGCGCTCGGTGACGATACCGGTTTTATCGCGCTGCAGATCGTCGCTGTCGCCCACGAAAACCGAACTGATCTTGCTGTCCACGAAACTCTTCAGGGCATCCCCGAGCGTTGTCTTCGGTCCCAGCACAACCGGCGGACTGCTCATGAGATCGCGTACGCGGTGGCGGTAGGGATAGGCATCGACGCGCGCCATCGCCTTTTCGCTCAGTACCGCCTCTTCGCTGCGCACCGGCAGATGCCAGCCGGCCTTGTATTGCTCCTCCAGCGCCGCCGACAATCGCCCGCAAGCGGCTTCGGCTTCCGCAAGCGTCCTCACGTTACGCTCAAGCAGCCTGGGCACCAGCGCGCAAAAAACACGGGCCGTGGAGCGGGCATCGCCGATGGCGCTGTGACGGGCGGACAGTTCAACTCCAAGCCAGCTCGCCAGCGCTTCAAGGTCGTAGGTTGGCAGATTGGGCTGAACGACCTGCGCCAGCATGCGGGTGCAAAGAGCCCGCGGCTTCTCCCACTCAAGTCCCGCACGATCGGATTCCGCCCGCATGACCGCAAGATCGAAACCAATGGAATGGCCGATCAGAATGCGATCTCCGACGAAGGCGTCGAAATGCTCGCGCATCGCGGGAAATCCGGGCGCGCCGGCCAGATCGCCGTCGGAAATGCCATGAATCTTTGTGGATGCCGGCGGCACCGGAACTCCGGGATCAACGAACATGTCCAGTTCGCCGCCCGGCTCGGGCTCGCCTTCGTTCAGCCTGACCGCACCGATCTGGACGATGCGCGCGGTTTTGACGTCAAGCCCCGTGGTTTCGGTATCGAAGACCACGGCGTCGACTGCCGACAGCGGTATTGCACTGATCCGTTTTGTCATGCCGGATGCCTCCTCCCGTATCGTTTTTCCTGCGTTGCGCAAGCATCCGAATTCCAGCATATGAGCACATTTATACCCTCATGGTCGAAGCTGAAATTGACGGCGGGCAATTCCCGGCACACCGCTATCGCATTGGACTTGTCGCAGGCTTTGTGGTCACGTCTGCCGGTTGAAGCCCGCAACAGGGAGGTTTCATGCAGGGCTGGATCGTCGTCGTTATAGCGATCGTGTATCTCGGCTTCCTGTTCGCCGTGGCGAGCTATGGCGACCGCATGGCGCAAAAGGGCGCCTGGGTGCGCGGTCGCCCGTTCATCTATGCGCTGACGCTCGGCGTCTATTGCACCTCATGGACCTTCTTCGGCAGCGTCGGGCTTGCAAGCCAGCACGGCTGGGACTTCCTCACCATCTATATCGGACCCGCCCTGATGATCGGAGCCGGCTTTCTGCTGGTGGGCCGCATCATCCGGCTCGCCAAGGCCCACAACATCACCTCGGTGGCCGACTTCATCGCCTCACGCTACGGCAAGAGCCAGGGCGTCGCAGCCACGGTGACGCTGATCGCGATGATCGGCGCCATTCCCTATATCTCGCTTCAGCTCAAGGCCGTGTCGGAATCCCTGACGACGATGGTCGCCTATCTGAGCATCGACGGAAAGATCGCCCCGGTTCCGGTGCTTGGCGACATTGCCCTGTTCGTGACGCTGATGCTGGCGATGTTCGCGATCCTGTTCGGCACGCGTCACATCGACGCCACCGAACACCAGCACGGGCTGATGCTGGCTGTTGCGGCGGAATCCCTCATCAAGCTGCTGGCCTTTCTGGCTGTCGGCCTGTTCGTCACCTTTTCGATGTATGAGGGCCCCGGGGTCCTGCTGGAGGCGGTTGCCGAGAACGCCGAGGTCTCGCACATATTCACAAGCCCTCCTGCCGGCGGCCCCTGGCTGACCATGATCTATCTCAGCTTCGTCTGCGCCCTGCTGCTGCCACGGCAGTTTCATGTCGCGATCGTGGAAAACAATTCGGAACGCGAGGCGCGCGCGGCGGCATGGCTGTTCCCGCTCTATCTCGTCGCGATCAACCTGTTTGTTGTTCCGATCGCCGCGGCGGGCCTGCTGCTGTTCGACAAAACCGGCTTCAACCCGGACATGTTCGTGCTCATGCTGCCGATGACCGCGAACGCCAACCTGATGACAATCGTCGCCTTCGTCGGCGGCCTGTCGGCGGCAACGGCGATGGTGATCGTTGCCAGCGTCGCGCTGGCCATCATGGTCTGCAACGATCTCGTCGCGCCAGTGCTGCTGCGCCGGGTGGACATGCAATCGCCCGATGCGGCGCTCGGCCCGAAACTGCTTTTCATCCGCAGGACCGCGATTTTCGTCCTGCTGATCCTTGCCTACGCCTACTACAGGGTGATTGCGGGCAACGCGGCGCTGGCGTCCATCGGACTGGTGTCCTTCGCCGCGATCGCACAGCTTGCGCCGGCGTTCTTTATCGGCCTGGTCTGGAGGCGCGCCACCGCCCACGGCGCGATGGCCGGCATGGCGGCGGGCATCAGCGTATGGGCCTACACCTTGCTGTTGCCCAACCTCGTCGATGCCGGTCTGCTGCCGCGCAGCATCCTTGAAAACGGCTTGCTGGGATTTGCCTTCCTGCGGCCGCAACAGCTTTTCGGCCTTGAGTTCACCCCGCTGACCCACGGCGTTTTCTGGAGCATGGTCTTCAATGTCCTCGCCTATGTGGTGGTGTCGATCCTGCGCCAGCCCGAAGCGATCGAGCGCCTGCAGGCCAGCCAGTTTGTGCCCGAGGACCTGCGCACGATCCCGCAGGGCATCCGTCTGTCGCGCACCAGCCTGCGTGTCAGCGACATCGTTGCGACGATCGCGCGCTATCTCGGCGAGGAACGCGCGCAGCGCCACCTGGAATCCTACGCCGCCGAACGCGGCCAGACACTCGATCCGGGCTCGGAGGCCGACGTGCATCTGGTGCGATACGCGGAACGCGTTCTCGCCAGCGCGATCGGCGCGGCTTCGGCGCGTGTCGCCCTGTCGCTGTTGCTGGAACGGCGCAACGCCGGCAGCAAGTCGGCCCGCAGGCTGCTCGACGATGCATCCGCGGCGCTGCAATACAACCGCGACCTGCTGCAGTCCGCGCTCGACCACGTGCATCAGGGCATAGGCGTTTTCGACCGCGACATGCGCCTGATCTGCTGGAACCGGCAGTTTCGCACCTCGCTGGACCTGCCGGCCATTTTCGGCCAGGTCGGCACGACGCTTGCCGACATCTACCGCTACTCGCTGCCACAGGCCGATCTCGGCGAGGCCATTGTCAACGAACACCTGCGCGCCACGGTGCGCGGCGAGGTCTTCCAGACCAAGCAGGAAGCGACAGGCCAGATGATCGAGTTCCGGCCCGATTCCATGCCCGACGGCGGTTTGGTACTGACCGTGTCCGATGTGACCGACCGCGTGCGCACCGCCCAGGAGCTGGCCGCGGCGAACGAAACGCTCGAAAAGCGCGTGCGTGAACGCACCGAGGCCCTGACCCGCCTCAATTCGGAGCTGGAGCAGGCGCGCCACACGGCGGAAAACGCCAATGCCGACAAAACCCGATTCCTGGCCGCCGCGGGTCACGACATTCTCCAGCCGCTCAATGCCGCAAGGCTATACGTTTCGAGCCTGGTGGAACGCAGGATGCGGCCGGAGGAACGGCGCATTGCGGAAAACATCGACGGTTCCCTGGAAGCGGTTGAGGAAATTCTTTCAACCCTGCTCGACATTTCGCGTCTCGATGCGGGAGCCATGAAGCCGGAGTTTTCCGTCTTCGCCATGGAGGATCTGCTCAAGCCGCTTCGCATCGAATTCGCGGCAATGGCGAAGGAGAAGGATCTCGATCTGCGCATCCTGCCCTGCTCGCTGAGCGTGCGCAGTGACCGGCGTTTTGTCCGCAGGCTGCTGCAAAACCTGATTTCCAACGCCATCAAGTACACCCGTACGGGCCGGGTTCTCGTCGGCTGCCGGCGCAAGGGCGGGCGTCTTGTGCTGGCTGTATACGATACCGGCGAAGGCATTCCCGACAATCAGCGCGAAGCGATCTTCCACGAGTTCAAACGGCTCGACGGCGCGGAGAAGATGGCACGCGGGCTTGGTCTGGGTTTATCCATCGTGGAACGCATGGCCCGCCTGCTGGGCACACATGTGGAGATCAAATCCCTGCCTGGGCACGGGTCGATGTTTGCCGTCGAACTTCCGATTATGGAGGGTGTCCCGAAAACGGACGCCCCGCCCGATGTCAGGCAGAACCGCAGCCGCCTGATGCCGCTCAATGTCATCTGCATCGATAACGAACCAAAGATCCTCGATGGCATGGCGGCCCTGCTTGGCGGATGGGGCTGCGGCGTGCGGACGGCGCTGTCGCAGCAGCAGGCTCTTGCCTCCATCCGCCCCCCCGCGCCGTCGCCCGATGTGCTCATCGTCGACTATCATCTCGACAGCGGAACCGGCCTCGATGTGGCGAAGGCGCTGCGCTGGAAGCTTGGCGCGGATATTCCCGTGATCCTGCTGACGGCGGACCGTTCGCCGGAAGTGCGCGAGGCGGCGGAAGCGCAGGATGCAGTCGTCCTGCACAAGCCGGTCAAGCCCGCGGCGCTGCGGGCCGTCCTGTCACGCTACTCGCGCCGGGAAGCGGCGGAGTAGCTTCTCATTCGGCCTCGGGCAGCGGAAAAGCGTCGCGCTGCAGCGAGTCTATCCGGTTGACCATGATGACGGCCTGGGTGCGGCTGTCAGCGCCAAGCTTCTGCAGGATCGCCGAAACGTGAGCCTTCACCGTCGCCTCGGAGACGCCAAGCTCGTAAGCGATCTGCTTGTTGAGCAATCCTTCGCCAAGCATCATCAGCACACGCACCTGCTGCGGTGTCAGCGTGGAAAGCCGCTGGGCAATGTCGGCAAGTTCGTTTTCGTCGTCGGTGGCCAGATCGATGTCCGGGGGAAACCATTCACCGCCGGCAATCACATTGGCGACGGCCTCGCGCATCTCCGCAATCTGAAGGGATTTCGGGATGAAGCCGGAAGCGCCGAAGTCGGCACAGCGGCGGACGACGGCCGGATCATCGCTGGCGGACACTACGACCACGGGCACATCGGGATAACGCGCCCTGAGGTTCATCAGTCCGGAGAGGCCGCGCACCCCCGGCATGGTCAGGTCCAGCAAGACAAGATCGGTTTCGGGGTTTGCGGCGAGTTCCGACAGGACGTCGTCGATCGAGCCCGCCTCTTTCACTTCACCGATGACTCCCCCCGCCGCATCGCCGGAACCGTTCACAAGCGCCTGCCGCAAAGCGTCGCGGAAAAGCGGATGGTCATCCGCGATGACGAGCCTTGCGCCCCCTGAAACCTGGTTATCAGAGCTACTCACGCACGTTCCTCCCCCTGTCTTCAGCGACCTTCCCCGCCGTTCAGCCAGGATGCCGCGAAGGCATCCCTTTCGATCCGCCTGAAGAATTCGCTTCGCACTTCCTGCCAGGCAAAGCGAATCGAGTTCTCGACGATGTCGGCATCGTATTTTTTCAGCTTATCGGCAATGGGCGCCCACTTCACCAGCGCCTTGGGGCTTTGGGTGAAGTGGCTTTCATTGGCCCCCGTGACGCGCCATGCCGCGCCGCTCATCCGCGCCTCGAGCGTCTTCATCCATTCGCCGCGGCACTCGGGCACCACGTTGCCATCGTCGTTCTCGTCGAGACCCGCGGTGAAACACCGACGGGCGATGTCGGCACGGGCGGCGTCGCTCAATTGCGTCCCGTCGGTCGTATTGGCGACGACGAACATGGTCATGTCCGCAAGGCCGGCCGCGAAGACATGCATCTTGGCGATGTTCATCGAAGCAATGAAATCATCATCCGCGAAGTTTCGTGGATAGCTCGTGCCCATGCGCGTCTTGACGTATTCGTAGAGCTTCTTCTGGGTGACGAACGCCGCGCGCGAACGAGCGAAGTGAAAAACGCCCTCAACATCGGTTAAAGGTCCGGAATCCCGCCCGGAAACCAGCCGTCCGGCGAATTCACGCATGAATTCGGCACTATTTTTCAGCAACGCAAACATTTCTCCGGCCCCAATTATTAACAGACCGCTACCATGGTCTTATTCATAAGCCATGTGATCGGGCTTACAAGTATCCTTCCGACACTGTGCCGGGAATCCGGCCGGTGTTTAAGCGTGCCACCATAAACGGCACGGAACTATAGTGGGGGAGGAAACCCGAATGTCCATATCTGCTGATGCCGTGGATCGGCATTGGGAGAAGACGCGCAACCTGACCATTCTGGTCCTGGCTGTGTGGTTCGTTCTCGCAATCGTCGTGCCGTGGCTTGCGAATGCACTTAACTCGATGACTTTCCTGGGATTCCCGCTGGGCTACTACATGTGCGTCCAGGGATCTCTGATCGGCTTCGTCGTTCTCATCTGGTTCCAGAACTGGCGCCAGGATGCGATCGACGAAGAATTCGGCGTCTCGGACGAATAGGGGGGCGTCATGATCAAAGGAAAATTCACCGACAATCTGGGCAAGGTCTACGCGCTTTACACGCTGGGCTTTCTTGCCTTCTTCGTCCTTATGGCGATCTTCGAGAAAATGGGTGCCGGGGCGCAGGCCATCGGCATCGGCTTCCTGCTGTTCACCATCGCGATCTATGCCGTGATCGGCTATCTGTCGCGCACGGCGGAAGTTTCCGCCTATTACGTGGCGGGACGCGAGGTGCCGGCGCTCTATAACGGCATGGCCACGGCGGCGGACTGGATGTCCGGCGCATCCTTCGTGGCTCTCGCCGGCGGCGTCTACTTCGGCGGTTACCCGTATCTCGGGTTCATCATCGGCTGGACGGGCGGCTACGTGCTCGTCAACTCGCTGATGGCGCCGTATCTGCGCAAGTTCGGCTGCTACACGGTGCCCGACTTCATCGGCACCCGTTACGGCGGCAACCTCGCGCGCTTCTGTGCGGTCGTCGTTCTCGTGGTGGCCTCGTTCACCTACGTGACGGCGCAGATCAACGCCACCGGCACGATCGCCGCGCAGACGCTCGGCGTTCCCTTCGAACTCGGCGTGTGGCTCGGCCTGGCCGGCATCTTCGTCTGCTCGATGCTGGGTGGCATGCGCGGCGTGACCTGGAC
>JAGRLC010000063.1:16978-54858 GCA_020441995.1 Rhodobiaceae bacterium
TGGCCCAGTACATCGTGCTGATCTTCGCCTATCTGACGCCGATCATCTGGATGTCCAACGTACAGGGCTTCGGCATTATTCCGCACTTCTCATACGGTGGCGCGGTTCAGCGCATCGCCGAACTGGAAGCGGAATACGGTCTCAGCGCGGCCGCCCAGAACATTCCCGGCGTTCGGGTTCTGACCACACCTCAGAACTCTCCTGCCGGCAATGAATGGGGCATGATCACGCTGGCCATCTGCATGATGTGCGGCACGGCTTCGCTGCCCCACATCCTGATGCGCTACTTCACGACGCCTTCCGTCCGCGCGGCGCGCCGTTCGGTCGGCTGGTCGCTGCTGTTCATCTTCCTGCTGTACTTCTCGGCGCCGGCTCTCGCCACGCTGACCAAGCTGCAGCTGCTCGACCCGAACCTGGCCACCTCGGTCATCGGCAAGTCGTTCGAGGAAGTCTCGAACCTTGAATGGGTCAAGCACTGGTCGTCCGTGGGCATGCTCGCGGTTGCCGACCAGAGCGGTGACGGCATCGTTCAGCTGAACGAGTTCTTCATGCGGCCCGACATCGTCGTGCTCGCCACACCGGAAATCGCAGGCCTGCCCTACGTCATTTCCGGCCTCGTGGCCGCCGGCGGTCTGGCGGCTGCCATGTCGACCGCCGACGGTCTGCTTCTGGCCATCGCCAACGCGCTGTCGCACGATCTGTACTACAAGATCATCGACCCGAAGGCGGACACCAAGAAGCGTCTGATCGTGGCCCGTGTCCTGCTGCTGTTCATCGGCGCGGCGGGTGCGGCTGTCGCATCGCTGAAACTGACGGGAATCCTCGGTGCCGTGGCGTGGGCCTTCGACTTCGCCTGCTCCGGCCTGTTCTTCCCGCTGGTGCTCGGCGTGTGGTGGAAGCGTGCCAACAAGGCCGGCGCCATTGCCGGCATGGTCGGCGGCTTCGGTGTCGGTTCGTGGTACCTCTACATGGTCTATGCCGCCGGCATGGCGCCGTGGTGGGGCATCGACCACATCCGCTTCGGCATCATCGGCATGCCGGTCAGCCTGATCTGCATGATCGTTGTCAGCCTTCTGACCCCGGCGCCTTAGATCCAGAAGATGGTCGACGATACCCGGATCCCGACCGGCGGTACCGTCATGGAACAGCAGCACTAAGCTCTGTCTGACGCGAAACACGAGAGGGCGGGGCACTTGCCCCGCCCTCTTTTTTTAGGCAACGGTTTAAAAAACATCCGCGCTGGAAGCAGGAATTTCTGATGGAAACGCCGCCGCTCGACATTTATCCGCTGTGGGTCGTCGTACTCGACTACGTGCTCGGCGTCATCATGTGGACGCTGATCGGCCGTTCGGCGATGAACATCTTCCTGAGCGAGGATTCCGATTTCTTCTTCATGCGATTCTTCGTCAAGGCGACGAACCCCATCCTGCGGGTATTCCGGATTATCACCCCGGGGTTCCTGATCGAGCCGATGGTGCCGCTTTTCGTGGCGTGGTTCTTCTTCCTGATCCGCTTCTATTTTCTGCCATGGCTGATCGGCTACGACGTCATGGGCATGCTGTCGTTCCCGCTGGAAAGCGATATCGCGCGGATGCTCTACAACATGGCGCACTGACTTCACGGGCGTGAGCCATCGGAAAGCAATTAACTTTTCCGGACAAGGCTTTCTTAAACTCCGCCGGTCCATGATCGCCACAACGCAGCGGGCTCACGGCCCGCGCTCATGTGACCATGGAGTTTCGCAATGCCCGATCTTGAAGATCCGAACATGACGGAAGCCGGCTGCATTTTCGGTGTTGCCTGTTTCGCGCTGACATGGGTCATGCTCGGCTATGGCGAGGACATCGCCACCGGAGCAAAATTCGGCGGCCTGATGAGCCTTGGTTTTGCAATTGCCTTCAGCCTGCGCGCGGTGCGCCGCGGCGCGCTCGCCGGTCTGCCGATCTGGCCGGCCGCGCCCCAGCGCGACGGCGCGGAACTCGTTTTCACCCGCGCGGTCAGCAAGCCTGTCGATGCCGATGTGTGGTTCGCCCAAGCACTGGCCGGACTGTCGTCCTGCCTGCTGGCGCTGTCGCTGATGCTGCCTCTGGTCGTGGCCGCCTGACACGCACAGGCCATTTCTTGCCCGCACGCAAGAAAACGTGAATTGCGCCGGCCATCAATCATGCTGAAACTTGCCACGCTCAAACGTGGCAAGACAGCATGGAAAAGCTCACGATACTTGCCTTCGTGTCCATCGCCCGGGGTTGCGGCTTTGCCGGGCTGGGTATCTTCTGCCTCGTCGCCGGTCTCAGCTACGATCCGGTTCTTGCCGCCAAGACCGGCGCGATACTGACAACGGGCCTCGCCGTCATTCTCATCTTCCGCGCCCAGCAGGCTCCGTTCCGCGACTACCGCAAGACGGAACTCTGGGTCATGCTGAAGAAGGATGAGCGACCCGTTGCGGAACAGGCGCAGAAACTCACCGGGCAAACCCTGAAGGACACCTATTACACCTTCGCCAACCATGTGGCGGTCATCGCGGCGATATTCTGGGGGATCGCGCTTCTGCTGTGGCTGACACTTCCGGAAGGGTTCATGCTGATGTGACCCGCAGGGCGGCGGCTCAATCGCCCGCGTAGTGCAGCACCACCTCGCGGCGGTGCGGGCGGTCGCGGTGCTCAATGACATAGATGCCCTGCCATGTGCCGAGCAGCATGCGGCCGTTGCTCACAGGCACCTGCAGCGAGACACCGGTGATCATCGAGCGGATATGCGCCGGCATGTCGTCGGGGCCTTCGGTGTGATGCCTGTAGGGCGCATCGCGCGAGGCAAGCCCGTCGAGCGCGTCCATCAGATCGGCCTGAACCGTCGGGTCGGCGTTCTCCTGGATCGTCAGCGAAGCCGAAGTGTGGCGGATGAACAGCGTCAGTAGCCCGGTCCCCGCCTTCTCGCCGGCAAGCCAGCGGGCAACGCCGGCGGTGATGTCGGTCATCCCCGGACCTTCGGTGTCGATCTGAACGATATGCTGGCACTGTCGCATCCGGCTTGCCTTCCTGAAGCTTCATCATTTACGCAATTGCGGAGAAGAAAACCGCTTACACTTTTCCTGGAATTGCTTCAGTACCAGTCCAACCGATTCCTGCCTGTCAGCGCAAACAACGGAAGCCTCCCGATGAACTTGTCCGGCCTTGCCATCGACCCTGCCGTCTTCGATCCCGCCTCCATCAGCGCGGAGACCAAGGCGATCAACGCCGGCATCCTGAAGGCGCTGGCCGGCCTGCCGGACATGTGGAGCTTTCCGCCGCAGGTGATCCGTGACAGGCGCGCGCAGGGGCTTGGGCCCTTTCCGCTGGTCGACCCGGTCGCAACGGCCCGCGACCAGGAAATCAGCGGCCGAGACGGCAAAATTCCACTGCGCATTTACGCACCGCAGAAGCGCGACTCTCGCGGCGTCTACCTGCATATCCATGGCGGCGGCTGGGTGCTGGGAGCGGCGCGCGAGAATGATCCGCGCCTGCAGCGCATCGCCGAGAACACCGGCCAGACCGTGGTCAGCGTCGATTACCGCCTCGCGCCGGAACATCCTTATCCCGCTGGTCCCGACGATTGCGAAGACGCCGCGCTCTGGCTGCTGAACGGCGGCTTGGAGGAGCTTGGCGGCGGCATACTGACCATCGGCGGGGAATCCGCCGGCGCGCACCTCTCGGTGCTGACGCTGATCCGGCTGCGCGACAATCACGGCACCATGCCATTCATCGCCGCCAACCTCGTTGCCGGCTGTTACGAACTCAGGCTCTCGCCAAGCGTACGCCGCTGGGGCAGTGAGAAACTGATCCTCAACACGCGCGATATCGAAAAATTCTGCGAATGCTTCGTGCAGGGAGATCATTCAGCGGAAGACCCCGCGATCAATCCGATCCTCGCCAACCTGAACGGTTTGTGTCCCGCCCTATTCTCGGTGGGAACGCGCGATCCGCTGCTTGACGATACGCTGATGATGGCGCCGCTCTGGCTCGCAGCGGGCAACTATACGGAGCTCGCCGTCTTCCCCGGCGGGGCGCATGTGTTCCAGGCTTTTCCGGGGAAACTCGCGCAGACGGGCCTTCAGCGGATCGACGATTTCCTCAACGCGGCGATTGAGGCGGCCTGAAGCGTTATTGTTTCGGCTCGCCCGAGTACTGTTTCTCGAGGTCCTTCACCATCGCCATAAAGCGCTCCATCATCGCGCGGAAGGTGTCCATCACCTTGTCGAGGTCTTCCTTGCTCGGCAGCTTGATGCCGTCATCCCGGGTTTTCGCATCGGGCTCGCCCGGCAGTTCCGGCTTGCCGCCCTTGGCGACTTGCGCGCGCAGCATGGCGTTTTCTTCCGCAAGGCGCGTGATCTCGTCGAGCAGCGCATCGCGGTCATCGGGCACCAGCTCGCAGGTAAAGCCGACGCCGCCTTCACGGCAAAGCGAAGCCTGCCCGGTGCGCTGATCGACACGAAACCAGCCGTCTTCCGCCTTGCGCAGCAGAAAACGTCCGTTCTCGTCGGACGGTGCGGCTTCAGCCTGCGCCGAGACCGCAACCATGGCAGAGAGTGCGATCGCAACAAGAAGGCGGATGATGACGCCGAAAAACATGCGTGGAATGCTCCATGAAATTTTGCGCTGAAGATGAAACGTCCAGCGCGCGCAATGGTTCACTTTCTGGCATGTGAATCCGGCCTTCAGATGGCAGGTCAGGCGGCCTTCGCGGTCTGCGCCGCTCCACCCGGCGGGAAGCGTCCGTAGAAGGTTTCGCCGTTCTCCGCCATCTCCTTGAGCAGCCTGTTCACGCGGAAGCGCTTGCCGTGCTTCTTCGCCAGCCCCTTGCACATCTCGACGAAGGCCTTGGCCCCCATCATGTCGATGTAAGAGAGCGTGCCGCCGGACCACGGCGCGAAACCGAAACCGAGGATTGAGCCGACATCGGCTTCGCGGACATCGACAACCACCTTCTCCTCGATGCAGCGGGCCGCCTCCAGCGCCATGGTGGCAAGGAAGCGGTTCTGGATTTCGCCGATGCTGACTTCGTCGGCCGATTTCTGTTCCGGTGCGAGTTCGGGCAGTTCCGGCCAGAGATATTTCTTGCCGACATCCGGGTACTCGTAGAAGCCTTTTCCGGCCTTGCGGCCAAGACGCCCGCGCTTGACAACCATCTCCTCCAGAAGCTTTTCCTGCCTTGGATCGACGGCCTTTTCGCCGAGGTCCTTCTTGGCGGCCTGCAGGATTTTCCAGGCGAGATCGACGGCAACCTCGTCGGTCAGCGTCAGCGGACCGACCGGCATTCCGGCCATCCGCGCGCCGTTCTCGATCATTGCCGGCGGAATGCCCTCCATCACCATCAGGTGGGCTTCCAGCAGGTAGTTGCCGACGCAGCGGTTGGCGTAGAACCCGCGCACGTCGTTGACGACGATGGGCGTCTTGCGGATCGCGCGGATGTAATCGAGGGCAAGCGCCAGCGCCTTGTCACCGGTGCGTTTGCCCATGATGACCTCAACCAGCATCATCTTGTGGACGGGCGAGAAGAAGTGGATGCCGATGAAACTTTTCGGCCGGGCACTCGCTTTCGCAAGACTTGTGATCGGCAGGGTCGATGTGTTCGACGCGAAGACGGCCGAACGGCTCAGGTGCGCCTCCGCCTTCTGGATCACGTCGACCTTGACGTTACGGTCCTCGAACACCGCCTCGATAACGAGCTGGCAATCGGCAAGCGCCTCGTAGTCCGTCGTCGCATTGATGCGGGCGAGTGTCGCGTCCTTGTCGGCTTCCTTGATGCGGCCCTTGCGCAGGCTATCCGTGAGCAGCTTTTCAGACTGCGCCTTGCCGCGATCGGCGGCTTCCTGGGTCTGGTCGATCAGCACCACGTCGATGCCCGCATTCGCAGTGACGTAGGCGATGCCGGCTCCCATGAAACCGGCGCCGAGCACGCCGACTTTCTTCAGCTTCTTCGCCGGCACGTCTTTCGGGCGACGCGCGCCCTTGTTCAGCTCCTGCATGGAGACAAAGAGCGAGCGGATCATGGCAGCCGCCTGCGGCGACTTCAGAACATTGGCGAAGTAACGCGACTCGATGGTCAGCGCCGTATCGAAGGGCACCAGCGCGCCTTCATAGACACAGGAAAGAATGCCGCGCGCGCCGGGGTAGTTGTCCCAGGTTTCCTTGCGGTAGAGCGCGTTGGCAGGCATGAAGGTCATCATGCCGGCAGGCGAATAGACGCGCGCCGGGTTCTTGAAGCCGTCCGCGTCCCATGGCGCGACAGGCTTGCCGCCATCGAGAATCCATTGCTTCGCCGTCTTGATCAGATCCTTCGCGGGCACGACCTTGTCGACCAGCCCCATGGCCTGGGCCTGAACGACACGCAGTTCGCGGCCCTGCAGCAGGAACTGCAACGCATCGGCAGGCTGTGCCATGCGCGCGACACGCTGTGTGCCGCCGGCGCCGGGCAGAAGACCGACTTTCACTTCCGGCAGGCCGAGCTTGGTCTTCTCGTTGTCAGACGCAACGCGGTGATGGCAGGCGAGGCAGATTTCCAGACCGCCACCCAGCGCCGTGCCGTTGATCGCGGCGGCTACCGGCTTGCCGCAAGTCTCCAGCGCACGGAAGATCTGCGACAGGCGGCGCGACTGCTCGAACAGTTGCTTGTTGGCCTCAAGCTCGTTCCTGATGACGCCGGCGTGATACTGCTTCAGCAGCGCGTCGAGCATGGTGAGGTCGGCGCCGGCGCAGAACGAGTCCTTGCCGGACGTGATCACCGCGCCCTTGATGGCGCCATCGGTTTTCAGCTTTTCGACAATAGCCTCGAGATCATCCATGACCGACATGTCGATGACGTTCATCGACTTATCCGACATGTCCCAGGTTATCGTGACGATGCCGTCGGCGTCGGTGTCGAGGATGAAATTCTTGATGGTCATGGTTCTGCCCTCCCCGCTCACACGCGCTCGATGATGGTTGCCGTGCCCATGCCCGCACCGATGCAAAGCGTCACCAGCGCGGTGGTGAGATCGCGGCGTTCAAGCTCGTCCAGCACCGTGCCGAAGATCATCGCACCGGTCGCGCCCAGCGGATGGCCCATGGCAATCGCACCGCCATTGACGTTGAGCTTGTCGGACGGGATGTCGAAATACTGCTGGTAGCGCAGCACGACGGAGGCGAAGGCCTCGTTGATCTCGATGAGGTCGATGTCCGGCAGTTTCATCTTCGCGCGCTTGAGCAGCTTCTCGGTAACATCGATCGGGCCCGTCAGCATCAGCGCGGGATCGGAACCGATATTGGCGTAGGCCCTGATCTTGGCGCGCGGTTTCAGGCCCAGCTTCTTGCCGGCCCGCGCATTGCCGATCAGCACGGCAGCCGCGCCATCGACGATGCCGGACGAATTTCCGGCGTGGTGTACGTGCTTGATGCGCTCGACCTCCGGATGCGCCTGAATGCCGACCGCGTCGAAGCCGCCGAACTCACCCATCTGCTCAAAGGAGGCATTGAGCTGACCGAGCGACTGCATCGTCGCATCCGGACGCATGTGCTCGTCGTGATCGAGAATGGTCAGGCCGTTCATGTCGGTAACCGGGATCACAGAGTTCTTGAAGTAGCCCTTTTCCCAGGAGTTCGCGGCGCGCTTCTGGCTCTCGACGGCGTATGCGTCGCAGTCATCGCGGCTGAAGCCGTATTTCGTCGCGATCAGATCCGCCGATACGCCTTGCGGCATGAAGTAGGACGGCAGCGCAACTTGCGGATCGACCGGCCATGCGCCGCCCGACGCGCCGATACCGACGCGGCTCATGGATTCAACGCCGCCGGCGATGACGAGATCATGCTGGCCCGAGGTGATTTCGCCCGCGCCGAAGTTGATCGCGTCGAGCCCGGACGCGCAGAACCGGTTGATCTGAACGCCGGGCACCGCATTGTCGTAGCCTGAGCGGAAGACGGCGGCGCGGGCAATGTCGGCGCCGGCCTCGCCGACCGGATCGACGCAGCCAAGCACCACGTCATCGACAATCTTCGTGTCCTCGATGCCGTTGCGTGCGCGAATGGCGCGCAGGGTGGTCGCGGCGAGTTCAACCGCCGTCACCTCGTGCAGCGAGCCGTCCTTCTTGCCGCGCCCGCGCGGGGTGCGGACGTGGTCGAAAATCAGTGCATCCGGCATCTCAATCCTCCTGACGGGCGGTTTCTCCGCCGCATATCTTCTACCTAGTCGCCGCGTATCTTCATTAAAGGCTGCGGGCGATCAGAACCTTCATGATCTCGTTGGTCCCGGCATAGATGCGCTGCACGCGGGCATCGCGGAACATGCGCGAGATCGGGTATTCATCCATGTAGCCATAGCCGCCATGCAGCTGCAGGCAGTCATCGACGATCTTGCATTGCAGATCGGTGACCCAGTACTTCGCCATCGAAGCGGTGACCGTGTCGAGGTTTCCGGCGACAAGGCGTTCGATGCAGTGATCGACGAAGACGCGGGCAATGGTCGCCTCGGTCTTCGCCTCGGCCAGCGTGAACTGGGTGTTCTGGAACTCGAGGATGGGCTTGCCGAAGGCCTTGCGCTCCTTGGTGTAGCCGATGGTGATATCGAGCGCGCGCTCGATCATCGCGATCCCCTGCACCGCGACCAGCAGGCGCTCCTGCGGCAGTTCGGTCATGAGCTGCGCGAAGCCCTGACCCTCTTCTGTTCCAAGAAGACTGTCGGCGGGGACACGGACGCCATCGAAGAAGAGCTCCGATGTGTCATTGCCCTTCAGCCCGACCTTGTCGAGGTTGCGCCCGCGGCGGAATCCCTCCACCTCATCGGTTTCGACCACGAAGAGCGAGACACCCTTTGCGCCGGCGGACGGATCGGTCTTGGTGACGAGGACGATCAGGTTGGCGTGCTGGCCATTGGTGATGAAGGTCTTCTGGCCGTCGATGACGTAGCCGTTGCCGTCCTTCTTCGCCGACGTGCGGACGCCCTGCAGATCGGAACCCGCTCCGGGTTCCGTCATGGCGATGGCGCCGATCAGTTCGCCGGTCGCGAGTTTCGGCAGCCAGCGCTGCTTCTGTTCTTCCGTGCCGAAATGCAGGATGTAGGGCGCGACGATCGCCGAATGCAGCGCTATGCCGAAACTGTCGAGACCAGCCATGCCCAGCGCGTGGGTGATCACCGCCTCATGTGCGAAGGTGCCGCCGGCGCCGCCATATTCCTCGGGCATGGCGGCGCAGAGCAGGCCCGCCTCGCCGGTCTTTTCCCAGGCCGAGCGCTCGACCATGCCGGCCTTTTCCCATTCGTCCGCCTTTCCGGCGAACTCCGTTTCGAAGAATTTCAGCGCCGCGTCGGCGAGGATCGCGTGATCCTCACTCATCCAGTTCGGGCGGGGCAGGTCGATGGCAGTCATGTCAGAACGCCTCAGCCGGCAGCGCCATCATCGTGTCGGCGCCGGCCTCGATGCGGCGCACATGAGCACCGGTCTCGGGCAGGATTCGCTGCATGAAATAGCGCCCGGTGACGAGCTTGGCTTCCAGCCATTCCTTGTCGCCTTCGCCCGCCGCCAGTTTGCCTTGAGCGGTTTTCGCTATCATGGCCCACATGTAGGCCAGAGCCACGAGGCCGAACAGATGCATGTAGTCGGTGGAGCCGGCACCGGCATTGTCGGGCTTGGCCATTGCATTGGCCATGAACCACATGGTGGCGCGTTCGAGGTCCTTCGCCGCCTTGCCGAGCGGCTCGACGTAGGGCTTCATCGCCTCGTCTTCGCCGTGCTCGCCGACGAAATCGGTAACTTCCTTGAAGAAAGCCATCATGGCGCGGCCGCCATCTCGCGGCAGCTTGCGGCCGACGAGATCGAGCGCCTGGATGCCGTTGGCGCCTTCGTAGATCTGGGCGATACGCGCATCGCGGACGAACTGCTCCATGCCGTGCTCGGCGATATAACCATGACCGCCATAGATCTGCTGGGCAGCGACCGCGTTCATGAAGCCGGTATCGGTCAACACGCCTTTGATGACCGGGGTCAGCAGGCCCATGTGGTCCTCGGCGGCCTGCTTCTCGGCCTCGTCATGCGAGCCGCGCGTCACGTCGGCCTTCAGCGCCGACCAGATGACAAGGGCGCGCGCCGCCTCGTTGAAGGCCTTCTGGTTCATCAGCATGCGGCGCACGTCGGGATGGACGATGATCGGGTCTGCCGGCTTGTCGGGGGCGGCTTCGCCGGTCAGCGCGCGACCCTGCAAGCGGTCGCGGGCGTATTCAGCCGCGTTCTGGTAAGCGACTTCCGACTGCGCCAGGCCCTGAATGCCGACGCCGAGGCGCGCCTCGTTCATCATCGTGAACATGGCGCGCAGGCCTTTATGCGCCTCGCCGACAAGCCAGCCCGTCGCGCCGTCATAGTTCATGACGCAGGTGGCGTTGCCATGAATGCCCATCTTCTCTTCCAGCGATCCGCATTCGACCGCGTTGCGGTCGCCGGGATTGCCCTCGCCATCGGGGAGGAACTTCGGCACCACGAAGAGCGAGATGCCTTTCACGCCTTCCTCGGCGCCCTCGATACGGGCCAGCACGAGGTGGACGATGTTTTCGGTGAGATCATGCTCGCCGGCGGAAATGAAGATCTTGGTGCCGGTGATCTTGTAGCTGCCGTCGCCCTGCGGCACGGCCTTGGTGCGGATCAATCCGAGATCGGTGCCGCAATGGGGTTCGGTCAGGTTCATGGTGCCGGACCATTTTCCCGATGCGAGCCTGGGCAGATAAAGAGCCTTTTGGTCGTCGCTGCCATGCTTGTCGAGGGCGACATAAGCACCGTTCGACAGGCCCGGATACATGCCGAAGGCCATGTTGGCCGACGAAATGAACTCGTTGAGAATGACGCCAAGCGTATATGGCAGGCCCTGACCGCCGTAGTCCGGGCTGGCGATCAGCCCGATCCAGCCGGCTTCAGCCATTTGGCCGTAGGCTTCCTTGAAGCCTTCCGGTGTCGTTACCGCGCCATCGTCGCCGCGCTTGCAACCCTGGCGGTCTCCAATCTGGTTGAGCGGCTGGAGCACTTCCTCGGCAAACTTGCCGCCCTCCTCCAGGATAGCCTTGACCACATCCGGCGTCGCGTCGGCAAAACCCGGCAGGTTGCCGTAGCGCTCGTAGTTGAACACGTCGTTCAACAGGAACAGGGCATCGTCAACAGGGGCCTTGTAGGTCGGCATGGGGCTTTTTCCTCCACAAAGCGGCGATTGTTTTTGTGATTCTCGCGCCGGCTATTTCAGGACCGGGGAACGCTTTACCTTAAACTCTACCGCACCAACTCCACCGCTCCGGGTCAGCCCGCCTCCGCGGTACGCTGCTTAAGAATGCCTTCGACAACGTCACAGGTGCGTGTCAGGTCGCCGATCGCCTCCTCGATGTCGCGCTTCTGACGCTCCAGTGCAACGATCTGCTCGCGGAATTTTTCCAAGGAAACACGCAACTGGGTCTCCTGGCCGTCCTTCAGATCGTAAAGATCGATCATCTCGCGGATTTCGTCGAGGCTGAAACCAACGCGCTTGCCCATCAGGACAAGCTTCAGGCGGGCCCGGTCACGGCGGCTGTAAAGCCGCGTGTTGCCGTCGCGTTTGGGGGTCAGAAGCCCCTTGTCTTCGTAAAAACGCAGGGTGCGCAAGGTGATATCGAACTCGCGCGCGAGATCGCCGATCGTGAACAACTTTCTGGCGCGCTCGATGTCGCTTGCCTCGGCATCGGATGGAAAGTGCTTGAACCGCTCCTTCATGATCACCCTCCCGGTAAATCACGTTTATATAATAAAATATCTTCCGCTTACGTTAACGTCAATTTCGTTGTTGCGGCCATTCGCGCAACAATTCGTCCCGGCCAAAACGTCACACGCGGCATCCCTGCTCAGCGGCGATTCGGACATATGCACCGGAGTTTAACCGTCCATTTACCATGAACGTTAATCATCCGTTGTGTCGCGAGGAAGGTGAGACCCATGCGGCCGGGTGCGAGTGTCGCCCGTAAACAGCAATCGCAGTTCGCCAGTGAAAGAAGAGCACGCGTATGGCCTACAGTTCAGCACGGCAGCGGAATCTCCGGCGCGCTGCGCGCCAAGCCGCCCGGGAAGCAGGCCTTTCCCTTGAAGAATGGGTCGACACCCTGTTCGAGGATGATGGCGCTTCGAGCGACGATTTCGGTTTCGGCGAGCCCGGCAGCAACAGCCGTCCGGCAGCCGACGACCGTACCGCCATGCGGCTGCTTTCACACCGTCTCGACTCAATCGAATCACTTCTCGCCGACATGGCCGAGCGCGGCGGCAAGCCCGCGAACGCCGACGGCGATGCGCTCGTGCGCGAACTTCAGAGCGCCATGTCCCGCGGCAACAAGGATGGCAGGGGTCTTGCCGGCGGGCTTGCCCGCATGGTCGGCGAAGACCTGCCGATCAGCCGCAACGCGGCCTCGGACGCGCTGAAGGAAATCGGCAAGCGCCTCGACCGCATCTCGGCCAACATGGCCGCTGCGCAGAAGACCCCGCCCCAGGGGGATGCAACTGTTTCCCGCCTGGAAAAGCGCCTCGACGACATTTCGCGCCAGCTCAAGGCGCGCGACCAGCAGGCGGCTCCCGCAAAGGCCGATGCCGCGATTGCCGCGCAAACCAGACGGCTTGAAGAAAAGCTCGACGCCATGTCGAAGCAGTTCAAGTCCGCGCCGCGCGCTGTTTCGCATGCGCGGCTCGCCTCCACGCCCAGTTCGCGGATGGTTTCAACCGGCGATCCGGAACTGACCCGGCGCATCGGCGGCATCGACAATGCCGTCTCCCAGATTCTGAAGCGCCAGAAGGACCTCGACGCGGAATCCCGCGTCGTGCAGTCCGACGCAAGCCGCAAGGCTGAAATTGCCATCCTGCGTGAAGACATCGCACGCTTGGCAACCCGGATCGACGGCGCATCCGCAAAGCTCGGCGACACCCTTGAGCAGCGGCTCGCAAGCCTTTCCGGCCAGCTCGATACGGCAACCAGCAGCGAACTCTCCGCCATCCGCGAAGAGATCAACCAGCTCGGCGCGCGCATCGAAAACGGCACGAAAACCAACATTTCCGCACTGCGCGAAGCCCTCAGCCGCATGGCGAACATGAACCAGCCGGTCGATCTTGAGCGGATCGAGAACAAGCTGATCGAGATCGCTTCGGCCGTTGCGGACACGAGCAACGCGGGCGACGGTATCGCCAATGCGCTGGCCGGCCGTCTCGACGCCCTGGCGCAGCGGATTGAAGCCATTGCGGCCAGCGGCGGTGACGGTTTGACCTCGGACAGCGCCAGCGCCATCGAGCGCCAGCTTGCCGATCTGGGGAGCGAAATCCGCGCCCGCGCCGATGCCGGCCCGCAGGCGCTCAAGAACATCGCGATGCAGTTTGACCGGATGAACGCCCGGCTCGAACAGATCGCGGCCCAGAAGGAAACCGGCGGGACCGACAACACCGTCCTCGCAGATATCCAGAACCGGCTCGAGGAGATCGCCACGCGCTCGCCCGGCGATCCCGCAAGCTTCGACCCGAGTGCCTTCGAGGCCCTGGAATCGCGTATTTCCACCCTGACCGACAGGCTTGAGGCCATGTCGCTTCGCGGCAGCGGCGATGCTGCGCCAGGGGCGATCGGGGAACTGGCAACGCAGGTCGCACGGCTTGCGGAAATGGTCGAAGCATCCGAAAGCCGCCGCCCGAACCCGCCGAATATCGATCAGGCGATGAGCGAACTCGTCCGCCGCGTCGAGCAGGTGCGCACCAGCGCCATCGACGCGGCCAAACATGCCGCTCAGGAAGTTGCCGCGTCCCTTGGCCGCGAGGGCATTTCCAGCGCCGACACGATGAGCATCAACAACCTGAAGCACGAGTTGAACGCGCTTCGGGCCGCCAGCGAAACCTCCAGCAGCCGCACCGAACAGACGCTGGAAGTCATGCGCGATGTGCTGACGACCATTGTCGAGCGCCTTGGCGATCTTGAAAGCGATGAAGCCGCGCCGCAAGCAACGCATGGCCACACCGAGCCTATGTATGCAATGTCGCAGACGGCGGCGGATGCGCTTGACGACGATATGGACGATCCGCACGGCATCTTTGAGGCCGACGAAGCATCGTCCTCCGCCCGGGAATCCGATCTGCCGATGCCGCCGGTGTCCGAGAGCGCCTCATCCACAGCCATGCGGTCCGAACTGCTGTCACCGGCAGACGACCCGGCCTACATGAACCTGCCGCAGACAGGCGACGAAGACGACGACAGCCCGATTCCCGTCGCCGAAGCCGGAGATGCGGTACAGGATGACAGCGAAGACGCGCATCTGCCACTGGCGCCCGGCGCCTCATCCCAGGAACCCTTGCCACAGCCGCAGCGCCGTCCGCGGCCGGACCCGACGCCGGCTTCCGAGCGTGCCAGCGATGCCGACAGGCAGGACTTTATCGCGGCGGCGCGCCGCGCCGCCCAAAAGGCCGCGGCCGAAAGCGATGCGCGCTCGATCTCTTCAAACGGCAAGCAAAAGAGCAAGACACGCAAGTCCATCGTGATGATCTCAGCCGCGCTGATCGTCATCGTCGGGTCGCTGAAGCTCTACAACATGATGACCGGCTCCGAAGAAGCCGCGGAAGAACCGGTTGCCCAGCAGTCGGCAACGTCTGCCGAAGACAGCATTCCGGCGCCAACCTCGCCAGCCGATGCCGCGCCCGGGGCCATGGAAGCTGGCGAAGCGCCTGCTGAGGAGCCGGCGCCAGCCGAACCGCAGGCGCAAAGCTCCGGCACGACGCCAGCAGACACAGGCATGACGCCCGCTCCGGTCGAACCGGTCGACACCACACCTGCCGGGTCCGGGGATGCGGCACCGGCGGAAAGCGCACCATCCGAGCCCGCCGCACCGAAACTGCCGGGCTTGAGCGCGGCGCCGGCGAAAGAGCCCCGCGTCATTTCCATGACGACCAACTCGATCAGCAAGGGCCCGCGTCTCGACGCCACCGAAGCGGTCAAGGAGGCGCAAGCCCTTCAGGCCGCGCTGACGCAGCTTCCAGCCGCGATCGGCCCGGAAGGATTGCGCAAGGCCGCCATCGACGGCGACTCCGCCGCGCAATTCGAGATCGGCTCGCGCTATACGCAGGGCCGGGGCGTCGCCCAGGACCTGAAAGCCGCCGCCGACTGGTACCAGCGCGCAGCCGCGCAGGGCCTTGCGCCGGCCCAGTACCGTCTCGGCAGCCTGTACGAGAAAGGTCACGGCGTGACCCGCGACATCTCGATGGCCGAGATGTGGTACATGCGCGCCGCCGACCAGGGCAATCGCAAGGCCATGCACAATCTTGCCGTGCTGAACGCGCAAGGGGCGAAGGGCGAGGCCGACTTCTCCGAAGCCGCACGCTGGTTCCGCCAAGCGGCGGAACACGGCCTTCGCGACAGCCAGTTCAACCTGGCGATCCTCTATGCGCGCGGGCTCGGGGTCGATGCCGACCAGAAGGAAGCCTATAAGTGGTTTGCCATCGCGGCTGCCCAGGGCGACAACGAAGCGGGCCAGAAGCGTGACGAAATCGCATCCAGCCTGAGTGCCGATGACGTGGCCGTGGCCAAGCGCATGGCGCGCAACTGGGAAGCAACCCCGCTTGTCGACAGCGCGAATTTCGTCAAGGCGAGCGATTCATGGGAACAGGCGGGCCTTGACGAAGCACTCGATGCCAAGGTGGTGGTCCGGGCAACGCAGACGATGCTCAACCAGCTTGGTTTCGATGCCGGCCCGGCCGACGGCATGATGGGGCCGCGCACGCGCGATGCCATCAAGGCGTTCCAGACCGCCAACGGGCTGATCCCGACCGGCATTGCCACACCCGACCTGCTGACATCGCTGAAACAGGCGACCGGCTGATCTGCGCAGACGCAAAAACGGTGTCCTAACAGCCACACCGGCGCGCTCTCGACATTGCGCCGGCATGCTATTTCACGCTAACCCTTGAACCGCAACGCAAACAGGCGTTTATCGGTAGCATAGAGCGTACATGGCCGGATCGCCTGACATGGCGATGTGTCCGGGTGTACGACCGGCCCGCGCCCGAGCCCAGACGAGTTCGATGGAAGTCTACCTGCCGATCGCCGAGATCACGGTCAACGCATTGACGATCTTCGGCATGGGTGCGGCTGTCGGCATCCTCGCGGGCATGTTCGGCATCGGCGGCGGCTTCCTGATCACGCCGCTGTTGATTTTCACCGGCATTTCGCCGGCGGTTGCCGTTGCCACCGGCGCCAACCAGGTCATCGCCTCCTCCGTATCCGGCATGCTGGCCCACTGGCGGCGCAATGCGGTCGACCGGGATCTCGGTCTCGTGCTTCTCGCCGGCGGCATGATCGGCGCGGCAATCGGCGTCTATGCCTTCCGCGTCCTGCGCCAGCTTGGCTATCTCGATACGGTCATTGCGCTGTTCTATGTCGTGTTCCTCGGCATCATCGGCTCGCTGATGATGTTCGAGAGCATGCGCGCCATCATCCGGCGCAAGCACGGGCGGCCGCTTTCCCTGCGTAGGCCCGGCGCGCACTCATGGGCCGAGCGGCTTCCCCTCAAGATGCGGTTCAAGCGGTCCAAGCTCTACATCAGCATCTTCCCGGTCATGGGTCTTGGCGGCGCCGTCGGCCTGTTGTCCGCGATCATGGGCGTTGGCGGCGGCTTCATCATGGTGCCGGCGATGATTTACCTGCTGCGGGTACCGACCAACGTTGTCATCGGAACCTCGCTGTTCCAGATTGTGTTCGTCGCCGCTTTCACGACGCTGATGCAGGCGATCATGAACGGCACCGTCGATGTCGTTCTGGCAACGATGCTGATGATCGCCAGCGTGCTTGGGGCACAGATCGGCGTGCAGGCGGCCCAGAAGCTGAAAGCCGACGAATTGCGCGCGCTGCTGGCGCTGCTGGTTCTGGCGGTCTGCGTGCGCCTCGTGCTGCGTCTCATCACAACCCCCGACGAAGCCTTCTCGATCACCGCGATCGCCGGAGGCATGTTCGCATGAGGCTTCCCGGCGCAACATATCTGGCCGCGGCCTGCATCATCCTTGCGGGACTGAGCGCGGGTGCGCCGCAATGCCGGGCCGAGACCCTCGTCGCCGCCCTGTCGCAGGAAACGGTTTTCATCCGCTCCAACTTCACCGGGGCATCGCTGACGCTGTTCGGCGCCATCGAGCGGGACGCTTCGACGGTCGGAAGGTCGGGCACCTATGACCTCGTCTCGGTTGTGCGCGGCCCGAACGAGTGGCCGGTTGTGCGGCGCAAGCAGCAGTTCTCCGGTATCTGGCTCAACCGGGACTCGGTGCGCTTTCGCGGCATTCCGACTTATTACGCGGTGCAGTCGAACCGGTCCTTGTCGCTGGTTGCCGACGAAGCCTTGTTGCAGCGTTACGAGATCGGGCTGACCAATCTCAGCTTTCAGCCCGCACAGCCTGTGATGGAAGCCGAACGGCTTGTTTTTTCCACCGCCCTGATCCGGCTTCGTCTTACCAACGGGCTTTTCAGCGAAGCCCCGTCAGGCGTCAGCTTCCTGAACGAACATGTGTTCTCGACACGAATCCGGCTGCCGTCAAACATCACGACCGGCCCTTACCTGATCGAGCTCTACCTGTTCCGGGACGGTGCGCTTCTGGCGCGTGAAAACCTGAACTTCGGTGTCCGCAAGACAGGATTCGAAGCCTTCGTCTTTGAAGCATCCCAGGAGCAACCGCTGATCTACGGTCTCGGTGCGGTCGCTATCGCCATCGGTCTTGGCTGGCTCGCCGGCCTGATTTTCCGGCAGTCCTAGAGGTTAGCCAGCATAGCCGATGCGACGGCCGGCCACGCGATGAACCGTGCGCGCGCCCAGCATGTAGGCGTGCAATCTTTTCGGATCGAACAACCCACGGAATACCGGCTCGCGCAGATTGAGGCCGCCGGTATAGGCGCCGAAGGCCGGCAGGATCATCCGCCCGCCATCGCAGGCCGCGCAGCGCCGGCGCAATGAGCGCCCGCGCACGGTGACGCTCGCCGCGGGATGCAGATGACCAGCAACCTCGCCGCGCGCGGCACCGGCATTTGGCTCATGCCGGAACAGCAGCGGGCCGAACCCGAGTTCTGCGGTGAAATCGCCGCCGATGCCGGCTGGCGGCAGCGGATCGTGATTTCCCGCAATCCAGACCCATTCGGTTCCCGCCATCAGGCCGCGCAGCCGCTCGCGCAGCACCGCCGGCAGACCGGCGCTAACGTTTTCATCGTGGAAACTGTCGCCCAGCGCGATGACGCGGGCAGGCCGCAATCGCATCATGACTTCCGCAAGCCGCGCCAGCGTCGCCGCCGTGTCGTAAGGCGGGATCAGCGCACCACGCGCGGCAAGCGAGGCGCCCTTCTCCAGATGCAGGTCGGCGACGATCAACATGCGCTCATCCGGCCACCAGACCACGCCGGAGGGGTCGACCTGCAGGGCTTCGCCGCACAGATCAAGCATGCCGGCCATCGCCGGACCAGCCTCTTCTTCCTTTCGTGCGGCGGCGGATTTCAAGTGTCCTGTCATTCCATGGCTTCGCGGATCAGGTCGTCGGCTGCTTCAGCGAGCAGTTCCTCATTGGCTTCACCGGCGATGAACTCGCGTCCGATGTCGAGCAGCACAGGCACCGCCAGCGGCGAAACCCGGTCCAGCGCCTTGTGCACGATTCGCCCCCTGGTGCGCGACAGCATCGCACCGAGGCGGCCAATGTCCAACTGCCCGGTGCGGGCGTCATTGCGTGTCGCCTGCATCAGGATGTGATCGGGCTCATGGGTGCGCAGGACGTCGTAGATCAGGTCGGAGGAAACCGTCATCTGGCGTCCGGTCTTTTCCTTGCCGGGATGGCGGCGCTCGATCAGCCCGGCAATCGTCGCGCAGGCGCGGAACGTGCGCTTGAACAGCGAGGATTCATCGAGCCAGGCTTCCAGATCATCACCCAGCATGTCCTCGTCGAAGAGATCGCCCAGCCTGATCCGTCCCGTCTCGATCAGCAGCGAGAGATCGCCCAGCCCCCAGACGGCGAGCGCGTATTCGCTGGCAACGAAACCCATCGGCCGCGCGCCCATGCGCTCCAGCCTGCGCGTCAGCAGCATGCCCAGCGTCTGGTGGCAGAGGCGCCCGTCGAAGGGATAGCAGACGAGATAGTTGCGCCCCGCGCGCGGGAAGGTTTCCACCAGCAACTGATCGCGTGCCGGATTGACCGAGCGCAGCGCTTGCAGCCGCAGCCATTCCGCCACCTGGGGACCCATCAGTTTCCACTGCTTCGGGTCGGCGACCATGTCGCGGACGCGTTCGGCAAGATAGGTGGAGAGCGGGAACTTGCCGCCCATGTAGGAGGGGATCTTGGGATCGCGCGACACCGTTTTGGAGACATAGACTTCCGTCTCGCGAATCCCGACGAGGCTTAGGACATGGCCACCGAAAATGAAGGTGTCGCAAGGTTCCATCTGGCTGACGAACCACTCCTCGATCTCGCCGAGCCACATGCCGCCGCGCGGCGTCTTGCGGCCTGCCTTGACGAGGCGCACCTTCAGCATCGCCTCCTCGACAATGGTGCCGACATTGAGCCGGTAGGTCTGGGCGACGCGGGGATTGGCGACGCGCCATTTGCCGTCGTTGCGCTTGCGGATGCGGGCATGACGCTCGTAGGCGCGCAGGGCATAACCACCAGTGGCGACGAAATCGAGCGCCCTGTCGAAAGTCTCGCGGTTGAGGTGCGCGTAGGGGGCGGCGGAGGTCACTTCGGAAAAGAGCTTATCGGCATTGAAGGGCGAGCCGACGGCGCAGCCGAGGATGTGCTGACACAGCACATCGAGGCCGCCGGGCATCAGCGGCGGCGTGTCCTGCGCGCCTTCCGCAAGGGCTGCGACCGCCGCGCGGCACTCCATCACCTCGAAACGGTTCGACGGCACGAGAACAGCGCGCGAGGGTTCGTTGAGCCGGTGGTTGGCGCGGCCTATGCGCTGGGCAAGGCGGCTTGCGCCCTTCGGCGCGCCGACATGGATGACCTGATCGACGTCGCCCCAGTCGATGCCGAGATCGAGGGTCGATGTGCAGACCACCGCGCGCAGGGAGCCCGCCGCCATGGCGGCTTCCACCTTGCGGCGCTGTCCGGCATCGAGCGAACCGTGATGCAGCGCGATCGGCAGCGCCTCGTCGTTGACCGCCCAGAGTTCCTGAAAGGTCATCTCCGCCTGGCTGCGCGTGTTGACGAAGACGAGGGTCAGATTGTTCTCGCCAATCAGCCGGTAGATGTCCTTGATCGCATAGCGCGTGGTGTGCCCCGACCACGGCACGCGCTCGTCGCTGGCAAGGATCGTGACGTCGGGGCTGGCGCCGGGATCGGCCATGACGAGATCGGACAGCGCTTCACCATCCGAAGGCTGGGGCACGAGATAGCGGCGCAGCGCATCCGGGTCCGCGACCGTCGCCGAAAGGCCGACGGTGCGCAGGCCGGGCGCCAGCGCGCGCAGCCGCGCCAGACCGAGCGCCAGCAGGTCGCCGCGCTTCGAGGTCACCAGCGCGTGCAACTCGTCGAGCACCACGGTTTTCAATGAGGCGAAAAGTTCCTCCGCCTCCTTGCTGGCGATCAGCAGGGCGATCTGTTCCGGCGTCGTCAGCAGAATGTCGGGGGGATCGGATTTCTGCCGCTGGCGCTTGGCACTGCCGGTGTCGCCGGTGCGGGTTTCGACGCGGATATCGAGGCCCATCTCGGCAACCGGCGTTTCCAGATTGCGGGCGATGTCGACGGCGAGCGCCTTGAGCGGCGAGATGTAGAGCGTGTGCAGCCGCGACGGGTTTTTGCGCGCCTCGCGCATCGCCTCCAGCGCGGCCTTGGTGTCGCCTGCGGCCATCAGGTCGCGCAGCGGGCTTTCGGAGCGCTCGACCGCGGGGCGCGATCCGCGGGCGTGAATGTCGATCAGGCTCGGCAGAAAGCCCGCCAGCGTCTTGCCCGCGCCGGTCGGTGCGATAAGCAGGACAGAGCTCCCGCGTTCTCGCGCGGCGAGCAGATCTAGCTGATGGCGGCGCGGCGACCAACCGCGCGCGGCGAACCAGTCCGCGAAGATCGGCGGCAAATCGGACGTGACGGGCGCTGGTTCGATGTTCACCTGTCCAGAGCTAGTGCAACTTCGCAGGCAAAGCAAAGTCCTCACGTCTCGCTTTCACGTGAGCCGCCCCCTATCTTCGAGAAGCCATGCCGATCCGCCCCGCCGACCTTTTGCATCCCACGCCTGCCGGGCTTTATTGCCCACCGGGCGATTTCTTCGTCGATCCGGTGCGCGGGGTCGAGCGCGCCGTCGTCACGCACGGCCATTCCGACCATGCAAGGCCCGGCCACGCGAAGGCGCTGGCAACGCCTGAAACGCTCGCCATCATGGCATCGCGCATGGGTGCGGGGCACGCCAAGAAGGCGCAGGCGGTTGCATATGGAGAGTGTATCTCCATCAACGGTGTCGACGTGACGCTGGTGCCTGCCGGACATGTGCTCGGCTCGGCGCAAGTGGTGATTGAGTGGAAGGGGCTGCGCATCGTCGTTTCCGGCGACTACAAGCGCGCGCACGACCCGACCTGCGCCACCTTCGAGCCGGTGAAGGCCGATGTCTTCGTCACCGAGGCGACCTTCGCGTTGCCCGTCTTCCGCCATCCGCATGCAGCAGAGGAGATCGCCAAGCTGATGACCTCGCTGAAGCGGTTTCCCGAGCGCACGCATCTTGTGGGCGCCTATTCGCTCGGCAAGGCGCAAAGGGTGATCAAGCTGATCCGCGAAACGGGCTACGACGAACCGATCTTCATTCACGGCGCGCTGAAGGCCCTGTGCGAACTCTACGAGGCGCATGGCGTGGCGCTCGGAGATCTCCGACCCGCAACCATCAACGACAAGGCACGGGCTGCGAAAAACGATTTCGCGGGCAAGATCGTAGTCGGTCCGCCATCGGCCTTTTCCGACACATGGGCCCGCCGCTTCGCCGATCCGCTCAGCAGTTTCGCGTCCGGCTGGATGCGGATCCGGCAGCGCGCCAAGCAGCGCGGCGTCGAACTGCCGCTGGTGATTTCGGATCACGCCGACTGGGACGAGTTGATCGCCACCATTCGCGAGGTCGATCCGCAGGAGGTGTGGATCACCCACGGGCGCGACGACGCGCTTGCCCGCTGGTCGGAACTGAACGGCTACGCAGCAAAGCCGCTGGCGCTGGTCGGCTATGAGGACGAGGGCGACTGATGACTTCAGCCCTGACGCGCGAACACCATCACCGTGTTGTTGGCTGGCATGGCAACGACCTCGCGCACGGCGAGGCCTTGGCGCGCGGCCTCGGCGGCAACGTCCACGGTATCGCGCAGGCCCCAGCGCGGATCGCGGCTCTTCAGGCTTTCGTCGAAGGCGCGGTTGCTGTCCGACACCCAGTCGCCGCCGCGTTTGAAGCAGCCATAGACGAAGGCAATGCCGTCCGCCGCGAGCAGCGTTTTCGCGCCGGCAAGGAACGACTGCGTCACCTCCCACGGCGAGATGTGAAGCAGGTTCGAGGCCAACACCAGGCCGACCGGCGCCTCGATGGCTTGCGTCCAATCGGGAGCAAGCAGGTCGAGGTGAACCGGTTCGCCGATATTGCCGACGCCGGCATGGTCCCGCCATGCGGCGATACTCGACAAAGCCTGAGCATCGCCATCGGACGGCTGCCAGTGGATATGCGGGAAGGTCTTCGCGAATGCGGCCACGTGCTGCCCCGTGCCGCTGGCGATCTCCAGCGCCCGCATCGGCGTGTCCGCAAGGCCGGCATCGGCGAGCGCACGCGTCAGCGTCTCGGTGATCGGGGCGAGATTGCGCTCCGCCGACGGCGCTTTCAACCGGGCACCGTCGCCGGCGGCCTCGCGCAGGATGAAGGGCTTCGGGCTGTCGTCGCTTTTTGTCATGACGGGATTCAATGGCAGGCGGCGAAGAGAACTGCAACCTGATGCGTGCTTTTGCCAACCTCATCGAACGTCTGATCCTGACGCCGCAGCGCAACGGCAAGCTGCGGTTGATGCAGGCTTACTTTCGCGAGACGCCGGACCCGGACCGCGGCTATGCGCTTGCCGCGCTCACCGGTTCGCTCGATTTCCGCCATGCCAAGCCCGGGCTGGTGCGCGCGCTGGTGGAGGAACGCGTCGATCCGCTTCTGTTCCGCCTGTCCTACGACTATGTCGGCGACCTGTCGGAAACGGTTTCGCTGATCTGGCCCGCGCCGGAACACGGGCCGGCGAACGATCCCGATCCGCCGCTCGGCGAAGTCGTCGGGCAACTTGATGCGGCGACGCGGGCGACGCTGCCAAGCATCGTTGCCGGGATGCTCGACAGGCTGGACGAAACCGGGCGCTGGGCCTTTCTGAAGCTGATCACCGGCGGGCTTCGGATCGGGGTATCGGCGCGTCTTGCCAAGACGGCTCTGGCAGGCCTTGGCGATGTTCCGCTATCGGACATCGAGGAAATCTGGCATGGCCAAAAGCTCCCCTACGAAGCCCTGTTCGACTGGGTTCTGGGAGAGGGACCGAGGCCGCAGAACGACGATCCCGCGCCGTTCCGGCCCGTCATGCTGGCGCAGCCGCTTGGCGACACGGATCTTGAAACACTGAACGCGGATGACTTCGCGGCGGAATGGAAGTGGGACGGCATACGCGTCCAGGCCGTCGGCGCGACCGACAGCCAGGACCGCCCGGTACGCCGGCTTTATTCGCGCACCGGCGACGACATCTCCGGCGCTTTCCCGGACATTCTCGAAGCGCTCGATTTCGATGGCGCCATCGACGGCGAGCTACTCGTGGTGCGCGAGGGCGCGGTGCAGCCGTTCAATTCGCTGCAGCAGCGCCTCAACCGCAAAACCGTGACGGGCAAGATGCTGAAGGCGTTCCCGGCGCATATCCGCGCCTACGACCTGCTGGTGGCAGGCGACGAGGACCTGCGCGCCCTACCCTTCGCGGAAAGGCGCAAGCGGCTGGAACATTTTATCGGGCAAATCGAAAGCGACCGCATCGACCTGTCGCCGGACGTTCCGTTCAACGACTGGGACGCACTTGCTGCGGCGCGCGCCGATCCCGCCAGCGCCGGCGCGGCCCATGATGCCGACGCCGTCGAGGGCGTCATGCTGAAGCGGCACGACAGCACCTATGAAGCGGGCCGCCCCAAGGGGCCGTGGTTCAAATGGAAACGCGATCCGTTCAATGTCGATGCGGTGCTGATGTATGCCCAGCGCGGCCACGGCAAACGCTCGTCGCTTTATTCCGACTATACGTTCGGCGTCTGGCGCGAGAGCGAGGACGGCCCCGAACTTGTTCCCGTGGGCAAGGCCTATTCCGGCTTCACGGACGAGGAACTGAAACGCCTCGACAAGTTCGTGCGCGACCATACCGTCGATCGCTTCGGGCCGGTCCGCGCCGTGCGTGCCGACGCGGAAACGGGGCTCGTTCTGGAAGTCGCCTTCGAGGGGCTGAACGAATCCACACGTCACAAGTCGGGCATCGCCATGCGCTTTCCCCGCATCGCCCGCATCCGCTGGGACAAGCCCACGCGCGAGGCCGACACGCTGGATAACCTCGTCCGGCTCTTGCCCCAGCGCAAAACAGGCGTAACGCAAGCCGGCTAGCATTGAAGCTTCGAAAACGCTGACGCAGGATGCCCGCATGGATGCTTCCTCCAAACCGGCCGGCCTGAGACGCACATTGGGTCTACCTTTGCTCGTCTTCTATGGCGTCGGCGTCACGGTCGGTGCCGGCATCTTCGCGCTGATCGGCGAGATCACCCGGCTTGCCGGGGATGCAGCGCCGATCTCGTTCCTTCTCGCCGGCCTGATCGCGGCGCTGACGGGCCTGTCCTACGCCGCCTTCGCCAGCGTCTATCCGCGCGCCGCCGGCGAAGCGATTTTCGTGACGCTCGGCATCGGGGCTTTTGCGGGGCGCATTGTCGGGCTCGCCATGGTCGCGACGGGCTTGCTCTCCAGCGCCGTTATCGCGCTCGCCTTTGCCGGTTATGTCGGGACACTCGTTCCAGTGCCGCAGCCTGTGCTGGCGCTGGGCGTCATCGCGCTTCTCGGCGCCATCGCCTGCTACGGGGTGCGCGAAAGCGTGATCTTCGCAGCGGTCATCACCGTGATCGAACTTTCGGCGCTGATTGTTGTCATCATCGCGGGCGCGCCGCTGCTGGCCGACACGGCGACATACGCGACGGGGCTGACGCCGCCTACGGACGCCGCCTCATGGGCGGCGATCCTGTCGGGCAGCATCATCGCCTTCTTCGCCTTCATCGGCTTCGAGGACATCGAGAACATGGCCGAGGAGACCGTGGACGCGCCGCGCATCCTGCCGCGCGCGATCCTGTGGACGCTCGGCATCACGGTCGTGGTTTACGTGCTGGTCTCGCTGGTCGCCATCGCGGTCCCCGACCGCGCGGGCCTGACCAGCAGCGAGGCGCCGCTGGCCTTCGTCTATCACGCCGTAACAGGCTGGAGCCCGGCGCCGATTTCGGCCATCGCCGGGATCGCCATGACCAACGGCATCCTTGTGCAGATTATCATGGCCGCGCGCGTGCTCTACGGAATGTCGCGCGAGGGGTTGATCCATCCCGTCTTCGGTGTCGCGCACGCGAAGCTGCAAACGCCGGTGCGCGCAACGCTCACCGTGGCGGCAGCCATCGCCATCCTGACCGTCTCCTTCGAACTGGTCCGCCTGGCGCAGGTGACCAGCCTCGTCACCTTGAGCGTCTTCATGCTGGTCAACGCCTCGCTGGTTATCGTGGCGGGCAGACCGGCCGCGGCCCGGGTTCTGGTGCGCGCGCGGCCCGTCGCCGCCCTCGGCGCGCTGATCAGCGCGGTGCTGATCGCATCCGAACTGATCAGGCTTTTGGACTAGCGCGAACAGTTGATTTGGCTTTCAGGCATAGCTGGATCATTATTGGTGTTCGGAAAACTCTTTCATTTCGGGAGATTGAGTGATGTTTTCCCGCTTTGCAGCGATTCTCGCGATTGGGTGCGGAGTTGCACTGATGGCCGTATATGGCCCGACGCTTGGGACATCACGCGGCGAGCAACCGGCTATAGACGGAATGAAATCTGTCGGAGAATCCGGACCGCTGGACGGTATGAAGTTTGTCGGCGAGCTTGGCCCCGAGGGCAAGCCCAAGGATGTCACGGACGTGTTTGTCTTCGCACAGGGCGATTTCGTTTCCGAAGAATGCCGGGCCCGCTGCAACTATCCTGCACGCCCCTACCTCATCAGGGAAACGGATGCGGGAACCGAGTTTCTGAGCAACACGAAATGTCCCACAAAAAACGCGGAAATCACCTGGCACGGAACGGTCAAGGACGGCCGCATAAAAGGCATCGCAACCTGGACCGTGAGGCGTTGGTACTGGACAATGACCAACACCTTCGAGTTTGCGGGCAAGCTTGAAAAAGGATCGAACAACCTTGCCATTGCGGATTGATCTCAGGCCCGGTTGAAGCCGTTGAAATTTCCCCGCTGGCAAACAGTACTCAAGATTGCATCCATAATCGGGCTTCTGTACGGAGCCAGCCAACTCACGCATTTCATCGCGCAGACACTGGAGTTTGAACTCCGGCCCACCAACGAAGAAGCCGTGCATCGTGCAATCACGATGACGGCTCTCGTGTACACATTCCTGCTGTCGCTGCCGTTTGTGCCCGGTGCGGAAATCGGAATTGCGCTGCTCGTCGCGCTTGGACCGCCGATTGCGTTCCTCGTCTACCTTTGCACTGTAGCAGGCCTTTTTTTCAGCTTTATCGTCGGGCGGTTCGTTCCCGTGACCGCCTTGAGAGGCATCGCGGAAAAACTGAAGCTCACAAGACTTGCGAACATGCTCAAGGAGATCGAGCCGCTAGACCGGGAACAACGCATTGCCTATCTCACACGCAATGCACCGAACCGGCTATTCAACGGGTTTCTGCGCTTCCGGTATCTTGGGCTTGCCGTCCTTTTCAACTTGCCCGGCAATTTCCTGATCGGGGGCGGCGGCGGCATAGGCTTGCTTGCTGGACTTAGCGGCCTGTTTTCGTTTCCGGGGTACCTGGCCACGGTTATGATAGCGGTCAGCCCCGTTCCTCTTGCTGTCGCGTTCTTTGGAACCGGGTTTCTGAGCTAGCAAGCGCCCATCCCGTTCGACCAATGCCGGCCCGAAAGACGGTCTCCTCAAACCATCTGCCGCTTGCACACGCCCGCCACTCAGCCTATCTGTGATGCCATGAACAATGCTCTCGACCGCTTCTTCGGCGGCCCGCCACTTTGGGTTCTGGTGCGCCTTGCGATCCTGTCGCTGATCGTCGGCCTCGTGCTGTCGGTGCTGAACATCAGCCCGTACGACATCATCGAGGGCTTCCGGAACCTGATCGCCCATCTTTACGATCTCGGCTTCGGCGTCATCATCGACGCGTTCAACTACTTCCTGCTCGGCGCGGTGATCGTGTTCCCGATCTGGCTGATCATGCGGGTCATGAAGACCACCAGCCGCGACCGGCACGACAGTTAGAAATTTCTCCCGCCGCACACCCGCCATGCGTGAGGCCTATTGCCTGCGTTTATGCGCTGCACTACTCAAGCCTGCCCTTTGGCATTGTTCGACAGGCGACAGGCGTGAGCACCCTACACGAATCATCCCCCCCGCCGCCGGAGGCCGCACCGGTCAACCCGCGCGCGTTCGAGGTGACCCATCGCAGCGTCTTCGCCATCGCGCTGCCGATGACGCTTGCCTATTTGTCGACGCCCATTCTCGGTATCGTCGATACTGCGGTGATCGGGCAGCAGGGCGATGCGGCGCTGCTCGGCGGCATCGCGGTCGGCGCGGTCATTTTCGACCTCATCTTCACCACGTTCAATTTCCTGCGTGCCGCTACGACGGGCCTGACCGCGCAGGCGTTGGGAAGCGGCAACGATACCGAGTTGCGCACAACCCTGTACCGGGCGATGATCGTCGCGCTTGTCTGCGGCATTGCGGCCGTCGTGCTGCAAACCCCGCTGCTCGCCGCTTCGCTGTGGTTCATGGACGCAAGCTCCGGCGTTTCCTCGGCAACTTCGGAGTATTTCACGATCCGCGTGCTGGCTACCCCGTTCGCATTTTTGAACTACGCGATCCTCGGCTGGTTCCTCGGTCTTGGCCGCGCCGGCACCGGGCTTGCCCTGCAGACCCTGATCACGGCGACCAACATCATCGTCAGCGTCACGCTGGTCATGGGGTTCGGCTGGGGCATTGCCGGTGTCGCCTGGGGCTCGGTCATCGCCGAAGCCGTGACGGCGCTGGTCGGCCCGATACTCATCTGGCGCGAACTCGGCGGCACATGGCGCGTGCCGCGCGCCGTGCTGTTCGACGCGGAAAAGCTTCTGGCGATGGTGCTGCTCAACCGCGACATCATGATCCGCTCGTTCTGCCTGCTGTGCGCCTTTTGGCTGTTCACGGCGGCGAGCGCGCAGAACGGCGATCTCGCGCTCGGCGCCAATGCCGTGCTGATGAACTTCTTCCTGATCGCCGGCTATTTTCTCGACGGCTTCGCAACCGCGGCCGAACAGTTCTCCGGCCGCGCGATCGGCGCGCGTCACCGCCCCGCCTTCGAGCGCGCTGTGAAGCTGACTGTCCTCTGGGGCTTCATGCTGGCGGGAGTCACGACCGCCGTGCTGCTCGTCTTCGGCGGCGCGTTCATCGATACCATGACGACCAACGAGGCGGTGCGCGAAACGGCGCGCATCTACCTGGTCTGGGCGGTAATAACGCCGCTGGTCGGCGTGCTGGCGTTCCAGTTCGACGGCGTCTTCATAGGCGCGACATGGTCGGACGAGATGCGCAACATGATGCTGCTGTCGCTTGCGGTCTATGTGGTGTTGTGGAAGCTGGCGGAACCCGTCTTCGGCAATCACGGGCTGTGGCTGGCGCTGAACGGTTTTCTCGCCACGCGCGGGTTTCTGTTGCTGTGGCGCTACCGTGTACGGCTCAATCGCGCTTTTCCGCCACCCGTATCAGCCTAATGGCCGGCTCGACCAGTCGGCAACGCCCGACCCGACCGCATCGCGCACATGCGCATGCCCGTCGGCGCGCAGTGCGCCCAGCAGCTCGCGCTTGATGTCGCCGATCATGTCGAAGCCGCCGAAGATCAGCCCGGTATAAAGCTGTACCAGCGTCGCGCCGGCGCGGATCTTCTCGTAAGCCGTCTTGCCGGAATTGACCCCGCCGACGCCGATCATCGGCATCGCCTGAGGAATGCGCAGCCGCATCTTGGCGAGCACGATGGTGGAGCGGGTAAACAGCGGCGCGCCGGAGAGTCCGCCCGCTTCCTCCGCGTTCACATGCGCTGACAGACCGACCCGCGACAGCGTCGTATTGGAGACGATCAGCGCGTCGGGCATGCGCTTTTCCAGCACACCTGCAATATCGTCCATCGCCTGCTCGTTGATGTCGGGGGCGATCTTCAGCGCGACGGGCACCTTGCGCCCGTACTTCTCGCCCTCACTGTCACGGGCTTCAAGCACGCGGGCGAGCAGATCGTCGAGGGCCGCGGCCTGCTGCAGGTCGCGCAGGCCCGGCGTGTTGGGCGATGAGATGTTGACGGTGAAGTAGGATGCGAGGTCGGCGAAGGTGTGGATGCCGCTCACATAGTCGGCGGCGAAATCGGCGCTGTCCTTGTTGGCGCCGACATTCACGCCAACGATGCCGCCCCTGCCCTTGCGCGCCAGCAGCCGCTCGCGCATCGCCGCGTGGCCGCCGTTGTTGAAACCGAGCCGATTGATAACGCCAAGGTCGTCGCTGATGCGGAAGACGCGCGGCTTGGGGTTGCCTGCTTGCGGGCGCGGCGTCACCGTTCCAGCCTCGGCAAAACCGAGCCCCATGGCGAGCAGCGCGTCGGGCACGACGCCGTTCTTGTCGAAGCCCGCCGCCATGCCAAGCGGATTGGGGAACTTCAGGTCCCAGAGACCGACGGCGAGGGCCGGATCATCCGGTTTCGACTGGCGCGGATAAAGCCCCATCCGCAGCGCCTCAATGGCGAGGTCATGGGCGCGTTCAGGATCGACCGCCTGGAGAAACGGCTGGGCAAGACGGGCGAGGCTACGAAACATCTTCCGCCCCCAGCTTTGCGGCCATCATTTCCGCCATGTCGGCGGCAAGCGCCCCCGGCGTCCCGTCGGGGATCGGCAAGCTGCGCACAACGGCGCTCATCGGCAGGTCGGCATAAAGATGCGGGAAAGCCTTGCCGCCGCGCGAAACTTCCCACTTGAGATCATCGCCGAGCCGGGCCGTATCAACACAGGCCAGCACCAGCGCATTGCGCCCGGCGAAATGCTTGGTCAAAGTGCCCGCGACCTGCGCGGCGGAGGAAAAATGGATGAAGCCGTCGCGCGCGTCATCCGGCGAACCGGAATAATTGCCGGAAGCCTCCGCCTCGGCCCATTCGTCGGTTCCCGCGATCTTGAAGACATAACGCTGCATGAGCGAAGCGTATTTCACGGCTAAGACATTGGTGCAAGTGAGCAAGAATGGACTCCCCCTGAAATAGGTGATAATTCCTATTTTACCCGATGCGCCGGCGGAATTTCACCGGCGGGATGCAGGCAAATTCATGCTGTCACACGAACAGGTCTGGGCCGCGATTGACGGGCTTGCCGCCCGTAACGGATTCAGTGCGTCGGGACTTGCCAAGGCCGCCGGCCTCGACCCAACCACCTTCAACAAGTCGAAGCGCTTCAGCGCCGACGGACGGCCGCGCTGGCCCAATACCGAAAGCATCGCGCGCATCCTCGATGCCACCGGCGCGACCATGGGCGATTTCATGTCGCTGGTCGCCACAAGCGCCGCGCACGCCGGGCGCTTCGCACCGCAAAAGCCCATTCCGCTGATCGGCCTCGCGGAAGCCGGCTCTCAGGGGTTTTTCGACGATGGCGGCTTTCCCGTCGGAACGGGGTGGGAGGAAGTCAGCCTGCCGGCGGTGGGCGATGAACACGCCTATGCGCTGAAAGTCTCCGGTGATTCCATGCTGCCGCTCTACCGCAGCGGCGACGTCATCATCGTCTCTCCGGGCGAACGCATCCGTCCCGGCGACCGCGTCGTCGTCAAGACGCGCAGCGGCGAGGTCATGGCCAAGCTGCTGGCGCGCAAGACGGCGAAACTCGTTGAGCTGGATTCGCTCAATCCGGACTACGAGCGGCGCACGCTTTCAACCGGAGAAATCGACTGGATCGCGCGCATCATCTGGGCGAGCCAGTAAGAGCGGCCTAATATCCTGTCCCATGTCATCCCGCGCGCTCTTCATCGTTGCCGCCGTGATCGCCGCCGTCTGGCTCGGCGCGGGCGTGTGGCTGTGGCAGGCGCTGATCGCGCCGAAAGCGCAGCCGCCTGAACAGACGGCGGCGCAGGCGCCCGCGCCGGAAACCGCGCCTGAGCCGCAACAATCGCTGACCACGCCGGTGTTCGAGGACATCAAGCCCTCGCGCAACATCACCCCGCCGGGCACGACGCCATGGCCCATGCCCGAAGGCCCGGTGGAGCGGCTGCCCGCCGACCCGATCCCCGAGCCTCCGCCGGAACCGCCGAAGAAGACGCAGATCACCCGCGTCATCGTGGAGGACGCGCGCACGCTGATTTCGGGCGACGAGACGATCCACATCGCCGGTATCGAAACCCGCGACGCGGACGAACGCTGCAGGGACGCCGAAGGTTACGACTGGCCCTGCGGACAGGCGGCGATCACCGAACTGCGCATGCTGGTGCGCGGGCGCAGCGTCGATTGCGCCCCCCTGCCCGACGGCGCGCCACCGCAAACGCCGCGCCGCTGCGACCTCGCCGGCACCGACCTTGCCGAATGGCTGCTGCGGCAGGGCTGGGGCAAGCCGGCGCCGGGCGCGCCGGACGCTTATCGCGAGGCCCATGAGGAAGCGCAAAAGGAGAAGCGCGGAGAGTATGGCCGCGCCTGGGGCAGAACCGACTAACCTTCCGCCCCTTGCAGCGCAGGCCGCGAGCGCTACCCTTGCCTCCACATTGAAGCAGAGAGGCATCCCCATGAGCGACAAGGTTTTCCTGATCACCGGCGCATCCACCGGCATCGGCGCGGAGACGGCGCGGGCCGCCGTGAAGGCCGGATACAAGGTGGCGTTGGCCGCCCGCTCTGTCGGAAAGTTGGCCGCACTCGTGGATGAGCTCGGCGGCAAGGAGACCGCGCTGGCGATCTCCTGCGACGTGACATCGGTCGACGACCAGAAGCGGATGGTCTCCGAGACGCTTGCCCACTTCGGACGCATCGACGCGGCCTTCGCCAATGCCGGCATCGGCGCGACAGAACCGGGCACCGAGTTCGGCGACACCGGAAACTGGCGCGACATGATCCTGACCAATGTCTTCGGCTGCGTGGTCACCGCCAAGGTCTGCCTGCCGCACCTGAAGAAGACCAAGGGCCACATGCTGCTGACCGGCTCGCGCGCCGGGCGCATGTCGCTGAAGGGCTCGATCTACGGGGCGACGAAATGGGCGGTGACCGGATTCGGCCAGAATCTTCGCGAAGAGGTTTCAGGCACCGGCGTCCGCGTCACGCTGATCGAGCCGGGCATGGTCGATACGCCGTTCTTCGACGAGCCCAAGCCCAAGGCGCTGAAGGCCGAGGACGTCGCCAACGCGGTGATCTACGCCGTCTCCCAACCGCCGCATGTGGATGTGGCGGAAGTGCTGGTTATTCCGGTGAAGGATGAGACCTCCTAGAGGCATTTTTTCTACGGATAAGGCTTAACTGCTGAACTCCGCTCAACCGTCACCCCGGACAGCGCGCCAGCGCGCGATCCGGGGTGACGCGGGGAGTGGCTGGAAGCACGAAGATTTCCGCGCGGCATTGGCCAAAACGTCACACCGCGCATGAATTGCCAGCAGGCGTCTGGACGTTGCGTAAAGTGTGAAGCTAAAAAAGCCGCGCCGCGAGATTCCATGCGTGCGCCTCACCGATCCAAAATCAAGATCCGAGCGATATCGATCCATGACATCCTTCACTCATTCCGGATTCCTGGGAATTACGGTTGCCGCAACCATTGCGGCCGGACTGGTTATGCCCGCATCGGCTGGCGACGCCGCGCAGCGGGCCTATGAAGCCGTGACGATGCATCTTTCGCTGGCGCGCTCCTGCGGCGCCGATGCCTATGAGCGGGCGAAATCGGAAGCCCAGGAAACGCTGGATGCCGGGGGATACACGCAGGGCACCGCCGCCGACCTGATCGCCATGATCGAGGCGACCGCGGCTGTCAGCTTCCCGGCAAGTTACTGCCGTGACGAGCTTCAGGACATCGAATGGAACCTGCCGGCTTTGCGCGAGGACCTGGCGCGGTCGGGCTGATCCGTCTCGTTGCCCCTCACACGCCCGCGACGAAAATCACCGCCGCCCCGGCAGCGCCCAGGCCTAGCCGCACGAACGGATTGGTGCGGGTGATGATGGCGTAGGAGATGGCGGTGAGGCCCACGCCGGTCTTCAGGAAGGCCGCGATCGCCAGCGCCGGGGTATCCGCGAAACCGATCAGCGAAGGGTTGGCGATCATGGCGAGCGGGATGATGTAGAGCCCGACGCCGAGCGCCATCGCGGTTCCCGCGACCTTGAGCCAGTTCTCCTGCACCATGCCCGAAGCGATAAACACCGCGCCGCAGACCGGCGGTGTGATCGTCGACAGGAGCGCGTACCAGAAGACGAACATGTGCACGGTGAGCGGTTCGAGACCCAGGCGCTGCAGCGCGGGGCCCGCCACCGAGACGCAGATGACGTAGGCCGCCGTGGTCGGCACCTCCATGCCGAGGATCAGGCAGGCGATCGCGGTCAGCACCAGCGCCGGCCACAGCATGTCGCCCGAAGCCGAGAGGATCAGCGACGTCACCTTGACGCCGAGACCTGTAAGGCCGAGCACGCCGATGACGATGGATGCGCACAGGATGATCGAGGCGATCATGGCGATCTGCCGTCCCGCCGTCAGCGTCAGCGTCTGCAGCCGTTCCGATGTGCGGGGCCACGACCACGTCAGCCGCGCGTCCCACAGCAGCAGCACAAATGCGGCGAGGATGGCCGAACAAGCGGCGTATTGCGGCGTGTAGCCGCCAACGAACATGCGCTCCAGCAGCACGGCGAAGGGAATGGCGAAGAAACCCGCCGTGATCCAGACGTCGCGCGCGGGCGGCTGGTCTTCCTTTCGCACAGGCTTCAGGTCGTGGCGGCTGGCGAAGGCGTTGATGCCGACCCAGACCGCGAGAAAGTAAAGGATCGCCGGCAGGAAGGCCGCCGCCATGATGCGCGTGTACGGGGTGCCCGTCAGCTCGACCATGACGAAGGCGCCCGCCCCCATCAGCGGCGGCATGATCTGCCCGCCCGACGAGGCCACCGCCTCGACCGCGCCGGCAAGGGACGGTGGATAGCCGAGGCGGCGCATGGCCGGCAGCGTCACCGCGCCGGTGGAGGCGACATTGGCCGAGGCCGAACCGGAGATCGAACCGAACAACGCCGAGGAGAGGACCGAGACCTTGGCCGCGCCGGCCTTCAGGCGGCCTGCCACGGCGGTCGCCACGTTCATGAAGCCCTGCCCCGCCTCGCCGGCGTTCAGCACCGCGCCCATGATGACGAAGATGGCCACAATATCCACCGAGACGCCGGTGAGCGAGCCCCACAGGCCACCGCCGGCGATGGTCAGCGTGCCGAGAAAACTGCTCAGCGGCAGGCCGGGGTGGCCGAACTCGCCAGGGAGATATTGCCCGTAGAGCCCGTAGAGCAGCGCGATGGCCGCGACCGTGGGCAGCGGCCAGCTGATCGCGCGGCGCGCCATTTCCAGCACGGTGAGCAGCAGCACGGCGGCCATGGCGACCTGCGCCGGGCCGTTCAGGAAACCGTATTGATCGCCGAGCGCATCCTCGTTCCAGGCGATCCAGACGCAGATGGAAACGGCAACGACCGTCAGCACGATACCGATGGCGCGCGAGACGGGGCCCTTCGCCAGCAGGATCAATACCCAGGGGGCCGCCAGCGCCATATGCAGCGGGCGCGAAACGAGATGGGGCATCAAGCCTGAAAAGACCAGGCCGAGATGGAAGACGATCGAGATGGCGCCGAGCGCGCACCAAACAATGCGCGCCCGGCCTTCGGGTTCATCGTTGAGCACAGAGGTCTACGCCAACAAAGGGATTACTTCGTCACGTCCGGAACGGCGACGCCAGCTTCCTCGTAGTACTTCAGCGCGCCGGGATGCAGCTTGCCGGTCAGGTTCTCCAGCATCTGCGGCGAGACGGCTTTCCACCATGCGGCGCTGTCGCCCATCGCCGCCTTCTGCTCCCAGAAGGTCTTGGTGAGCTGATAAGCCGTATCGTCGTCCATATCGGTTGTCGTATAGGCGACGACAGGCAGCGAGGTCGTCACGGTATCGGTGTCGACGCCGGCATAGGTGCCGGCGGGGATGACGATCTTCGTGCGCTTGGTCTGCGCGATCTCGTCATCGCTGAGCGGAACCAGCGCGATGCCGGTGCCGGCGGCGGCCTCGATAACGTTCGGCGCGGGGTAGGACCCGGCGGTGACGAAGCCGTCGATCTGGCCGTTCTTCAGCGCGGCCGCCGAATTGCCCAGCTCGGCATCGGCGATGGTCACCTTGCCTTCAAGGCCGAACAGCTTGAGATATTTCTCGCCTTCGGTGGCGCCGAACGACCCCTTGCCGAGCAGGATCGTCTTGCCTTCAAGGCCCGCCAGCGACGTCACGCCCGCATCGGCGCGCATGACGAAATGCATGGTCAGCGAAGGAATGGGAAAGAGCGCGCGGATCTCGTCGAATTTCGGATTGCCCTTGCCCTCGAACATCGCCTTGCCGCCCTGCGCCAGCTTGACCAGAACCGGCGGGGTGGTGAAGACGTAATTGCCGGTGCGCACGGCTGCTTCCATCACGTTCTGCACCGAGCCCTGGCTTTCCTCCAGCGTGACAATGATCCCGCCGTCCGTGCCGGCCTTGATCGCCTCGGCGATCTCCACGCCCATCTGATAGTAGGACGAGGCCGACTTGGCCGACTTGTAGGTGACGCGGGTCTCGGCGGATGCGCCGGTTGCCGCTCCCAGAGCGCCTGCGGCAACGAAAGCCGCGGCAAAGGCGCCACGGACGAGCGCGCTGCGAGAAATCTCGAATTTCATCTTGCTTCCTCCCGGCCCGGCGTTTCCCGCTCGGGCATCTTCGTGAATTCAGGGGAGGCAAGCTAGCCGACGGCGCGTCAAACGGAAACCTGAATCCCGCAAACGCCTTATGCAAAAATCGTCACCGTGCTAACCCTCGTGCATGACCCTCGCCGCGCGCATCCTGCTGTTCGTCATCATCGTCGTTGTCGCGGCGGCGGCGGGGACCGTCGGAATTTTCTTCGGCAGCTATTACTTCGGCATCCTGCTCGGCGCGAGCACCATGGAAGGCGGGCTTGCCATGGGGGCCGCCGGCCTTGCGCCGTGGGGCGGAGCCATCGGCGGGGCATTGGGAGCATGGTACGCGTGGCGGCTGGTGCGGCGCATCGGAAAGAGGGCGGCGATGGCCGGTGGCTACGGCATCACGCTTTTTGCCGCGCTGTGCGTCGGCGGCTGGTTCCTGGCCGAAGACCTCACCGATGGCGATCCTTACGAAATAGGCGAAGCGCCGACGGTTCTCGTGGAGTGGCGTCTCCCCGAAACGGTCTGCCACGAGTGCGTTGATCGCATCTTCCGCTTCACGGCACGCTCCACCTACAAGGACTGGACCTTGTCAGATAATTGGGACGCGCCGCGCGCTCGCGACGAGGACGGGCACACAATTCTGCGCTTCAGGGTTTATCCGCAATGGCGGCAGCCGGGCCGCATCTTTCAGCTCTGGCGCGCGCCCAACCATGACGACCGCATCACGGTCGATCTCGACCTCGGCTACGATCCGCAGCCCTCGGACGGCTACGGGTCGTGGCGCGACGTTCCCGATGTGCCCGGAAACGCGTTCCGGACGCGGGTAATCAAGCCCGGCTAAGATTTTCCGCGCCGCACCGTCTTGTCTGAAAAATCCGCAACTTTCTCGGGACTAAGCCCGCGCCAGACCTTCCTCGATCAGCTTGCGGCTTTGCTCGATGCCATAAAGCTCGACGAAGTTACCGAAACGCGGACCCTGATCCTGTCCCAGCAGGACCTGGTAGAGCGCCTGGAACCAGTCGCGCAGAGGTTCGAAACCAGCCTCGTTGCCGATGCGGTAGACCTCGTCCTGGATCGTCTTGCCGTCAGCATCGGCAGGCAGTGCGCCCAGCGCGTCATGCAGCGCCTGAAGAGCCGTACGCTCGCGCGCGTCGGCGGAGCGGAACGTCTTGTGCGGCCGCACGAAGTCGTGGAAATAGCGCACGGCGTAATCAACGAGACGGTCGAGCTCGGGATGGTTTTCCGGCGTCATCGACGTGTCGTAGTTGCGGATGAAGCCCCACAGCACCGCCTTGTCTTCCGAGTTCGACGCGGAAACGAGGTTCAGCAGCATCGAGAAGGAAACCGGCATGTCCACCTTCGGCGGATTGCCGGAATGGATGTGCCAGACCGGGTTTTCGAGCTGCTTGTCCGGCTCCTGCCCCTCGTAATTGGCAAGGTGGGTGTAATAGTCATCGACGTTGCGCGGGATGACATCGAAATAGAGCCGCTTGGCGCGGCGCGGCTGGGAAAACATGAACAGCGACAGGCTTTCCGGCGAGGCATAGGTGAGCCATTCGTCGATGGTCAGGCCGTTGCCCTTGGACTTTGAGATCTTCTCGCCCTTGTCGTCGAGGAAGAGTTCGTAGACGAAATGCTCCGGCGCGCGTCCGCCGAGGATGTTGCAGATGCGGTCGTAGATGACGGCATTGGTCTGGTGATCCTTGCCGAACATTTCGAAATCGACATCGAGCGCCGCCCAGCGCATGCCGAAATCCGGCT
>JAGRLC010000172.1 GCA_020441995.1 Rhodobiaceae bacterium
ATCACCGGCGAGATCGTCATGGACAATGTCGAGGTGCCGGAAACAGCACTTCTGCCGAATGTTTCCGGCCTGAAAGGTCCGTTCGGCTGTCTCAACCGGGCGCGCTACGGCATTTCATGGGGCGCGATGGGAGCCGCCGAAGACTGCTGGCACCGCGCGCGGCAATACACGCTCGACCGCAAGCAGTTCGACCGGCCGCTGGCCGCGACGCAGCTGGTGCAGAAGAAACTCGCCGACATGCAGACAGAGATCACGCTCGGACTTCAGGGTTCATTGCGCGTCGGCAGATTGATGGACGAAGGCCGCATGGCGCCGGAGATGATCTCCCTCGTCAAGCGCANNCGCAACAACTGCGGCAAGGCGCTCGACATCGCCCGCGTCGCCCGCGACATACACGGCGGCAACGGTATCCAGGAAGAGTACCACGTGATGCGTCACGTCGCGAACCTGGAGACCGTCAACACCTATGAGGGCACCCACGACGTGCACGCCCTCATCCTGGGCCGCGCCCAGACGGGTTTGCAGGCGTTCTTCTGATCGTGCGATGAGCGCGCTGATCCGCCCCGGAATCCGCTACGGCCTCTTCGCGTTCGCGATCGGGTATGTCTTCGGGCTGCTGCGCGTCCTCGTACTGACACCTGCGCTGGGCGCGTGGCTTGGATATTACATCGAGTTTCCGCTGGTCACCGTTGCGGTCTTCGCCTTGGGCTGCTGGATGGGTAACGCGTTCGGTCAGGGGCGAAGCCTGCCATGGCTCTTGGGGCTCGGTGTCATCGGCGTTGTCACGCTGATCGCCATAGAGGCCTCGTTGGCGCTCGTCGTATTGGGCCAACCGTTTCAGGCCTATCTGCAATCCTACAACCTTGCAGCGGGGCACCTGTTCCCGATCGGCCTTGCCTTCATGGCGGTGGCGCCGATGTTCAGCCGGTTCATGCCGCGCTCCGGCTGAGCCGCATGATCATTTCCGCGACAATCGCCTCATAGGCCGGACGCAATATCTCCGCGCTTTCGCCGGGAACATGGATGAAACCGGCCATGGCGCCGCGATTGTCAGCGCACCATTGCAAAGAGGCATAAAGGATCGCGTTGCACAGATAATCGCCCGCATCGACGGAGCAGCGCACGAACAGCCCGGTCGACTGGACAGCCTGCACCAGATCATCGACCGGCAGATTGACGCGGCGGATCGCCGGGCCTTCAGGGTCAATGATGCGATGTGGCAACCCGCCGGCGGCATCGCACCGGTACGGCGCGGCATTGTTATGCGCCTTGGTCTCGATGCGGATGGTTTGTGAACGTGACGCCAGCCCGAAATGCAGGATCGCGTCCGGCCGGACTATGTCAAGCGCATCGCGCCAGACACCAAGCAGCGCGTATTCGACGGGCAGCACCTGCGCAATCAGATCGACGCCCTTCAGCCGTGCGACCCTTTCCATGCGATCTTCGTTGACCAGCGTCTGCGTCGGATTTTCCGGCGCGCCGGGAAAAGCGCCAAAGCCCGTGATCAGCAGGCGCGGACGGCTGGCCATCAGCCATCCATTCCGGCGACGATGTCCTCGACCGCCAGCGTCGCGGCCCTGGTTCCGTCGCGCACCTGTGCTTCCAGTTCGCGTATCTTCTTTTTTGTTTCCGGATCACGGGTAAGCCTGCCGAGAATGCGATCCTCGAGCATCGCCCACATCCATTTGACCTGCTGGTCGGCGCGGGTCTTGCCGAAAGCGCCAGCGGCCTGCGTCACCTCGCGGTGCCGCACCACCTCGCGCCACAGCTTGTCGAGCCCTTCGTCGGCCAAACCCGAGATCGTCAGCACCGGCGGCTGCCATTGCGGCACGCGCGGCATCAGGATCTTCAGCGCCGCGACATATTCAGCCGCTGCACTCTGTGCCCTTTGGCGGTTCTCGCCCTCCGACTTGTTGATGGCGATGATGTCGGCCAGTTCAAGGATACCCTTCTTGATGCCCTGAAGTTCATCGCCCGCACCCGGCAGCATCAGAACCAGGAACGTATCGACCATATCGGCGACGGAAGTTTCTGACTGGCCGGTACCGACGGTCTCCACCAGCACCACGTCG